>JAOAFA010000060.1 GCA_026416535.1 Deltaproteobacteria bacterium
ATCTCAATCTGAGACCTGAGTTTCCCATTTACCTGAATTACCACCGGTATCTTTTCATCAATGGTATATTTATCCTCATAGCTGGGGAATGGAACTCTTGATATATCTTCATCACTGAAGATGTTTGAGAACAATTCTGATGCGAGGTGGGGGGCAAACGGGTATAACATCAGCAGAAAATTCCTAAGCAAGAATGAAAGAAGCGGTATTTGTGTTTCCTTTCTATTCTTAATATCCCACCTAAAGGATGAGGCTGAATTATACATCTCCATTAGGGCAGCTATCGCCGTATTAAACTGCCACTTCTCTTCTATGTCGGTGAGAACCCTCTTTATGGTCTTGTGCACAACTCTAAACAGGGTTGCCTCCTCTTCACTAAGTTTCGAATAATCTACATTGTTGTACGCATCCCTCATCTCATTAAAACTTTCCTTAAAAGATACTGTAAAGTTGAAGATTCTATTTAGGAATCTAAATGAGCCCTCGATTCCTTGATCACTCCATTCAAGGTCTTTTTCGGGTGGTGCAGCAAAAAGGGAAAATAGCCTTGCAGAGTCTGCACCATATCTTGCTACCATATCATCCGGGGATACTACATTACCCTTGGATTTACTCATCTTGAATCCGTCTTTATAGACAATTCCTTGGGTAAGTAATTTTGTCGCAGGTTCATCTATAGACAAAAGTCCGATATCCCTCATTGCCTTTGTGAAAAATCTGAAATACAGGAGGTGTAGTACGGCGTGTTCGGGTCCTCCTACGTAAATATCAATCGGCAACCAGTAATCTGCCCACTCTTTATCAAAGGGTGCTTTGTCATTGTGTGGTGATACATATCTTGCAAAGTACCATGCTGAGTCAACGAATGTATCCATTGTTTCAACTTCCCTTTGGGCAGGACCTGAACACGATGGACATTTGGTATTTACAAATTCAGGTACATGCGAAAGAGGTGCCTCATCCTTACCCGTTAGTGGAACATTTTCTGGTAGGACAACTGGTAGCTCGTCATAAGGCACAGGAACCTCCCCACACCTTTCACAATATACAATCGGAATAGGTGTTCCCCAATACCGCTGCCTTGAGAAACCCCAATCTCTGAGATGATAAGTAACAGCAGGTTCGCCAAGCCCTCTTTCCTTAAGATATTCAACAAGTCTAACCTTGCCTTCCTCGCTAGTAAGCCCGGAGAATTCTCCCGAGTTAATCATAATCCCGTGCTCTTCAAATGCCCTATCAAGTTTATCTCCCTCGGGGATATCTCCGTCCTTGGGTTTTATGACCGTCTTTATGGGGAGTCCATATTTTTTGGCAAATAGGAAGTCCCTTTGATCATGGGCCGGTACGCTCATAACGGCACCTGTCCCATAATCAGGCAAGACAAAGTTTGCGATGTAGATAGGGATCTGACGCTTTGTAAAAGGGTTTATTGCGTATGCCCCTGTAAACACCCCTTCCTTTTCACTAGCCACATTTGTGCGTTCAATTCTGTCCGTCATTTTTACTTTCTCAACGAAGTCTCTCACCTCTTTTTTTCTATCCTCTCTGACAATACTCTCAACAATGGGATGTTCCGGAGCTAATACAAGATATGTAGCACCAAATATAGTATCAATCCTTGTTGTAAATACTCTTATGCTTTGCTTACTCTTCTCTCTCTTTGTCTGGACACCAACAGGTCTCGAACACTCAATACACTCAATACCTTCTGCGACCTCAAAGTCAACATATGCACCTTCGGATCTTCCAATCCAATTTTTCTGCATTAATTTAACTCTATCAGGCCACCCTTCAAGCCTCTCAATATCCCTCAACAGCTCCTCAGCATATTTAGTAATCCTAAATGCCCATTCCATAACCTCTTTTTGTGTAACCATAGTGTCACATCTCCAGCACCTTTGTTCGATGACCTGTTCATTTGCAAGAACTGTTTTACATGAGGGACAGTAATTAACTAGCGATCTCTTCTTGTACACAAGGCCTTTTTCATAGAACTTCAAAAATAGATATTGGTTCCATTTGTAATACTCGGGCTTATAAGTAGCAATCTCTCTTTCCCAGTCATAGGAAAGACCGAGCATCTTCATTTGCTTCTTGACATTGGCTATATTTTCAGGTGTCCTTACCTGAGGCATGATGCCCTCTTTAATGGCGGCATTTTCAGCGGGCAGCCCTAATGAATCCCAACCCATTGGATGCAGTACATTAAACCCTTTCATTCTATAGAAACGAGCTAGCAAATCGCCTATTACGTAGCATCTGACGTGTCCCATGTGTAAGTTGCCAGATGGGTATGGGAACATCTCAAGGATATACATCTTTTTAAGGCCTTTATCATTCTTAGCTCTGAAAGATGAATTTTCCTCCCATATCTTTTGCCACTTCCTTTCTATATCTTGAGCTTTATATGCCATCTCCATACAATCCTCTCCTTTAATTGGTAAGGATATCCTTAGTAAGGCGTGAATTTATTAACATTAAAAGTTATTTATTTCAACCCCATCTTGATTCTGAAAACGGTCAATCCCATTATCATAAATCCTCCTCCAATCACCTTCATTCCACATCTGAATAGATGTTCATAACTCTATTGCAGATATAGTCCAAAAAGGCCTGTATCTGACTCTACCTTTCTAAGAAGTTTGACTGGCACTCTCATTATAAACAATTCCAATGTAACAGCTACTATAGCTCCTCCAAAATGACCTCCAAAGCATTTGTAATAGTGGTCAGAAATTGCGGAATGAATATGCAGTATATAATCATTCTCCGTTTTTACAATATTTCCGGAGAAAGAGATAAGCTCCCAGTCACCTTTGAAAGACCTTATTGAATATTTACCTTTGCCCTTAAAGACTCTAAGTTCAACGTCTTTTAACATGCCGATGCCGGATAAGATAACCCCGTTATCAAAATTTGCCTTTTTCAACGCTTTTTTAATCTCAGCAATGACATCTTCGCCTTTAAAAAGTCTTATTATCAGCAGATTTCCCCTTTTTTTATACTGCATTTATTCCTCCTTTTTTAATAATCTATTTCTATTTTTCAACCAGAATTTCACCCCGAATATCGATATTATAGAACCCATTATTGCTACAAGCCATCCTGCAAAGATGTCGACTACCCAATGGTGTCTTAGGTAGACAGTGGAGAACCAAAGTCCAACAGTGAGAGGTGTCACAACCCAAAAGAAGAGCATTCCCTTAGGTAGTTCCCTTCTATATCTGTATGCGAAGATTATTGAAAGTGTTGACAACCCTACATGGAGGCTTGGAAAGGCACCAAGCATTACAGCTGCTGCCTTGTCCCACTGAGACTGTAGAAAATTGTGTAGAAATATACTCGGGAGAGGTGCTTCATAGGTAAGTGTAAATCTGGGTGGCGCAGCCGGAAATATAACATATCCAATATATCCGATATACAATGTAGATATCATAGCCGTCGAGACCTCATAAAACCCCTTTTGATTCTTCATGAGATAGAGTGTAAACCATACCGAGAGTGGTAAAATAAAGTATAATGCATAATTGATAGCCATTATATCCACTAAAACTGGATGGGTATATTTTTCAAGCCACACAGTAGGTTGAATACCACCAAATATTGCTGCATCCATCTCAGCGAGCTTCCACTCGATGGTCTTATTCTCCATTAGAGCTGTCTTATCTTTAAGGTTTTCATAAACCAGAATCATCAGAATTAATGGTAGCCAGTCTCGTAAAACCTTTGCCGATTCTTTTATTACAGTTATTATATCAAAAAATGAGGTAAGTTTGTTTTTTATGGTCTTGTAGAGGACTGTCCAGATAAATACTATTGAAGCACCTATTGCAGGGAGGACAATAGAGCCATCCACCCATTTTAGAGAGCCTCCATACTTTACGATGATCGAGGCCAATAAGAGTCCAAATATGGTTAGGAATAAAAAGTCTGGTGGAATGAGAAATATCTTGCGAAGAATATTCATCAACTACTCCGTAAAATCACGGTTAAATAGATTTATTTTAGAGATTATGCAAGCAAAATCCAGAAAGCGATAAATATTACTTGATATCAGTTGATACTTCAGGTCTTTTACCTGTTTTACGATAATAGTACCATCTTATAAACATGGGTGCCACATTAACACAAATAATCGCGAGTATCCAACCCGCGAAGACATCTACTACCCAGTGATAGCGTAGATACACAGTGGAGATCCAAAGACTAACAACAAGTGGAAGCGCCAGATAGAATATTATCTTTCCACCTTTATAAAAATTTTTAAACCTATAAAAATATACAAGAGTGATAGTGCTCATAGCAGTGTGAAGAGAAGGAAAACAGTCTCTCTTTACTGATTCAATGGAGTTCCACGCCCTCGCACCTGCTTCGGTTATATAACCTGTTAGAGGTATGGTATATTCATCTGCAAGAAAATACCTTGGTCCTACTGCTGGAACAGTTACATATCCAATGAAACCCACTACTACACAGATGACAAAGGATAATGCGACCTCCCGAAACTTGAATAAATCGCCTTTTGAATATATAAGACCTAGGATAGTTGCGGGATAAAAAAAATATAGACCATAGGCGAAGGTCATATAATCATTCAAAAGGGGATGAACAAACCTCTGAAGCCATATAGTGGGTTGGACACCAAAAATTAACAAATCCAACTCTGCTAATTCTTTATCTAATGTCTCCGGGTGAATTAGGTCTGTAAGATCATGAAGGTTTTCATATATAAGAATTATTAATAGCAGTGGAAACCAATCCCTGGCCATATTGAGTGTAAGAGTAATGAGCTCTTTTACTTTTTCTTTTTGCCCCGACAAGATCAACCTTACTCTTGCAAGGATTCCAAAGAACAAAAGTCCACAAAAGACTACAAGGGGAACTACTACACTCTTCTTAACAGGTGTAAATTTCCTGTTTCCATACACTAGGCTTAGAATAACTAGGACGGCAATCAAAATAAATAAGAATATTAGATCTGGTCCTAGATAAAAAGTTGTTTTATCAAATAAATCGTAAATGCGTTCATAGAAACGTTTTTTACTTCTACCACTCTCCATAAAAAATGGTTATCTACTAACATTTTGAATTACCTATTGCAATAACTTTTGAACTTTATATGCCTATTTACTCGGATATTCGCGATATAGAGTTTTTTTACGTTGTTGAGGGGATATATGTAAAAATCCATGTAAAGAAATTCCTCTATCACATTTAAACTTTGAAAGGGAGAGCAAAAGTGTTGAAAAGTTATTTGTGTTTATTTCGACTCAAGAAAGATGAATTTACATTTTATAGAAGAAAAAAATTGGTTCAAATAATAAAAATCCATACTAAGATTAATTTAAAACCTAACACCTCTGCTCTGGCCTAAAACCATTTATTGTCTATCGACCAAAGCTTAATCCAGACCATATGTTTATATGAGCAAATTTAGTGACATTTTAAACCAACTCCTATCTGAGGCATTGTCAATCTTTATCCAACGCAGAGCAGCTTTGTCCAAGAGTTATCTAACCGAATAGCATATCGAAGAATAAAGATGGACAACCTGATTTCTAGGATATGAATCTGCCCCCATAAAACCTTCATTAAGCGTATGAATTTTAATTCCTTCAGACAGCGGTGAGTTTAATTATGTTATGTGGTTTTTTCTATTTTTTTATTATAACCCTCAGACTTTTAATTACGTCACTTCCTTCAGTTCGGCACTTTGTTTCACCACGAATGCTTGAGATAAAATGTTGGTATGGATTAGTCTCATATACTGGTAATTTGCTTAGGAGCCTTATTGATTCTTTCTTTCCCCTTGTGTTTGTAAACTCTACTTTTTGTTCTGGGAGTTCAGACACGAATAGTACACCGTTTTCACCATATATAGTAGCCAAACATTCACTTCTGAACGACGTCCAGGAAGCCTCCACCGATAAGACAATATTTTCTTTCGTCTTTGCTATCAAGATACCATTATCTTCCACATCGCCTCTCTTGACCAGCTGAGTTGCCACATTGTACGATTCAATTATGTCATCATTTGTAAGATACCTAGCTAAATCAACCATGTGAATACCAAGATCCAATATGGCACCTCCTCCAGCGCGTTTTTTGTCAAAGAACCAATCACCTCTTTTTTCATCAGAGTCTGGTCCACTATGTGCAATCCTTAAGTTGATTGAATAAATCTTTCCAATTCCACCCTTAATTATAAAGTCTTTGGCGGTAATAAATGGAAGTGAAAATCTCTTGCTTTGGTTTATCATAAGGATCTTTCTTGACGCCTTTGCAAGGGCCACCATCTTTTTGGCACGACCCAGTGTAATAGCCATCGGCTTCTCTACAAACACATGATAACCATGTTTTAAAACCTCTATTGCTTGAATATCATGTAAATAATTTGGTGTCGCTATAGCCACAGCATCTAAGGGAACCACGTTTAGCATATCTCTCCAATCAGTGTATGCCCCTGGAATACCATATTTAGAGGTCAGGGATTTAACCTTTTCAGGAGTATTGCCACATATAGCCGAGATTTTGACACCGTTTATCTTTGAAAAATTGGGAAGGTAATCACTTTGGACAAATGATCCACTTCCTATTATGCCTAATCTTATGATCCTGTTGTTATCTGTATGGCTCACAAGAACCTCCTTGAGGGTAAATATTATACAGATAAATTCAAAAAAATCAAGTAATTAAGTGCTAGTTATGGAAATTTTTTGAGTGGAGATGCTGCAAAGAGCAGCACAATGGTTAGGAGATATGATAACAAAAGAAAATACCATCCAAGATCAATTGTGTTTTCATATACACTTGTCTCCTCAAATTTTGTTTTTTCTAATGCATCTAATATCTTATGAAATGTGTTTTTGAATTCTTCGTAATTTTTTGCCTCAAAAAATTTTCCACCTGTCTTATCTGCTATCTCTTTTAGCAAGGTTGGGTTAGTTGTAAATTCCACATTTTTATAGACAGTCCGTCCGAAAAAGTCTTTTCCCACAGGATATGGAACAGGTCCCTCTCTGCCTATCATAATAGGGTATATTATGATTCCAAACTTTTTAGCCAATTCTGCAGCCTCTATAGGAGAGATATTACCTGCATTGTTGTCTCCATCTGTCACAAGGAATATCACCTTAGTCTTTGACTGAGATTCTCTCAATCTATTTACAGCTACAGCGATGGCGTTTCCTATTGCCGTTCCATCCTCGATAACCCCTGTTCTTATTGGATCAATCAGAGATTTTAGTGCTTTATAGTCAAGTGTTAGAGGAGATTGTGTATATGCCTGTCGCGCAAATACGACAAGTCCGATTCTATCATTTTTGCGTGAATCAATAAAATCTTTAAATACCTCTTTTGCAACTGTAATCCTATTCTTGGGATCAAAATCCAATGCCTCCATTGAGGTAGAGCAATCTAACACTATCATTATGTCAATGCCTTCTGTAAAATATCTGAACTCACCCTTTACATACCTTGGCATAGCTGATGATATTGAAAGTAAGACTAGAATTATAATCTGCAAAATAAATGAATAATCATTTTTTTTGATACCGATTCCTTTTATACCTTTAATGCGTGACGCATACGGAAGTAGAACT
The DNA here is from genome assembly GCA_026416535.1 of Deltaproteobacteria bacterium. Lineage (GTDB taxonomy): Bacteria > Myxococcota > SpSt-1050 > SpSt-1050 > SpSt-1050 > SpSt-1050. The sequence goes on from JAOAFA010000060.1 coordinate 7,602, forward strand.
GCAGGCCTCCTCTTCTTAATTAACTTATACAATAATGGCGAAAACACAATTATTAGAATCGTAATCAGTAAAAAGTATGGATATTCAAATCTTATATTTAGTATATTCATGTTTTATTTATCTCAGCATCTGTTGAACTGGCAATTCGTCTAGCAGCTTTATCTATGATATTACGAACAATATTAAAATCTCTATATGCAGATTCTGCGCTCGGCACAAACTTTGCAAATTTAACTAGGTCAGCTACTGATAGAAAATCTTTCAATTCAGTAAGGTCTAGATTTGGTTGAGGATGATCCATCAAATAAATCGTAAGTTCGTATGTTGTCATCTCAACAGCATTAAATCCGTAGAACCTCTCGATAAACCTTTTGAGTATCTCAGTTAGTCTGAGGTAGAGCTCCTTATACATAGATTTTGAGATTAGCCTCTCTTCTTCCACGAGTTTTAGGGCCAATATTGCCTCTTCATATGGATTTATGTGGACTTCAGAAATTTTGCTTTCTTCAGATACCTGTCTAACCGCATGCCTCTTCCTCATATATCTGAGAAGTAAATATACAAATACTGCTATTGCAATTGCGAGCGCAAGTATATAAAGTAATATATAGGTCCTTTCGTACACCTTTTCAGGGGGAAGTATATCTTTGAGCTTGGCCTCTTTCTCACTGTCGATTACTCCCTGAACATTTATTTTTATCTCGGGTGTTGTTAAGAACCCCTCGTCATCAGCAAATCCGGCATCTATTGAGGTCTGTATTTGAACTGGTTTTATAAAAACTTCCCCAAGTTCAAGGGGTATTAGGACAAAGGTGTAAGTATCGCTTATCTGCCCATCACCCTTTTCAGATTTTAAATCCTTTCTTAGGATCTTGAATTTTTCAAATTCCACATTGTCTTGAATCTTGCAATAATCACCCTCTTTATATTTTAACACAACGGTAAGTTGAATCTCGTCACCAACAATCACAGAACTCTTATCTACTCGCGCATTTATAATGCAATCCGCGTAACTCTCTTCGATAGATAAGAACAAAAAAAGACACAAGAAGGTAAATTTCAAAGAGTTAAACATCTTATCTTACATTCCTCTTCTGTCTCATCTTAAAAAACTTTGTAAGTGGTGCTATATAATCTTGTGATATGTCTACCTCTAGGTAATCAATGTCATTTTTTTTGAAGATATCGGAAATCTTGGTAGAGAAGTCCTGATAAAACCTCTTTATGTATTGGCTATTTTGGTACCGCATAACATCTATTATATATTCATCGTCGCTTTCGGGATCTCTAACAGTTAGGTAAAATGGGAGATTAACACCTGTCTCATAGGGATCTATTAATCTTATTGCAATGAGATCGTGTTTTTTGGATACAATTGAGATGCTCTTCTCAAAGCCGCTGTCTATAAAGTCGCTTAATAAAAAAATCACTGATCTTCTTTTAAGTGTGTTTAAAGTATACCTCAGTGCATTATCGATGCCTGTTTTAAAACTCTGAGGTTTGTGTGACATTATCTCAGAGATTATTGATAAGACATGTTTGCGTCCCTTTTTTGGTGGAATATATCTTTCAATCTTATCAGAAAACAGGATGGCACCAACTTTATCTTTATTATCTATAGCAGAAAATGCGAGAATAGAGGATATCTCGGCAATTATCTCTGACTTCAAAGAAGATGCTGAACCAAATAGGGTAGAACCAGAGACATCAGCAATTATGAAGACCGTTAACTCTCTTTCCTCCACAAATCTCTTAACAAAAAGGGAATTTTGTCTCGCGGAGACATTCCAGTCAACAAATCTTATCTCATCTCCAACTATATATGGTCTTACTTCAGAAAACTCTATTCCTTGTCCTTTAAAAACAGAGTGATATTGTCCCGAGAAAGTCTCACTAACTGCCTTCTTTGTAGATATCTCTATTTTCCGTATCTTTTTTAGAAGTTCTATCGTCAACATACTATGGAACTTCTACGGTATCGAATATCTTTTGAATTATTTTTTCGGATGTAATATTCTCTGCCTCTGCCTCGAACGATGGTATAATCCTATGCCTCAATACGTCCATTCCAATTGACTTAATATCTTCAGGAGTTACATATCCCCTTCTTCTTATAAATGCATGGGCACGAGCAGCTTGGATTAGATATATTGATGCCCTTGGAGATGCGCCGTATTCTATTAATTGCGAATATCCCTTTAGTCCATATTCTTCTGGTTTCCTTGAGGCAAATACTATTGATACAGCATAGTCCCTAATCTTCTCATCTACATAAATCTTAAAAACTGCCTCTTTAGCTTTGATTAATACCTCTGGGGTAATTACCTTTTTCTGATACTCCGGGAATCGCGAGGTTGTCATGCGATTGACTATCTCTTTTTCTTCCTGCAACGAAGGATATTCGACTTTCAACTTCAACATGAATCTATCGATCTGTGCCTCAGGAAGAGGGTACGTGCCTTCCTGTTCGATTGGGTTTTGTGTTGCCATAACAAGAAATGGGGAAGGCAGTTTGTATGTATTATCTCCGATAGTCACTTGCCTTTCTTGCATAGCTTCAAGTAGAGCTGATTGAACCTTTGCCGGCGCCCTATTGATCTCATCAGCAAGAACAATATTTGTAAAGATAGGTCCTTTCTTAGGTATAAAACTTCCAGTTGCTTGATTATAAATCATTGTTCCTATGATATCAGCAGGCAGTAGGTCCGGGGTAAATTGAATTCGCTGAAAATTAAGATCTAGTATATCCGATATGACCCTTATAGTCATTGTCTTGGCAAGACCAGGGACTCCTTCTACGAGGATGTGCCCGTCGGTTAGAAGCCCTATTATAATACCTTCTATAAGGTGCCTTTGTCCAACGATCACCTTCGATGTCTCTGCCACAATAGACTCAATAAAAGTAGACTCCCTTCTTATATACTCATTTATCTCAGTGATATTAAACTCCATACTCAACTCCTTTCAGAATTATATCCAGAACCTCTATATATAACAGCTACCCCCACCTATCAATTCCAAATATTTTTGTAAACCATATAATTGAGTCTTTTGTGTTCCCGTCATAATATGAGCAAAAGGGCTTATAAATAATCCTACTCATCACTATGATTAAGTCTCTTATTCAAAGTTACAGACTGAGACGAAGAATTTCCATTTATAACATTCATGCATGCCCCAGTAAAGCGGATAACATTGCTAGTGGCGGGATATAAAGAAGCAAAATCTATTATAAGTTTAAACAGTAACTCATAAATCTCATTTCTTATTTTCATAAGTAATGTTGTTGCCCGATTCATTTCATAAGTGAAAAGTCTTCTCCCTCCTTCTATTTTATCTCTCCCTACACACACTCAGTTTTTACTCTTATTCGCTATCAATCCTATGAACATCCCCTCTATTTCTCCCTGTACTTCTTTAACTTTGTTTATAAACCGAGTATACACATTATACAGAAACTACTCCTTCACTTCCCCTCAACATTCAAATCCATATATACCTTTCAATAACTGTGCCATAAACATTACCCCAGGGCTATCCTATCAAATGGCCTCATAGACTCTTCATCTCCTGGATACTCGATTACAACCTTAAGCCCTTTTGACCTCAGGAGGCGAATGAGTATGGGTTAGTTATTTTACACATTTATTTTTCATTTTCTTAAAGGTTGCGTTTGGGTGTGTATTATAGGATTCCAACCACAAAAAATGGGAGAATTCTTTGAGATATACTTTTACTTATGGCAAAAGGACATCCAAAGGCACTTCCATTTAAGTTATATAGCACTTGGAAAATATAAAACACATATGCAACATTAGGGAGTAATAAATTACTACACAAGAGTATATCCTAATATTTGGTAGAATCAGAGGATCCTACAGCAGGAGATTTCAGGATATGCTCTATAGGGATTCCTCATTATTTTTTCTATCCTCGTTGTCCAAAGATAAACACATACATTGAGAGGTATAATAGAACCATCCAGGAGGAGTTCATTGAAGCAAATCTGGATATCATCCACGATAAGCCATTATTTCAACAAAGACTCGCTGAATATTTGATTTTCTATAATACTCAGAGACCACACAAGTCACTGAGGTTAAAAAGCCCTTTAGAGTATTTAGTTGAAAATAGAGGAATGTCGCAAATGTCCTTGACTTATACAGTGACTTGACTTTTAATTTGTTATCTAATAAATTACTTTTAATGAAATTAGTAATCTTGTATATTACTGGAAGGAAAGGTGGGCAATGCTAAGGACAGAGGGTACACCTAAATGGAAAAGCTTTGATAGTGAAGAAATTTTAAAAAAGACTGAGAAAATGTTAAAGGAGGGTTTATTATGAAAGACGAGGTAAAAGAGTTTTTAGAGAATGATGAAGAAAAGAAGTTGTGGGAGGAAATTTTTGAAGCCTTCCAAAATGGCGGCAAAGATAAAATGGCTGAACTCATAAAGAAAAAGAGGATGGAAATACAGACGGAATTTGAAAAATATAAAAATGAATTAAATAAAAGACTTGGGGGTTCAATATGAAAATAAAAAAGTTGAAAGTTAAAGCCTTTAGAGGATTTGTAAGTGAAAAAGAGTTCGAATTTGCTCCTGTAACTATTTTTTTTGGCTCAAACGGTAAGGGGAAGAGTAGTACACTCAATGCAATAGAATGGTGCCTGTTCGGGAAAGATTGCATAGGTAAAAATACTGATATAAGGGAAAGAATAGATTGGGAAATAAAGAATAGGTCCTCAAAGGAAGACCCTCTTGTAGAGATAGAATTAGAAAATGGGAATAGAATAGTAAGGAGGTGGAAGAGCGAAAAAAAAGATGAATATGAAGCGACTGATAATTTGGATTTATTAAAAAGGTACTCCTTCAAAGATTTTCTAGTAGGAGTTTATCAGCATCAGGAGGTTATAAGGGCAATATTAATTGAAGAACCAAAAGTAAGAAATGAAGGTTTTGACAGACTTTTTGGGTTGTCTGAGCATAGAAATTTTTTAGACTCATTACAAGAGGTAATCAAAAAAGAATTTAAAGTAGATCAGTTAGAAGATGAGTTTAATAGCTTTAAAAATAAAATAGAGTCAGATGTGAAAGCATGGACAGATTTGATAAATCGGAATAAACAAAACCTCAAGGAAGAAGGAGTAAGTGATGACGAGATTAACAGATCTGGGGAAAGTAAATATAAATCTGAAATACTTAAAGAACTGAAAAATCTTATTAAAGAATTATTATTAGAACCATCAGAGGAGTTTGTAACCTTATCCTCTGAATCACCTACAAAGAAGTTTATAGATATCATCAAAAGGGATATCACTAAATTCAGGAGCGAAATGCCAGATATAAAAAGGCAGAAAGAATTATTCGATAGGCAAACTAAATTAAGTCTTTTACTAACCGAATATGAAAATGCCAAGAAACATGCAGAATCCGAAGAAAAAAAATTAAAGGACTTTATCGAAAAGGAAGGTAAAATAGAGAATCTTGAAAATAAGAAAAAAGAGATAGATGAAAGAATTAAACAAATAGAATTTGAAAAAGACCAGAAAAACCTACGGGCTGCTGTAATTGAGAAGGCTTTTAAATATTTAGAGAGAGATGGAGTTAATAAAAACGTATGTCCTGTTTGTGGGAAAGTGACTGAGAATTTACTTAGCCACCTAAAAACTGAATGGGAAAGAAAATATAAATTAGAAATTGAAGAATTAAATAAGCAATTAAATTTAATAGAGACTGAAAAGAAAAAAATAGAGGGGATAATAAAAAACATAGAGTCATTGGAGCAAAATAAAGAACTAAGCAGGAGAAAATTAAAAGAAAATATTCAACAAATTGGAGAAAGATTAGAGAGGGAAATAAAAGAAGACGAAGACCCAAAGGTAATAATTGGGAAGGAGATAGAAAAGATAGAGGCTGAGTTGGTAAAGATAAAAAAAGCAGTTGATGCTAAACAAGACAGGTTAAACGATATAGAAAGGAAAATCTTAATTCTTGAAAAAATTGGGGATATTTTAGAAAAGGAATTACTTCGTGAAAAAGCAAGAGAAGTAGAAGACACAGAAGAATGGCAAAAAATGAAGGAAAAGAAAGAAGATCTACTTAAATTAAAAGAAAAATTAGAGAATATAATTAGTGCAATAAGGGAAGCTTCAAAAAAAGAAGTAAACTCTACGATCAGTACGGTCAAAGACAAGATTAATCAGTATTTCAAAGAGATAACAAATCATCCAGCAATTAAAGAATTAGTTTTCGAGGTTAAAGAAAATAGCTATGAGATAAAAGATAGTGATGGAAAATCAGTAATTCCGATCCTAAGTCAGGGGAATTTAAATGCACTAGCTCTCTCAGTATTTTTAGCTCTATGTGAAAACTTACCATTTGGATTCATCATGTTGGACGACCCTTCACAAAGTTTAAGCTCCAATGAGAAAGAAAGATTTATTGAAATATTAGACAAAGTTTCACAAAAAAAGGACATTATCATTTCTACAATGGATGGGGAGTTACACAATTACCTCCTCTCGAAAATAGCAAAACAGAAAAAGAAATATGTATATGAGGATTGGGATCCACTCAAAGGTCCTATAATAAAAGAGGAAGTTTAAAAGGATATGAAAACAGACACATATTACTCCCTCGTAGAAATTATAAACAAACATAATGAAAGCGAAACAGGAAAAATACTCCAATGCATGTTAGCGTTATCTTTTCACCATTTATTAAATTGTGAAGCTAAGTACATCACTATAAATTTAGTGGAAGGAGTCGATATCGTTGTTGATCTTGATGAGTTTAAATATGCCATAGAAGTAAAAACTACCAGTAGAGATGCCATAAAAATAGGAGAGAAAGACTTTGGAGGATTAGAGAAATACAAAGAAAAGGGTTATATACCTATAATCTGTGTATTAAAAATAGACTTACATTCTGAATGGTTATTAATTGATTTAGATAAATTGAGAAGGAGGAGAAAGTCTACTTGGAATAATAGTGATCTATATACTGACGATAGATTCAAAGAATTAAGTAAGAATTTGAATAGCACTTTTGAAAAACTATTGCTTGAATATGCAACTCAAATTATAGAGAATGGTTTGACTTATTTATTGAAAATTTTACGAGAGAGAGGAATCAAGTACTCAGGGAAATGACTGTGGAATAACTTAATAAAACTCTTTTTCAGAACAACCAGAAATACTTAAGAAGTGAATCGGTGGTTAAACAGATTTATATATTGCTTAAGGAAATAAAAGTTAATAAGACAAAGGTGTGTAGAATATTAGGTGCCAGGTAGATTATATCTATTTGATTTTACTTAATAATTTAACATTTGCCATTGAATCTGGGTTGACAAATGAATTTTATTTGGGTTGACAATATGGTTGACAATTGCTATTATTTTAATGTGGATACAAAAGAACAAATACTTAAAATTATTATAGACCGCCGTACAATCACAGGAGCTGAAATAGCAAGGCAACTCGGCATTACAAGACAGGCAGTCAACAAGCACCTTAAGGCAATGGTAAAATCTGGGCTGATCTTCAAATGCGGAAATACAAGGGATGGATTTTATACTTCTGATTCAAAAATACCTTGTATTAATAAGGAGATAAGAAGAAGATTTATTGAAAATGTTAGTGGATTAAAAGAGGATATTCTGTTTAACAAAGTAGATATGTTTTTGGGGCTAAAAAATCTTCTCAAGGAAAATGTGTATAATATTTTTCACTATGTCTTTACTGAAATGGTTAACAATGTCATTGACCACTCAAAATCAGACGTTTTAAGCACTATAATTAAAATCAATGACGAAGAAATACTCTGTGAAATTAGAGATTATGGTATAGGAGTTTTTGAATCATTAAGAAGTAAATTCTCTCTTCAAAACGAATTAGATGCCTACCTGGAAATTATTAAAGGAAAGAAAACTACTCAACCAGACAGACATTCAGGGGAAGGTATATTTTTCTCATCAAAAGTCTCTGACAAGTTTATAATAAGATCACACAGGTTAGAAGTAATCTTTGATAATCTCAAATCCGATATTTTTGTAAAAGAGAACAGATATCTGAAAGGAACCTGTGTAACATTTTACATAAAAAGATACTCAAAAAAGAGATTAAAAGACATATTTGATATTTACTCTAAAGAGGAGTTTAATTATGAATTTTCCACAACAACGGCAAAAGTTAAATTATACGGAGATGATCTAATATCTAGATCAGAGGCAAAGAGGTTGCTAGCAGGACTTGAAAATTTCAAAGAGATAATTCTAGATTTTGACGACGTAAAGTCAATCGGACAGGGATTTGCAGATGAAATATTTAGAGTTTTTAAGAACAGATACCCCAATATTAATATTATACCACTAAATGCAAATAGCGTTATAGATGCTATGATAAAGCACGTTCTTAATAATAATATCTAGGAGAAATCAGGTGCCAGGTAATATATCTATCTAGTGCTCTCGCTCAAGTTCGATTGGATTTTTTTAGCAATAATTATTTTATTTTTCTTTTTAGTAGGATTTTCTATAAACTTATTAAGTCTTTCTTCTCTTTTCCTCTTGTAATCTTTTACAGATTAGATGCTATGTCGATAAATCTATTTCTCAGTCAAGTATGGATGTATCAAACACATCTATTCGACTGTTGCGTGCAAAAGTACTTATTACTGTTCTTAATCTTTCAGTTGAAGGATCAATCCATTCGTAATAATTTCCACTCTCAATTTGTCTCTCTATGTAGAAATATTCTCTCATTACATTCTGAATATGGTTGTTTATAATTGTACCTATATTGTTTGTTAACCTATAAAGATCATTATCATTGAGATTATTTCTATAAGCTCTACTATTGTGATTAACAATCAAATTTCTCAGTGTATCATTACTTCTTCTATGAAAGATCATATTCACCAATACTCTAAAATATGCAGGAGCAAACTTGCTTGGTTCAATTTCCCTCATATATTGTCTTTCGTCCCTTTTAATCCATTTATGAATGGCATTGTAAATATTGTAAAATGAAATCAATATGGCCGCAATATTTTCTCTCTCAAAAATTTGGTCATCAAATACTTTTTTATAGTTATCTTCATAATCAAATATTTTATTAGGTTTTAGCGCAAGCTCTATAGGGAGGTTTTTATTGGCAGCCGCAATAATCCTTGCCATCTCAGCCATTTTAATTACTCCATTTGGGTAATTATTTGTAAAATTAAATTCTCTACTGATTGTATCAAACGCACCCTCTTGCCTTTCGTAATATACACCTTTTTCTGATAGTAAAAATTGTATCTTCCTCTGTGTTGAATGATTTGACCAAAAGGCAGATGGTTGAATTGTTGTCTGTCTATTAGAATTAATGGCTACAGTATTAGTCAGATTCTCATCGTCAGTTATAATAATTTTACACGGGATCTTTATATTGTTCCATCTATCTCGGCTAAATTGTTGTTTCTTCCCTTCTTCTACAAGAAATGAATATGCACTGAAGATAGTCTGACAGCCATTTAATATGAAAATTCCTGAGCTACCTGGTATTAAAATGAATTCTTTTTGTTCACTATTTTGTTGCCCATCTGAGGCATATATATATACACCATTATGCATAAGAGGAAACAAATTTTCGCTTAGTTGGTTGTTGACACATATCTTTCTTAGTGACTCCTTTATCTTGCTCGAGGCACTCTCTTCTTTTATTGCCTGCCTTCTTAAAAAAAATCTTACATTTTTGTCAAATAAGTTATTCCTAAATCTCTCATATAGACTAATTAAATCGGACAGATATGTCAAACCAACAAAAAATTTTATATTTTCATTTATTATAACTTCTTGTCCTTCGAATCTTATTTTTTGATTTTCACCCATTATTGTTTGTCTTACTCCTATGTAGCCTCTCAGATGATTTGATCCGTATGAAGACAAACTATATCTATAATTTACATTATTAACCTGATTAACCTGTCCGATATTTTCAGCAATGCCATTATTTGTCTTGTTTTCCTTGTCCCTGTATCTTTTGTCCATACTAATTGCATCAATATCAGCCGCAGTCAATAAACAAAATGCAATCTCTTCGATACTTATTAACTGACCACTTACGAAAAGATTTCTCCGTAAAGACACTATAACATTATTCTCTCGCACTTGTCCTGTATCTTGATTCATTAATATATTTCTCATAGCTTTACTTGCCTTTACAACATCATCAAATCCTTTCAAAATTAGATTTCTATCATCAGTAAGCTTGCCTTGAAAAATCCACAATCGATACTTGTCGTTTCCAATACTTTCAATAAAAAAACCATCAATGCCACAATCGTATCTTCCTGTATCTTCAGCTCCGGATGAACTATACTGCAACGCATCAACAAGGCTTATCTGAAACTTTTTATGAATAAACCAAGGGACGAAGAAATTAGGGATTTGATTGTTGTCTTCAATATATTCGTTATATGTAGATATTATTGAATTCTTAATTTCTTCAATACACATATACTATTTTCTCCTTTTAATCATATCTTCTTTTCGATATAATCAATCCCATATTTTTTACAAAGCTGCTTTGTATCATCATCTATTTCCCATGCAACTATAATCGCTTTTACAACATCGCTAACTATATTTTCTTCGATCTCGACACATTTAAGAACCTTATATTTTAAGGCTTGCAAAAAACCTGGTTTTGCTTCACTTGTTTCAACCTCTATAACTGAGAATTTACCATCTTTATGTTCGAATAATATGTCAGCTCTGTCTCCTGACATAAATGGATATTCCTCAAATTTATTTTTAATATTTTTCATACCTATTTTTTCTGGATTGTCCAATATCCACTGTTTAAGTTTCTTATGATCTTTTCCTTCTCCTCCCAATCCATATTTCTTATTAATATCGAATTCCCTATTAATTTTTTCTATTTTTTCAGTCTTTATCATTCTTGGTTGTACATTATTAAAATCACTTTTCAAAATATTAGAAACCTTTTGATTTATTTCACCACTTGTAATAGCCCTAATATACTCTAAAATACTTGCAACCTGTTCATCAGACAGATATCTGAAAACACCAGTCCCCCACGCTGCTGCACCCTTATTATTTTTATAAAAATCCCAAAAATTGATTTTTTTTGCTACTGATTGTGACAACTCGATACGAGTCTTTTTGTTTTCGGATATAAAAAATGTTTCATTATTATTATTATGCTCAACTCTGTCAATCTTAAATAAACCTATTACTTTTCTATCCTTTTCTTTATCTTTAGGAAATCTGGTTGTAAGAATCGCAAATTTCTTCTTTACATTTCTTTTAAACGGAATTCCACATCCCTCCTTACCCACTCTATTATGATACATTCCACTATCAAAAGTCCAATCTTTAAACAAGTGACTTTCCAGACAAGGTTTTTCAGGTGCCTTCCCTTTAAATCCGCTGTTAAAATATTTGTGACAACCACATTTTTTATTGCTACACCAGACTCTCTTTGCTTTTATGTTTTGCGTGATATTCGTGATAGAACAAGTATCTTTAAATCCAAGTTTATCTTGTTCTTTATCCTCTCCTCCATCATTGTAAGTACACTTAAAGGCAACATTCCAGCTCTTCGGAAGCATTTTCTTCATATATGTTCCTCCTATTATTAACAAATTTAATAACTAAAATTAGAAAATAAGTCAATTCAATAGATTTATCGTAACTAAAAGCAACGAAATATCGTTTTCGGAAGAAGGAGATTATGGGAATGAGTGCTCTTATCAAACAATTAGGTGAAAGTGTATCAATATGCATACATGTACAACAGTACAGTATTTTTATATTGACTCCATTGCATAATTTAACATTTGCCGTTGAATCTGGGTTGACAAATGAATTTTATTTAGGTTGACAATGTGGTTGACAATTGTTGTTATACCAGTGGAACCGCAAAAAGCAAATACTCAATATCATTATAAATCACTAAAATTGATGCTGAAATAGCAAGGCGGATCAGAATTACAAGACAGACCCTAAACAAACACAAGAGTTGATAAAGAGACCTTATCCCAAGAGATTGAAAGACCCATTTAGAGGTTTTCAGATTGCTTCTTCAAAATTACTTCCCCCAAAAAATCACATGATAGGGTAAGAACTCTTAGTATAACAGACGTATAATAACCATCGACCTAGTTACCTGTCTTGGGTAGTTCTGGGTTGTTTTTTATTTTCAAGATCCAACCCCCGGGGATCAAATCTGCTGTATCCTTTTCTAATGCTTTAATTACCTTTCGAAGTGCATTGTATTCATCCCCCGTAATCCTCTTAAATCCAACAATATTATTAACTCCTAGCAGGGCATCTCTACACTCTCTGTTTTCAGGACATTTCAAAAGAGCAGAGATTATCCTCTCTTTGAGCATATTTGACAGACCCTTCCTAAACACTACTGGCTCATTAGGCACAGGGGGTGCTTTGTAAATTATATTTGTCCTGGAAAATACATCTGGGAATTCTTCCAATACAAGATTACGTGCATCTAATTCATTGTTCATAGAATTACAAGAAGTATAAATAGCTGCTGATTCAATCTTGCCTAGGAGAAGCAATCTTATAGCCTCACTATAGCTTCCTGCGAATAACCTTTTTGACACACTTATGTTCCTCTCCTTTAATACATAAGAGGGTATCAAGTATCCAGCTGTTGAATATTCATCGGAGAAGGCAATACCATTTCCATTTAGCTCATCAATTGATCTAAGGCTAACTGAGATAATAGCAGGACAATAAGATGTAATTTCTTCTCCAACTCCCCCTCTCCTTAGGACGATCAACTCTGCCTTTGCTCCGTATTCATCACTTGCAAATAGATATCCGATATCATTGAGAATAGCCACATCCGCCTTCCTACTAGAATTAGAAAGTGCTCTAATGTAATCTATGCTCTTTTGCGGGGCATAAATTGCTGTCTCCAATCCACTTTCCTCCGCAATAAACTTTGCTATAACATCAATGTGTTTGATCACATTAGATAGTCTGTGTGGGGTGAGGATTTCAATTATTACAGGGTTTGTTTTAGTCCCAATCTCTTTGCTACCGCAGGAAGATTGTCCAAAAACCAGTAGTGGTAAAAATATCATCATTATTGATAGCCTACTTTTTTTCATTGTCAAATCCTTCTTTAAGACCCTGTTGTTAATTCTTACCTACAATTTTTACTAAGTTCAATAAAAAAATCTCTCTCTTTTGCACCCCAGCCCAAAAATACCTTTCTTAACCATAATGTTGATTAACCTCTCTTTTTGAAATACAACTTCCTAACCAAACAACACTCTCTCATATTGCATCCAACACCCCAGGTAGGCTATCATATCTAAAACTTTTACGGAGATCCTTGTATTCTATTTCGCCACTCATTCTCAACATATTAAAAAGATCAAAGAGTCCCATTTTATTAACTCTTTTCACACACTTTGATTTTCCATTCTTTCTCTGATATAATATTTAGGTTAGGAGGATAAAATGAAAGGTAATTTTCATCATCTGATTCTTTTCTTCTTCCTTGTGGGGTATTCATCTGTTTTGAGTGCTGGCGGTGATCCAAATTGCGAGTATCCAAATGTCTTACTACTGGTAGACAAGTCTGGCTCCATGGATGAAGTAATACCAGGTGGGAGAAAATGGGATATTCAAAAAAACGCTATCCAAACTGTTCTGAACAACTTCTCAAGCAAGATAAGATTTGGGTTAGCCTTATTCCCGTGGACAGACGGGTGTCAGACAGGACAGGTCCTTGTTCACATCGGTGATAATACAGCTTCACAAATCATGTCTACAATCTCAAGCAATGGCCCGGGAGGCTCTACACCTCTAGCCTCCTCTCTTAAGGCTATGAACAACTACTCAGGTATTCATGAACTGAATAGAAGGAATTTTGTTCTTCTTATGACAGATGGTATGGATACATGCTCTTCGGATCCAACAGGAGAGCCTGTAAGTGCTGTAAAACAGCTGTATAACTCAGGTATCGGCGTTTTTGTAGTCGGTTTTGGCTCTGGCGTAGATCCAAACACTCTAGACAATATGGCCGTTGCGGGAGGTTATCCAAGAAGCGGTAATCCAAAGTACTATCAGTGTGACAACGCTGCAGAGCTCAACAAAGCATTAAACGATATACTTATGATCATCTCTCAAGAGATTTGCGATGGTAGAGACAACGACTGTAATGGAGAGATAGACGATAGGATTCAACCACAGCTTTGTTCGGGGATGTGTAACAAACAGGGATTCAAATATTGTGGGAACGGGGTGTGGGGACCTTGTAGAGATGCCCAAGGGAATGAGATTCCAGAGGTCGGAAATGAAGGCAAACCATGTGATACTAAAAAGCCTGGCGTTTGTAAAGACGGTATATGGAAGTGTGATATCAATGGAAATCTTTTATGTGATCAGTTAGTTCAACCTTCTCAGGAGACATGCGACAACAAGGATAATGATTGTGACGGCTCAACTGACGAAGACGATTTAGGTAATACATTAAAGAGAGAATGTAAAGACATATGTGGGCTCGGGTATGAATATTGTCTCAATGGGGTGTATGATCCTAAGACGTGTGATGGTCCAAGGCCTAACAATGCTTGCGGAGAGTGCGGACCAACACCAACGGAGATCTGTGATGGAAAAGATAATGATTGCAATGGATTTGTTGACGACCTCGCACCATGTGAAGGGAATAAAATATGTATAATCGGCACCTGTATGTCCTACTGCGAAGCAAATGAATGTCCCAAAGGATACACTTGCAAAAATTTAAGTAAAGGCATGATATGTGTCCCCGAAGCAATGGTAGACTGCCTGGGGATAAACTGTCCTGAGGGGTTTATATGTAAAAATGGCACTTGCCAACCAATACCGTGTAACGAAGGGAATTCCAAATGCGAAAATGGTGTAAGGTTAGTTTGTAAGTCTGGTAGCTGGGTGGAGTCTCCGTGCAAAAATGGATTTGAGTGTAAAAATGGTGTGTGCGTGGAAGTCTCTTGCTATACAAAGGGTTGCCCACAAGGCTATATATGCAAAGATGGGTATTGCAACACTACTGATCCATGTGCCACCATTAACTGTAAAAGTGATGAGTTCTGTAGAGATGGAATATGTGTAAAGGCTTGCGGCTTTGTAAACTGCCCCGTAGATCATTATTGTGATAGTTATGGCAACTGCGTTCCAAATAAATGTTATGGGATTAAGTGCAAAGCAAATCAATACTGCTCAGAGGGAAAATGCTATAACGACAAGTGCTATATGGGAGGATGTCCCTTTAATAGAGTATGTGACCAAAACACGGGGAATTGTGTGGATGATCCATGTGTATATATAGATTGCCCTGAGGGTTTGAAGTGTTATAAAGGACAATGTGTAAAACCCGAGGATATACCTATTGTTATTTACGACCCAAATGTAGGGATGGATGCGGGTCATGATACATCACAGGATGCCCTAAAATCTGATATAGATTTTAAAGCCGACACAGGAAATATTGAATATGATTATGGTAACAATCTAGAAGAAGACATAGATCTTTTTACAGAACCCTCCTTCGACCCCACAGCATTTGACAGAGAGACATCAGGTAGCTGCTCCTGTTCCATACTCTTCTAAGTTGTACAACGGGGGAGTTCAAAGAAAAACGTTGAACCTTTCTTATATACACTCTCAACACCTACCCTGCCATTATAACGCTCAATGATCCTCTTTACAATCCCAAGTCCAAGGCCGGTCCCTTCAATACCTGATTTCTTTACATCCTGGGAGCGAAAGAAATCAGTAAAAAGCTTGGGAATCTCTTCTTCTCTTATGCCAATACCGGTATCGGAGACAGAAACCCTTACAAAATCAGATATAATCTCGACTTTAATAACTACCGAGCCATTTTCCTTGTTATACTTAATAGCGTTTGATAGATAATTATGAATAACCTCATCTATTTTAACTGGGTCTGCACAAACGATGCAGGACTCTGGGTGTTTTTCAAAAGAGATTGTAATCCCCTTTTGAGAAGCCTGTGGAATGAATTCTTGCACAGACTGTTCTAAAAGTTTAACAATATCAAAACACTCCTTTCTTATATCCTTTTCCTCTCCCATCTCGAATTCACCTAGTTCTAGCACATCGGATATAAGCTGTCTCAATCCATTAATCCTAACAAGAATTCTGCCAAGAATTTTCTTCTGCTCTTCTGATATGTCACCCATATACCCCTCAAGAAGGCTCTGGACATAGGATGTGATTGTATTGAGTGGGGACTTCAGATCATGTGTTGCGGAGGCAAGGAACAAGAGGCGCATCTCATCCTTTTTCCTGAGTTTTTCATTCTTTACTTCGAGCTCCCCTTTGATATTTTCAATATCCATTTGTTTCTTTCTCAGCTCACTCATAATAACAGATGTAATTACCACTGCAGTAAACTGAATCAAAATAAAAGCTAGAAATGTACCTAGGGAAAAGAGAAGCGAGTCAATGTTTTCGGCTTTGAAGAATCCTTCTAAATGGTGGTGTTCAAGGAATCCAAGACTTTCACCTACAGCAATGATACCCACAACTGCTATTGAAAGCAGGGCATAAAAAAATGCAGACGGTGTTGTAAGTATAACCGTAGCAAATATAGGATGAAATATAAATACATAGAGAAATGGGCTTTCAACACCACCAGAGAAGTGAATCAAAAATCCAAGCGAAATTATGTCTAATACAATCTGTATATGTGCCGATATTAGGGCATAGTGTACACATAACTCGCCCTTACACACCCTTTGGCTATACTTAAACCAGAAGTACAAAACAACATTGTAAGATAGCACTACGAATCCTATTACATAGAAGACCTTATATTCCAGTGCTATTTTAAAAAGATTCTTTGCTAAAAAGGTAAGTAAAAATATGGAGATTACAGCAAGCCACCTCAGTGAGATAAACCAGTTTACATTATACAACAATGATTTTCTTGATATCTCTGATTCTAGGTCAAATTTGAATCTAAACAGACTCATCTTCTGAAGAAGCCCTTAGATTTTTTAGTCGTCTTGATATTGGATATCTCCGCAAGCTCTTTTAACAGTCTCTCTTCTTCAGAAGATATCTTCTTAGGAATCTCCACCTTTATATGAACTATATGATCCCCCCGACCATATCCATTCAATCTAGGCATACCTCCCTCAGGGATTTTAATAACATCCTGCGGTTGTGTCCCTGGTCTAATTTCCAAATCTCTCTCCCCCCAGATAGTTTTAATCCTAACACTAGTCCCAAGTATTGCCTCTATATAAGAAATTTTTACCTCTGAATGTATATCCTCTCCGTCTCTTTCCATTCCTTCTTCTGGCACCACATTAATAACAAGATATAAATCACCCGGTCTTCCTCCACCCGGAGCGGATTCTCCTTCTCCGGAAAGTCTGAGCTGCATACCTGTATCGACCCCGGGAGGTATTTTGACCTTCAGGGTTTTCTTTTGTGGAACTGTACCAGATCCAGAGCAGACCTCACACTTATCTACTATAACTGTCCCCTTTCCTCTACATCTATTACAAGTCGTAGAGATCACCATAAAACCTGCCCTTGTGGAAACCTGTCCTCTTCCATGACACACAGGACAACTTTGTGGATATGTCCCAGGTCTCGAACCACTACCATTACAATTTGAACAGACTGATAATCTCTCTACCTCAACCTCCTTCTCTATGCCCTGAGCAGCCTCCATCAAAGTTATATCAATCTTGCGGGAGATATCCGCACCACGAGATGATCTCCTCCTACCTCTTCCCGTTGAAAACCCAAAGAAATCTTCAAAGATATCAGAGAAGCTCGAGAAAATATCGTCAATATCCGAGTACGGATGAAAACCTGTCCCCTTTAGACCTTCATGACCATAACGATCATACAACTCTCTCTTCTGGGGATCTGACAACACCTCATATGCCTCGGCGGCCTCCTTGAATTTTTCTTCCGCCTCCTTATCACCAGGATTTCTATCAGGGTGGTACTGAAAAGCGAGCTTTCTATAGGCCGTCTTTATCTCCCTTATATCCGCATTTCTAGATACGCCTAAAATCTCATAATAGTCTCTTTTCTTTCTCTCACTCACGCTTACACACCTCTCTTAAATATACAAAAATAATATTAATTATTTTAATGAAGTCAACCCGTATATGATATTTACCACAAACTATGTTCGGACTAAAAGTATTGCATGGTAGAGATTAAAATAAGAGTTAGAATTTCTGCGAATTCCAAATGATTCTTTAGCAGTATTAGTTATCTTGCCCTTGACTCTCTGAAAGTTAGTATCGTAGCAGCATCAGGGAATACAGTTACAGTGTAGTACCCCAGTTTCAATATTTGGTTATTGTTTTGAACAAGAGCTACCACATTATAATTCCCAGGTTTAATATCCACAATTGAGTACAACCCATCTGAATTTGTTGCCTTGCGCTGAGGATCCGGATCTGAGCTCTTAGGTTTTCCCGCATCATCAACCTTCCCATCATCCCCATTGAAATACACAAGCATCTTCGGATTACCGTCGGTGCCAACCGTTGCATTCATAACAGGATATTGTTCACAATCTCTAACTCTTCCAGCAATAACACCATTCCCTTTAGTAATACCAAGAAGCCCAATGGTCCTTGGAATCAGATTCCATGTGGAGTTACTCACCCCATTTGCAGCTGCGTCAGGGTATTCATCTGTTGTAATGATCCCATCACCGTTTTTGTCTTTATCCGCAGGGAAGTACACATTGAACTGGTATGAATCATGAAAATCTTCTAACCTGACCAATCTCACTAACATTGTATTAGTAGGTATGTTTTCAACCTCATATGCTCCCCAGTCATCACAATTAGTATCCTGGTAAGAGACTACCTCTGGAACTATAGGGTTTGGCATTTTACAACTTCCCACCCCTTTTTCCTTTATACATTCCCCGTATTGGAGTATATCCTCTTCCTTATAAAACGTAATCTTTGCCTCCACAGTGTTTCCTGATATACCAAATGCATCAACACAACCCTTGATCTTAACCTTTTCAGGTCCCTGTGGTTTTGTTGGTGAATCCGAGATACAACTAAAGTTCGGATCGACAAACACATTGTTTGCACTATCTTGAGTAGCCTTTGCCTCTTCCGTCGGTTTACTGACACAGACCTTTTCATAAGCACATATCTGATCTGCCTTACATGTATTACATATGTTAGTATTACCATCATTACCTGTGTCAACTAGCGTAATGCTATCTTGAATCTGGGTATCACCAAAGTCAATTTTATTGTCAGAACCTCCACAGTAGACAATTAGGGCTAGGACAAGTAATGTGGCTAAGGTAAAGATTAACTTTTTAAACATTAGTTACCTCCTTGGCATTGCTAGGATACTACAATATTACCTATTATATCAAAAAAATCAATAATTTCTCTACGGGCTCTTCGCTTTGTAATCTTTCTATCTGAAAGTAAAAACCCTTTCCCAAATTACAGAATTTGTAAGTTCTGTGTCTCATATGGACTTTTTAAAGAAAATAAATGTTTCCAATAGAAAATCCTCTATACCCCGAAAATGCATATACGCCCTTTACACTAAATGGCTATGGTAAAAAGCTCAAATTACCTAATTGTCTTGATATAACACATAAAATATGATACTCAGTATCATATGTTTTTTGATCAAACTTTTACTTTAACAAAGATACGATGCCATATTTCAAACAATTTAAAGGAGGCTTTTATGAAAAGAATCGTTTTTATTTTTCTAATCACCTTTCCATTTATTTTTTCTTGTGACGACAGAGGGTTAACTAATGTAGAGACAGGGGACGGCCCAATCCAAATCACGGATGTTGGAACAGATGATATAGGAAATGCTCCGAGGTTTTCCAGACTTAAGGCAAGTGGTAAAAGGATAGTTGATACAAAGGGGAATCCTGTCCGTCTAAGAGGGTTTAATATAGGTGGATACCTATTCTTAGAGACATGGGTAAATCAGATAGATCACACCACCTCCTCAAGGGCATATCATTTTGCCCAAAATCACAAATACAAAGATCAGATAATTGCGGCTTTAAAAGAATCTATACCAGAGGCAAAAAAAGGGGACCCACTCCCAAACGTCTGCATAGGCAACAGCGATGGTTGGCTTGAAAACTTTGCAACAGAACTCAAAAAACTTATTCCTGAGCCAGACGCAAATGAGTTTATAAATGAACTAAAAAAGTATCCTTCAATATGTGACGATTCTGATTATAAACTGAGAAGACTATTGGCCAAGAGGTTTGGACTCGAAACCAGAGATGAACTCATACTAAGTTTCATTAAATCTTGGATTACGGAATCGGATATCAAATGGATCTCGGAACAAGGATTTAACCTCATAAGGATCCCTATAGGGTATAGAACTCTCACGACTGATGAAGATACCGAACTACCTGAAAAACTGACTTACAATGAACCCGTCTTCAAAGCCATAGATGAGTTATTAAACTGGTGTGAAAAATACGGAGTGTATGCCATAATTGACCTTCAAGAATCTCCAGGAGGACACAATGACTACTCAGATTTCAAGGGCAAACTCTACGAAAACGAAAAGATGCAAAAGTTAACTGTTGAGCTATGGAAATATATCTCAAGTAGATACAAAAATAGGGATATTGTTGCCATGTACTCTCTCCTGGCAGAACCGTTTGATGCACCAAGCTCTGATGCGAGAGATATTGTATACGACAAGATTGTCAAAGGCATTAGAGAAAATGGAGACGACCACTTACTTGTAATACACGACGGATTTAGGGGGATGGGAAGTCTGCCTATGCCTGAAAAATACAACTGGAGTAATGTAGTCTATTCAACCCACATATTTGAATTTGACGCAACATCTCTTGAGGCTTATAAAATGATCATAGGCCTTTACGATAAAGTTTATACAGAGGCTCAAAGAAGGTATAATGTCCCATTTTTTATAGGCAGCTTCTCTGTTATTAAAGATGTTGAGTGGGCATATGCTGCCCTCTCAGAACTTTTAAACTGGTATGAAAAGAAACAATACCATTGGTCGCTATGGACGTATAAAAGGATAGATAGTCCTGAGGCAAAGATACTCTTTAACCACTCTTCTATGTGGGGCGTAAGATCAGTATTAAGGTCTGAATTCAGGCGCCCTGATATATACCTTGATTCAAAAGAAGAGATAAAACAGAAATTTGAGGATTACAAGAATCTGGTATTGGAACCTAATCAAAGGATGCTGGATATCTTGAAGTCATTTCAAAAGTAAAAGGGGTAAGGCAATGAGAAAGATACTTATTTACACCGTCCTGTCTATTGTGATCTCTTCCTGCCTAGACTCGGAAAGGCAGCCTATAAAGAAACTCTCACGGCCTAGAGTAGACAGGACATACTTCAGAGATGCTTACAACAGGTACGTATACTTTAATGGTATTAATGTGGGTGGAACAAATAAGTTACCAGTTAGACCAATCCCTTCAGCCGATCCGAGGGGACAACCTGTGACTTTTGTTGGAAGACCATTTCCACTTTCAGACGCAGACAAATGGTTTTCAATGTTAAGGGATCTAGGTTTCAACTCTATTCGATTAGTTATCAACTGGGAGGCAGTCGAACATGAAGGACCGGGAAAATTTGACTATGAATTCTTAAATTACATAAGAGAAATCGTAAAGAAAGCCAATGAATATAACATATACGTACTTGTGAATTTTCACGAGAATCTCTTCTCAAGAATACTATTTGTCAATTTCAATAGAAATCCCTCTTTTGGAGAGGTGGGCTCATTTGAATATATGCTTGCCTCTGTCTTCCCAGATGAAGCAGAGCTTGACAGAGGAAGGGTAAAATTTGATTCTAGAACTATGGGCGATGGGGCACCTATGTGGGCAGTTAAGGCATGCCTACCTGAAAAAAAGTTAGACTCAAAAAAGTGGGGTGTATTTAAGCTGCTGGGGAACTTAGGTGATGCGTTTATGAGAGATCAAATCATTAATAATATTGATTCTCTCTTAGGCGGTCTAGACATATTTGGGCCTGCCCCAACACAAGAAGAAAGAGACCTATCGAAGTGGTTAAGAGATATGATATTAAAAATGCAGAACAATCTCAAAGAACCATTAATCCCATTTGATATTACGGAGACTACTGATGTATTCCCCTTTACAAATTGGTGGAATAATACCCTTTTTAGCTATGATATTAACAGATGCTATGCAGCCTTTTTTGCAGGGGATAAGGTCTTTCCTAAATACGAGTATGAATACCCCGACCTATCTGACCCAAGTGGGAAGAGGATGATTAAGATGAATGTAAAAGACTATCTACAGACAGGTTACATAAACTCGTGGATAAAAGTAGTCGAGGCAGTAAAAGACCTCCCAAATATAATCGGATATGACCTTATCAATGAACCCCCCGGTGGTTTTCTAATGCTCACACTTATGTCTGCATACTTCTCTTCAGAGTTTAATCCCCAGTCAGTAAAAGAATTCCTCTCTAACATGGTGGGTGAGGAGAAGGCTGAGGCGCTGTACCGCCTTATCTTCCTTCTAAATATTCTACCTCTGTTCCCAACAGATTCTTACTTTGAGGATAGATATGCCAATGCCCACAAGTCTGATATCTACAAATACGCCAATGAACACCAATCAGAATATCAGAACTGGTTATCCCAAAATGAGGAAAAATATAAAGACAAAACAAAGGATATGACAGAAGATGAGAAGACATCTTTTTTGGAAACAAGATTTTACATTGATACACACAAAGAGGAGATTGAAAGAGAGAAGGATGAATACAAGAAGATGCTCAGAAAACAATATTCTGCAGACGACATAGACATGTTTGCTGTACTAGATCTCAACGTGAATTTCGTCATCTACCTGGTAGACCTATATAGAAAGATAGGCACAGCCATTCAAAAGGTGGATCCTGATGCCATTATATGGCTTGAAGAGGGCGGTGGGGCATTAGATTCACTACTAGGAGAAACCATTGGTACAGTAAACCTCTATAAACCAGAGGAGCTTAAGCAGGTAGTATTTACCCCTCATTGGTATCCTGATATATATCCATTCTTAGGGATAAATTCACCGCCAAGGGAATTCACTGTCGAGGAGTGGCGCGTTCAAGATTTTACTCCTTACATAAAAGAAAAAGTAGAGGCTGTAAAAAGCACATTTGGATTAATGCCTACGGTCTTTGGGGAGTTTGGAACCTATTTTAACTACAACGGTATAGAAAACTCTAAAAACTCGAACTACAGAATCTCAGCGGAGATACTTGATAACTATTATGAGGCATTCGAATCACTCTTCATAGGGCGGATGCTATGGTGTTTCTCAGCGGACAACACTTACGAGAAAGGAGATCTGTGGAACTATGAGGATTTTTCAATAATAGACCCCAATGGGAGGCCCAGGGCAGAGTTGGCTTTCTCAAGACCATATCCCAAATTCCTATCGGGTAAACCTCTCAAAATGCACTTCTACTCTGATTACCACTATTACGACTCCTCAAAAGGGATACCCGACCCTTGGCGTGAGTTTTATATGGCTATGGAGAGCAAAGAGTCAGATATGCCAACTGAGATATTCATACCTTCAGTCCAATACAAAGATGGATTTTATATATGGCTGTCTGATGGATGGGGTATGTTTGACAAAGAAAGCTCTACCTTCTTCTGGTATCCCACAGCTGACGAGCCAGGTATAAAACATGAAATCACAATAAGACCCCTTCAGGAGAAGAGGGAATATGTAGACTGGACGTACTTTTATAAAGATGGCAAACTAATGGTAGGAAAAAGAAACTAAGTACCAAGGAGAATTATCATGAGGAAAACAACGACCTTATTTCTGCTTATATTTATGGTTAGA
Organism: Deltaproteobacteria bacterium; assembly: GCA_026416535.1. Lineage (GTDB taxonomy): Bacteria > Myxococcota > SpSt-1050 > SpSt-1050 > SpSt-1050 > SpSt-1050. The sequence goes on from JAOAFA010000060.1 coordinate 31,509, forward strand.
GCCGCGCTTGCCGATGATGATACACACAACAAAAAGGTATCTTTGAGCGCGGAGCTACTAAATATGCTTGCCTTGAGAAACGATACAGATTTTGACAGGACAGAACCTTTTTATAACAAATATGGCCAGGAGATGGGATTTTTAGGCACATTTTTAAAACCGATGCTAACTCTCCATGCCAACGACTATATAAAACTCTACTGGGAGGCAGAGATAGGACTTGATCTATGGAGCAGAAGTAATCCAGAAATCAGCCTAAATGATAGGAACTCTTCAAATGCATTAGGTATAAAACAGAGGGAGATTTATGGTGAGGTCAATTCAAATGGTCTGGTTCTAAAAGCAGGTTTTCAGAGGGTAGTTGATATATCCACGCTATTTATTAATCACTGGATTGGCGCCCTCAGACTCGGTTATCAAGAAGAGGAGTATGGAATTTACTTGTTGGGAGGTCAGTTCCCTGATCAGACATATAAAGGTTGGGATCTTACATCCTCAAGTTTTATGACTGATGTATTTGTTATCGGTTTAGACGGATACTACAATTTATTAGAGGAGCTCAAGCTTAAGACCGGGATATATTTTGTAGATGATTTACACCTGATTGACAGGAGAAGACAAATAACCGCACTGGAGGGAGGGATTGGATACAAGATAGATGATTTAGAAATCTCTTTATCATCTGCTTATCTGCGCGGATATAGACAAAAAGGTGGTGTCGACCTAAAAAATACGGGCATATCAGCATATAGTTTTATTGCAAATCTTGCATATATATATGAAAACACATTAAAAGTAGAGGGAGTCTTCTCTTATATGTCCGCTGACGATAAATACGAAGGCAATGATTCAGGGGCGTTTTTATTCGGTTCTCGACGGATAGGCCCATCAGTTATATTAAGCGAAAACGATACCAGACCTATTGGGGACAATATAGACAAGAAAATAGGGGCACCTGATGGGGTGTTTTATGAGATGAAGGCAGGACTAATAGGTCTAGATATAGGGGTTTACTACATTAATAATAACTGGCTCAGAATTGGCCCGATATCATGTATATTAATGACGGCAAACGAGGATAACTCACTTGGTTCTTCGTTTGTGGCATGGGAAAATAATATTATCGCCGAGGCACTCTTCTTTGATTCCAAGCTCTCTACTCAAATACTAATGGGGGTTCTAATACCTGGAAAAGCCGGTGCAGCAGCCATCAACTCCATAAATAAAACAGATTACAAAGACACAAAAGGCAATGAGGTCTCTGTTACAGAGCCCATATACTACCTCCAAACAGGAATAACAATACGATACTAAACTATACTCACTCATGACTTGAAAAATCCCACTTTATCTGTTAGTATTTTTTCAACGTGAGGTGAAATATGAGATCAATCATCTTTTTAGTAATCCTTTTTAACATCTTTTCTACCCTAATGGCTTACGCCCAGAATCCTCCAAATATTTCCCAGCTCCAACCTCCACAACCTCCAAATATTGATGCGATTATTGCCAACGGTCTGTCTGAACTCTCTATTGGCAGAACAGATAAGGCTGTGGAAATGCTCTCTGAGGCAAAAAGGATGATGCCAAACTATCCCAAGGTATCTATAATGCACGGATTTGCATTATTCATGCTTGGCAATTTTGAAGAGGCATCAACAAATATGGTTGAAGGATTAACACACCTCGTTGATGTAGAAAAGGAGATGGAGGAGATTAAAAATTACCTAAAGGACTATAAGCTCCTTGCCCAGAGGGTTGACGGTTTAGGTAGGCTCATAACAAATAAACCCGATTTGGCAAGTCTTAGGATACTTTATGCCTTTATATATAAGTTCGCAGGATACAGAGAATATTCTCACAAAGTGCTAAATTCAATTAGACCAGATCAGCCGGAATCTAAGGCAGCCAAGACGTTGCTCAATACGCTATTTTTAGTAAAACCCTGGGTAGATTTACCACCTCCAGCTTTCACAAAGGAGATCTATTACTCTAGAGAACTACCCCCGCCACCAAAGACCATTCCATTAAAACCACTTATGCCACCACCAAGAGTCTTTTCGGTTGCGTTTGGACTCGGTGGACACGGATTGACAGGACAGATTCGTGACTCAAGAAACAATTCAAAAGACCTACTCTATAACAGTTTACAAGGGGACATATCTGCCTTCTTTGAATTCTCATTTCTATTTTCTCAATTTGAGCTCTCATTCAACTTTTGGGGAGGAGGAATATACGGTTATTTATATGATAATCAGAAGCAGACTTTTGGATTGTATGGAGCAGGAATGGGATTCGTATATCACCTCATAAAGGAATCCTTATTCAAAGGAGGATTTGACCCATCCATTAAGATAGGATATAATGCATACTGGATGGAGAGGGATACATATATTGACAACACATATTATATAGGGTCTGAGGAAGTTGCCTATGGGCATGGACCGGATGTGAGCCTAAGACTTGAGTATTTGTTTAGAGGTTTTCCCATGGATGTATCCGTTGGAATTGAGTCAGTGTTTAAGGTCTTACTACTAAATGAGCAGACTACAGGAATACTAAGGCCACTTGATGGTGGCTCTTACAATATCTTAGCAAGGGCTAGTCTTAGATTCTGAGGTAGGGATATCGCAAGACTCAAAGATATATCTATCCTAAAACCTTCACACCGCAAAGAGATAGAGCGACTTTTTAAAAGGCGAATAAATAGGGACGAATTCATAAACAGACAGCTAGCAGATGAATTGCGAGACATCTCACTCAAAACAAATAGAGAGATCGCCATACTTCTTTCACGAGATGGTAGAGTCATAGACATATTCATAGGGAAAAGAAAAGAGGATTGGATCTCAAATCTACCACCAGATTTAGCTCCTCTTAAAAGTTTTTATTCAAAAAGGAGAATCATAAGGACCTCTTTCTTTGAAAATATCTCTGAAAAGGATATACTCCTATTAAAAAAGCTCAGACTTGATTGCCTCGTCGTAATAACAGTTGGAGAAAGATCCAACAAGACCATAGCTATCGTTAGAACACCACCAACCTCAAATGAGCCAATTAGATTTATTGAGATTGACAGGAATAATCCAAATAGCAATTTCAGTAGTATGATCGAGTCTTTTGAGGAAGAAGTAGAAAGATATAAAAGTCAGACATCACCCTCCTATGGTGAAACAAAAGCTATTGTTGTGGGTTGTGGGATAGAATCAGACACTGATATAAAGTTCTACATGGATGAACTAATCAGCCTGCTTGGGACACTTAACATAGGCGTGATAAAATCTATTTGGCAAAAGAGACTGCCTGACTCAGCATATATAATAGGTAAGGGGAAACTATCAGAAATTAAAGAACTCTGCGAGATCTATGATTGCGATAGGATTGTCTTCTTTAATACACTCTCTCCATTGCAGAAGAGGAACATTGAAGATGAAACAGGGCTCTTAATACTAGACAGAAATCAAATCATACTCGACATATTTGCTAAGAGGGCCAAATCGAACGAGGGTAAAATTCAGGTAGAGCTTGCATACCTTAAATATCAACTCCCAAGGTTAAACGAAAAAGATGCTGGACTCTCAAGACTTGTAGGTGGTTTCAAAACAAAGGGTCCCGGGGAAACGAAGTTAGAAGTTATGAGAAGAAGAATTAAAGAAAAGATATCTTTATTAAATCACAGGATTGAGGATTTAAAGAGAAGGAGAGATTTCTTGAGAGAGAAGAGAAAGATATCAGGCATACCAAGAATAGCCATAGTAGGGTATACTAATGCTGGGAAATCCACCCTTCTAAATTATATAACTAAGAGCAATGTATATGTAGAAGATAAACTTTTTGCCACATTAGATCCAACCACGAGGAGATATACCTTCCCCGACGGATTTGTTGTCTTATTCTCTGACACAGTAGGTTTCATTAAAAATCTACCCGAAGAACTAAAAAGTGCATTTATGGCAACATTTGAAGAGATCGGTTATGCTGATCTCATACTAAATGTTGTGGATGCCTCAAGCGAAGATGTGCATAATCACATTGAGGCTACTGAGGAGATTTTAACAGAACTTGGATTTGACCACATCCCAAGACTTCTCATCTTTAACAAGATCGATAAGCTAAACGAAAGTATTAGGATAAAACGTTCCGACGGGATATTCATCTCCGCACTTACAGGAGAGGGTATAGACATACTTTTAAACAAAGTAAGAGAACTTGTAATTTGATACTAGATATATACTCCTCTACACCTCGCATATACTATAATATAAGATCAACTACATATTAATCCGTCCTGCAGGATTTTTAAATTATTATATTGAAAATTACCTTTATTTTTAATAAGTATCTTCTCGCACTTGTTGGTTATTGTTTAATTTTGAGGTTCATTATATGGAGATAATTCTAAGTCAATATTCATCCATATTGCTAGCTCTATTGGGAGGGCTCTTTACATACCTACTTACCACCATAGGAGCAAGTGGGGTATTTTTTATTAAAAGAGTCAATGAAAGGCTCCTTGATCTAATGCTGGGTCTAGCAGCGGGAATAATGATCGCCGCTAGCTTTTGGTCACTGTTATCTCCGTCTATTGAACTTTCAGAGAAATCAGGCTATGTAAAGTGGCTTCCACCTGCGATCGGATTCTTATTAGGTGCGGCATTTTTGAGAATAGTAGATATGTTTCTACCCCACCTACACATAGGGCTTGCCGAGAGCGAGAAAGAGGGAATAAAAACAAGCTTCGAGAAGACCACACTTTTCGTGTTAGCAGTCACCATACATAACATCCCGGAGGGTCTTTCAATAGGTGTAGCCTTTGGCTCACTTACTTCTGAGGAAAGCACTGTATCAATCATGGCTGCCGTCTCTCTTACTTTAGGGATAGGAATTCAAAACATCCCGGAAGGGCTTGCGATATCTCTACCCCTGAGGACAGAGGGGTTTTCGAGAACAAAGAGTTTCTTTTATGGACAATTATCAGGAATCGTTGAACCGATATCCGCTTTAATAGGAGCAATGGCAGTCTCGCTGATAGAACCGATTCTCCCATATGCACTCTCTTTTGCAGCTGGAGCAATGATATATGTAGTTGTCGAGGAGCTCATCCCAGAATCACAAGTAAAAGGGAATTCAGATATCGCAACCATAGGCACCATTGTTGGGTTCACAATAATGATGATACTGGATATTGCCCTTGGATAAACTATAATTCACAATAACCAAATGTATGGGAAAATGCATACAAGTCTCCTAAATATAGGACAACCAAGAGAAGTGAATTAATAGTAGAAAAGTGAGACCTAATCTCACCTCTTTCATTTTATTTTTTTACTTATAAACACATCTTTTACTGCAAAACAGCTACAAAACAACCACATGCCAGACGGTTATGGGCTCTTTGCCTCAATTCTGCCCAGAATAGCTTATCGAAATAATTATGAGCCTTGTTCTTCTTAGCATACTAATCTCTTTTATACACAAAAAATAGAGAACAAAGGGCTGGGACTTCACTTTTTACGGGTATCAATTCATTCAATCATTCGCTCTAACTTAGAACAACCTAGGTCTGACCACAAGGGCAATTTTTGGATATTTGGTACTGCGCAATGGATACACTAACTATTATTACATCTCTAGTTTCCCATCGGTTAAGAACTAATAACATAACATCTGTCAAATCATAGTATGACATTTGGCATTATGATACTAAACTTCTGCCTGACTTGTTTCGAAGATTTAAAATCCCTCTCCACGCCTTTACTCTCAATTCCAACCTCCTAATTTCAATATTCACCTCTTCTTGAACAACATCTCATATCAAACCATATCTTTATTCCCATACTTTTAAGCCAAAACTCACTCGCGCAGTTTATTGCCAATACCTCAAATGCAAGATTCAATCATAAGTAGTGTGTACGTACCATAACAAAGCAAAATGTCAGTGGACTCACTGCCAATATAGCTCAACCATAGGCATTTGCCTCCTGATTGTTTAAATAAGAAGATTTTCTCCACTATCCTTGTAGTGAATTCCCTATTTCTCACTTATACCTATACCTTGAATGTTAACATTTCTGCTCGAGGGAATACTATAACATCTCTGCTTTACAACAACACACTTATCAATTTATAGTTGCAAAAGTGTAAACTACCTGTTAAAATTTAAATTGCACATAAAGGAGGTAAAAAATGCAACTTAGATTTTTTATTATTGTGTTTATAATATTTATAAGCGCCTGTGGGAGCTCCGTAAGTGAGTCAGAGAAAGATTTTGGTTTAAAGGACGTTACACTAAATGATGTTGCCCAATTAGGCGATTTAGAAGACGAGACAAAAGACGGCATTTCTGATACCAATGGTGCAGATGGGTTGCAAGATGTAAAGGATGAAATTACAATCGACGAGGGAGTTAGCGATGCTGTGACTACAGACGAGGGAGTTACACAAGATATCTTACCAGACAGCATCCAGGATATTGAATGGAAAGACATTTCAGATAGAGATGTTTCTACGCAGGATATCTACGAAGATGTGGTGCAAGACAGCGGGTTTGTAGACACGGGCGTAGATGGCGGAGGCGATATCATTGAAGATGTGGGCTCACCATACTGCAAACTAGGGGATAAAAAACAATACAAATGCGATAATGGAGATCTGATCGACTACTGTGTTTGTGAGAACACAGGATGTAAACCTCACTGTGACAAGATTGGGACAGATAGTGAAGGTTGGTATGATTGCAAAGGGCAACTTATCAGATGGGCAGACTGCGCAAAGTGCAATGTATATTGTGGAGCTCTTGGTACTAAAGGAGAGGGTTGGTATTCTGATTGTGGCGGTCTAATCAAATGGGACAAGTGTGCGCCTGATTGGTTTTGCCTCGAAAACCCTGGGGCAAGATGTGGATTCCCATGCACTGATTCATGCGATTGTCCAGAGGACAAACCGCTCTGTATAAATGGTAAGTGTGAGAACTCACCCATATTGCACTGCACTAACGACAATCTGTGTCCCTGCGGCTACTATTGCCTCAATGGATTGTGTAAAAGTGGAATGACCCAATGTAGAAATAGCTGTGACTGCAAGGAGGGTTACATATGTGTAAACAATGTTTGTAGAGAAAAATTGAATAATAATTGTTCCAATGAGCCATGTCCATGTAATTCATATTGTGTAAAGAGTCATTTGGGGGTCGACACTTGCCAAAAAGGATGCCTTGACAACTGCGACTGTCCTCCCTATGCCCCTATCTGCTCTGGTGGTGTTTGTCTCTCAGAACTCATATTTGATTGCAAAGATGACGATAGGAACTGTCCCTGCGGTTATAGATGTATTTATGGCGAATGTGTCAAGTCTAATGAATTCTGTAACAACTCATGTGAATGTAAAAATCCCCTAAGACAGGTATGTATCAACGAGGTATGTACCGACCCTGTAACTACTTGTAAAAATGATTCAGAATGCCCTTGTGGGTTATTTTGTGAAAAAGGCTATTGTGTATCTAAAACCCAGTGTAAATCTTCATGTGATTGCAAATCAAACGAGATCTGTAAAAACGGTATCTGTGAGACTTACAATAGTGGTTTAGAATGCAAGAGCAATCTTGATTGTCCCTGTAAACATATCTGTACAAACGGGTTGTGCATCGTTGGAGAACCAATAAAATGTCAATACTCCTGTGACTGTCCAGAAGAGATGATATGCCCAAGTGGAACTTGCGAACAATATGTTACTTATAAATGTACAAAGGATACCGATTGCCTCTGTGGGCAATATTGTAACATTTCAGGTATAGTTGGCTATTGCGTTACCGGATGTAATGACCCCTGTGACTGTCCTATTGATGCTCCATATTGCATAAATAATAATTGTATCTCCGGAGATATACTACCGATAAGCTGTAAAAGCAATAAAGATTGCAAATGTAATGAGACTTGCAAAGATGGTATGTGTATCCCATTCTAAGGTTTATCCCCACTTTACTTCTTAATGCCCTTTATGAAAAAAGAAAGAGAACCCTACTTTAGAAAAGCCATTAATAATAAAGCTAACGGGTTTACTACAAAATAAAATTAGCCTGTCTTTTGGCTTTCCATCCTCGGAGATGTCATTCCTAAAGTCAAGTCACATATTTTTACCAAATTTAAAATGACACATACCTCATACCTTTTCTCCGTGGGTAATTTAATGCTGGTTTGTACTACTCTTTCGCCCTTTTTTCTCCCCAACTTCATCAATCCTAAATACTAAAAATTCTTTTGTTTCTGCCTCAAAATTATTCTTTGCCTCTGTCTTCTAAGAGTATGATAATTCTTTACCTTCCCATAAAATCCCTATTCTCCCATCCAAAAGTTCGCATATCTCTACTCACCTCCCCCAGAAACTCCCTATCCCGTTAAATGGAAGTATTTGATAAATCCTTCTACAGAATCTAACGGTATTTTCCTTATCCATCTTTCTTGCCAGTTTTGTTGAAAAGATTCAGAGACCTGACAAAAAGTGACATTTCAAATTAGTAATATCCTGTGACATTTTAAAATAGTAACCACACTAATTAAGATTTTTATTGTAAAAAATCAAAATGTATGTAAAGAAATCGATCGCATGATATTTGAGCGAGTCCTAATCTTTGTTATTTTGGTTTTTATACTCAATTGTAGTGAGCCATGTCTTGATCTTGCAAATCGGATTTGTGATTGTGAACCGACGGCAAACAGAAGAAACACATGTAAAAATACGTTTGTAAGAAATAATCCTGTGTCAATATCTGAAGGTGATGAGAAGAGGTGTGAAGAACTACTCAAGACTTGTAATTGTGAAGCACTTAAGAAAGGTGAGTATAGTGCTTGTGGTCTATCTAGATCACCATTGGCGGAAGAATAACTATTTCCACCCCATTGGAGGTATATAAGCCTTTTCTTTAAAAGGACCGTTTCTAAGTTCGTCAAAGTAATTATGCTGTCTTAGAAGTGCATAGTTGTATATTGCCATCCCTTGTGCCCCAATCTTCCGTAGGTATTCTATCTCTTGAACCATCTCCGAGAATGTAAGGGTATCAGTCTCATTCCTCGGATAAACATGGAGACCTGCAAAAAGAAATCTATTGTGTGAATTTGACATAAAATCAGAAGCCAAGGTGGCATAATCTGCCCTCTGCCCAGGGGGATTCGTCATCGGCCAATAAATCATCGGGGATATGGCATCTATGATGCCAAGCTTCATCCAGTTTTGTGAATCCTGATAGTAATCTGAATATCCCTGCGACACATTTGTCCATCCCCATTTGTTTCTATAAATACCCCACACAGCCGCTGTAACCTTCAGCATGGGTTTTATTGATATTATACTCTCATAAGCTCTGCTCAAAAATTCTGTTACTTGAGATCTTTGCCAATCCTCTCTCGTAAGTGAACTGTCTTTTGATTTTGCCTCATTGAATCTTGTGTTTGAGACAGGATCATATGAATAATTTGGACCCGGATATCTAATGTAGTCGAAATGTATTCCATCTACATTGTACCTAAGAGCTATCTCCGAGACAACATTTATTATGTGGTCCCATACAGCAGGATTCCCTGGTGTAGCAAATACATAAGAGCTATTAAGTGCCATTCTATTGCCATTCGAATCTACTACTAACCACTCTGGATGAGACAGATAGATGTGCCTTGGAAGGCTTTCAGATGGAGGAGTAGTACCACTCCACATTGTAAATGTATTTATCCACGCGTGTATCTCTAATCCATTTTTGTGTGCTTCTTCTATGGCTACTTTAAGTGGATCCCAGCCAGGATCGACGCCGAGTGTCCCTGTGAATTCTTGTGCCCAGGGTTCGTAGCTAGATCTATAGTATGCATCTGCACGCCCCCTCACCTGAAAATAGACCATATTGAAGTTTGCTTCAGCTATGTTTTTCATAATGGTTGCAATCGATTGGGGACCTGTAGCCTTGCTTTTGTCAAAGTCCCATCGCGTTACCCAGACGGCTCTTGCCTCATAATTTACATCCCCAGTATCAGTTATTATATCTCCCATATTGTTTACATCTTCATTCGCATCTATTACCTCACCGACATCCATATATCCTTCATCTTGTAAAGATGTGTCTTCTAAATATACATCGGTTGAAGTCTTGACATCTAATTCATCTGTTACTGTATCTAGTATGGATATATCCTCCTCGAAACCTCCCTCATAAGTTATGTCACTGATTTCCTCAAAATCCCCTTCTTCACGGGTATCTAAGCTCAACAGGTCTTTGAAGACAACATCGTTAGATATGGCATCTAATTCCTCTTTTTTTCCCTCATCGCCACAATTTAGTAAGAGAATGGTAGTTATGATTAAGATTATAACTCTATTGGTGTGCCTTTTCTGCATTTATGCTCTCCCAAATCTTTATGAGTCTCTTAAACCTTTCATCACTGTGGAGTCCTGATAAATCCGGATCACTGTTTAGTCTCCTAATATCAGAAAACCCATTTAAGATAGACTGTTCAAGATAAAACAAGGCAGTCTCCTTATGGTCAAGGATCGCATGCACCCTCGCAATTTCGTACAGGGATAGTGGATCCTTGGGTTTGATCGACGCGGCAGCATAAAACTCGTTGAGTGCCTCATGATAGTATGTAGTGGCTAAAAATACATTGCCAAGATTAAATCTTGCCAAATAGCACTCGGGGCATATCTGGGCTGCTCTCTGGAATATCTTCCCTGCAAGATGGAGATTGTTACTCTTTGCCTCTCTGAGTCCTCTATCAACAAGCCTCTTTGCCCTTGATTCGGGATTGAAGACGGCGATTAGTATAAATAATAATAAACCTAACGTTAGTAAAAGAATCTTCCTGAAAGGGAGCATACCTCCAACTTATATCACAATAATTAATTATTTTCAAATCTCTGCGAAACCATTTCTAAAAATTATAGCACATAGTTTTTACACTACAACAGGTCTAGTTTGAGTTTTGACCATCCTTTTTTGTCTTGAAATAAGATTATTTTGGTATTAGAGTTTAATATTCAATATCCTCGTGAGGATTATAATGAGAATTAGTGTTCTCATTGTGCTTTGTTTGTTATTGATCGGGTGTAGTAAAAGTAAGGAAATTAACATAGTTTATTCTTCTGATATTTGGGGAGAGACTTCGCATTGTGGATGTCCGGGTCATCCTGTAGGCGGTATTGCAAGGAAGTTCTCCTTTATTAAGGAGGTTCGCAGGTATCACAGAGGTGTCTACTATTTTGAGATTGGAGACACATTTTTTAAACCCGGTATTAATAATGAGCAGATAAAATCAGAAATCCCCAAGGTAGATATGTATATTAGTATCTTTAACAGAATGGGATTGGATGTGTTTGTCCCAGGTGAAGTTGACCTTTTAGCTGGGGTGGATTATTTAAGAGATAGATTAGCAAAACAGAAATTTAGGGTTGTCTTGTCCAATCTCACAAAGAAAGGGGCAAAAGACACTGTTTTTGACAGATACTTTGTTGATAAACGGTATGGTTATAAGATATGTGTCTTTGGTCTAATCTCACCCGAGTTATATAAGAGCGAAGTGTATGAGATATTAGACCCTGTGGCTGTCGCAAGAGACCTTTTAAACGAATTTAAAAAGTCAAGGTGTGACTTCAACGTCTTACTTTCACACCTGGGATACAATGAGGACATAAAACTTTTAGCTGAGATACCAGATTCGGGATTGAGCCTACTTATTGGCTCACATGATGGTGGATGGATGAGTTCTCCAAGAAGAGACGGAGATGTAATCGTAGTTTATGGTTACCGCCGGGGACAGGCTGTCGGGCATATAGGTTTTGTCGGTTCACTGAATATAAGGATGATGAAGGACGCCACTCGCATAGTTGAAAACAAAAAGACAATTGCAAAACTCGAGAGAGAATTGTTGAGTATAATTAAACCTGCGGGGGAGAATGATCCAGAGGAGTTTTTTAAAAACGACTCTAACACGCTATTTAAGATAAGGATGCTAAAAGAGCAGATTGTAGAACTTAAGAAAAATGCTGAAATAAATCCAGCCACAGCCTATTATTTTAATAGGATGGTCTCAATGGACTCTATGTATGAGGATGACAAGGAGATAGAAGAGATAGTCAAAAAGGCAGAATCAAACTTTGTGAGGTGATAATGTATGAATAAGATAAATGTTGGAGGACAGGCCGTTATTGAGGGTGTAATGATGAGGAGTCCAAGGGCTTTTGCTATTGCTGTCAGGAGACCTGATAATAGGATTGAGTTATCCATAAGAAAATGGGTATCAATATGGGAGAAGTTGAGGTTCTTGAGGCTCCCTTTTATGAGGGGTTCTGTTGTTTTATTAGAGACACTATTTAATGGAATATCGGCGCTTAATTTCTCAGCCAAGGTGAACATGCCTGAGGAGAACAAAGATAAAAAACAGTCCGATATGGCAATTATACTTACTATGATTATAGCATTTGGGATAGGATTATTTCTTTTTGTGGTTTTACCTCACTACCTCACGATTTTCTTTTCAAACATAGCTGGAAACGAGCTTGATGTATCAAGCGTCATGTTTCATATAGTAGATGGAATTATCAAAGTAGGCATTTTCTTATTATATATATACCTCATTTCACAAATGAAGGACATAAAGAGAGTGTTTATGTACCATGGAGCCGAACATAAATCCATATTTGCCTATGAGAATGGTGAAGATCTTACAATAGAGAACGTCAGGAAGTATATTACCTACCATCCAAGGTGTGGCACATCATTTTTACTTATAGTTATATTGGTCTCAATCTTTGTATTTGCAGTGATCTTCCCTTTTGTCCCCAAGATCTTCACAAACAAGTGGTTAAACAATGCAATTATGGTACTAATAAAAATTATACTTTTGTTACCCATCGCCGGCATATCATACGAGTTTTTGAAATTTTCGTCAAAGTATCAGGGCAACATCATTCTTAAAATGCTAATTTACCCTGGTCTTCTTCTTCAACGAATAACTACAAGACCTCCCACGGAAGATATGCTGGAGGTGGCCATAATCTCAATATTAGCTGTTCTTAAGGAGGAGGAGAACCCTCAGGATCATGCCAGGATAATGACATTTGACAGCCTTGAGGATTTTAAAAGTAGATATCTTATTCTTCAGACCGATGCTGTAGATCATTAGCTGAAATCCCAAAAACTATAATCTTTGTCCATTTAGAAGAGGTCTTTAGATATGTATGAGAAGCTTTTAGAGATTGAGAAAAGATTTGAGGAGCTCTCTCAAAGACTTATAGATACTCAATTGATGGAAAATAGGCAAGAATATGAAAAGGTAGCAAAGGAAAGGGCTCAGCTTGAACCAATAATCGAAAAGTTTCGCCTTTTAAAAAGCAAAGAAAAAGAATTAGAAGATGCCAAGGAGATGTTATCTTCTTCAGAACCCGAGATAAAAGAATTGGCAAAACAAGAGATCGATCTACTCGCGGCTGACATAGAGAGATTAAAAGATGAGATAAAGGTTCTTCTTCTACCTAAGGATCCAAATGATGAAAAGAACGTAATACTCGAGATCAGGGCAGGGACAGGAGGAGAGGAGGCATCGCTATTTGCTAGTGACCTTTTTAGGATGTATACAAGGTATGCGGATTCTAAGAATTGGAAGGTAGAAATCCTCTCTATGAACACTACAGGTCTTAGGGGAATTAAAGAGGTTATTGCGATGATCTCGGGTGAAAATGTATATTCTAGTTTAAAATACGAAAGCGGTGTTCATAGAGTTCAGCGGGTTCCTATTACTGAAGCCTCGGGGAGGATACATACTTCAACAGCAACTGTGGCTGTACTGCCGGAAGCCGATGAGATTGATATCAAAATAGACGAAAAAGATATTGAAGTCGAGGTATGTAGGGCATCAGGTCCGGGTGGACAAGGAGTCAATACCACAGATTCTGCGGTAAGAATCGTACACAAACCAACTGGAATTGTGGTTAGCTGTCAGGATGAGAGATCACAGCAAAAAAATAAGGCAAGGGCATTAAAAATACTACGTGCGAGACTTCTTGAGATGGAACGCGAGGCTCAAGAGAGAGAGATTGCAAATGCAAGAAGAAGTCAAGTTGGAAGTGGGGAGAGAGCAGAAAAGATCAGAACTTATAATTTCCCTCAAAACAGAGTCACCGATCATCGAATCGGCTATACATCTCATAAATTGGACTCTATTTTGGATGGAGAGATAGAAGAACTTGTCGTTGCACTTAGAACATATTATCAGGCAGAGGCCCTAAAAAAGGGTAATCAATGACTCATAGATTGGAAAAGGGAACAGTTCTTTCTGCCTTGATGTGGGGTTCATCAGAGCTCAAAGGGGCCGGAATAGAGTCTTTCAGGCTTGATTCGGAGATACTTCTTTCAGAGGTCCTGGGATTATCACGCATACAACTATACATAAACTACGACAGACCAATGAATCAGAGGGAAAAGGAAAGATATTTCTTAATGATAAAGCGAAGAAAGAGGAGAGAACCGATTGCCTATATACTGAACAAAAAGGAATTCATGTCTCTACAGTTTTATGTAGATAGAAGAGTTCTTATCCCAAGACCTGATACTGAGTGCATGGTCGAATGGTTATTGAAAAGTGTAGAGATAAGTAAGAACGATAAGATACTCGATTTAGGAACAGGCTCTGGTTGTATTGCAGTCTCTATTCTTAGAAATACATCATTAAAAAGGATATTTGTATCGGATATATCAGAAGAGGCACTTCTGGTAGCTGATAGGAATTTAAAGGTACTATGTCCAGATAAAGAATACATATTGATTCATTCATCACTTTTTGAAAAATTTTCCGATTCCGATTTTGATCTAATAATCAGTAACCCACCTTATATTAAAAGGGAAGATCTAAGGCTTCTTGCACCTGAAATAACTGAGTTTGAACCAATAGTCGCACTTGACGGTGGGGATAGTGGAGATGAGATTGTTAATAGACTAATTCTCGAATCTTATAGCTATCTGAGGAGAGGTGGATTAATCATCTTTGAACACTCAGAGGATTTTGTGTTGCTCGAAAACCTTATAAAAGATAGATTTAGCGTAGTGCATTTAGGAAGAGATTATTCAAATAGATATAGATTTACAGTCTTAAGAAGACTGTGAGAGATAGTTTTAGGATTTTTTTTCAAAACACAATCTGATATCTGATAGAGAATTAATTATATAATCCGGAGATAGATCTTTTATATCAGTGGAAACGTTTTTGAGCCAAATGACCTCAATACCTGAGGCTATTGCAGCCTCTATGCCAGCTCTCGAATCCTCTACTATTATCAGCTCACTTTTAGGTAGGGATAAAAGTTCCTGTGCCCTTATAAATATTTCTGGGTTGGGTTTTGAGCTCTCTACGTCTTCTGATGTGACTATCACATCAAAGAATCTATCAATATTAAACCTCTTTAATGCCGATTCAAACAGTCTTTTGGGTGTTGAGCTGGCAAGGGCGAGCTTCAGGCCTTTATTGTGGAGATATTCTAATGTTTCATAAGCACCATAATTGAGCTCGATTGCGGTTTCGTAAAATTTCTTCATAAGGTCTTCTCTTCTTTTTAGCAATATCTCCGGAGGAGTTTTGATATTGTGAACCCTACATAACTCAATAACGGAGAGAAGTGGCGCAAGCCCCATTACCCTGTTTTTTATCTCGGGAATAAATCTAACTCCCTCTTGTTCTATAATCATTTCATCAACTCTATCCCAGAAAGGTTCACTATCCACAATTACCCCATCAAAATCAAATATAATCCCTTTTATATTGTTTTTGACAAAGATTATTCTTTCCAAACTACCTCACTCACCCTGAAAATGGGTTGGGCCCCCATTTAATCCTTCTTGGGACAAAAGTCCTCTACACATATGTCATATTTGTCTCTAACATTAATTATCCATTTTGAATTTTCACTACCAAAGTTTAATTCAGTTAATATCCCTCTTACATAAGAAAAATCCTTCCCTATGTACTTTGTGGGGTCAAAATCAGATACATTGTCTCTTGAGATTATCAAAAAGATTGCAGAGGCTGTCTCATCATTTAGCCTTACTCTGTATTGACCATACTCATTATACGTATCTCTGTCATATGACGATTCAAACATATTTAGTATCGTTGCTTTTTCAATCTCAACAAGAGATGACTCAAGAGATTCCATTAACTTTTTATCGTAGGTAGTCGAGGTCTTAAGCTTAATCGGCTCTATTTTTTTAATTTTGCCCTCCAAAGGTCTTAGTTCTTCAATACAATATTTGCATAAAAGTGAATCTGCCTGTTTACAATCATCGTATGTCATCCAATCAGGAAATGTGACTTGGGTATTTCCCAGATGCTCTTGAACCCTACCAATTAGTTGGCATAACAACTGGTATCTGTGAACACCATAAGGTCTTGAGAAATTATATACAAATAAGGAAGTGGGGTTATCAGTTTTAGATGCGTAGTCTGATATGTAGAAACCATTATTTGTAACAGCTGTTACGATCATCATACCTATGTTGTTTTTCTGTCCCCTAATACTTACCCTATAACCTCTCATGTTCGAACTAAATGGAGGTTTCTCTTCATTACTCTTTTGGATCTCGTAAAGAGAAGGATTCCTAAAATAGATCTCGTCCGATGATCCACTGGCGTATGTAGGTTCTTCTCCTCTATCGTCTACAACCATTAGGTGAGCTTTACCGTAGACATTTGTAATCTCTATTGTCTCCTCATTAGAAAGCCCATTAATAATCTTGACATCTTTCAGATATGTACTCTTCCCTCCAAAATTCAAATAGAGAGATATCTCTTTGTTTAATACGAAGGGGTCCTCTCCCTTACTACCAAGGGCCTTTATCCTAAATACTATCCTGTTCGTATCAGAAGGCAACAACTCTCTTTCTGAGCCTAAATTTTCAGGGGATAGAATCTTGAATTCAAAAGACTGCAATTCACTTTCTATCTCTATGAACTCAGTTTTGCATGATATTATAATCAGTATCAATAGAAGCAAAATGTTATAGAGAAACTTATTCATTTTTGATCTTAATTCTTTCTCCCTCAGATAATTTGCTAAGGTTAATACACGGGATCTGTTTGTAAATCCTACTTAACTCATCATAAGACTCTCTGAGCCTCTTTGCTGTATTCGAATCTAGGTGTTTAAAGTCTTCATCAGAGCAGACAGAAAACGTTTGTATGTAATCTTTGAGTGTGTCTCTTAAAGAGACTTTTGTATTGTATTTGGTGGTATTTCTTTTGAGCATTATGAAACCTGAGCCACCACCTGCAATGTAGTCATTTGTGGCAAGTTTATAACTTGAGGATGGGTCTAATGGCTTCCTACATCTCTTATCTACAGCACAGAATTCCTCTTTTTCACAATCAGAGTCCACTTCACAACTTAATCCAGAGCCTCCTATTCCAATATTTTCAGCTTTTTTCTGTGTACAGTTCATGACAAATGATATACCTGACACCTGTGCTTGTGTTTTACATCCCCTCTCAGCACTCCTTCTTGATATAAAATCAAGGGTCTCCTGAACCTCTGCCCCGGATAGATACATAATTGTCAGTGTATTCTCAAAAGGGAAGACATTGTATAAGTCCTCAATGGTTATTAATCCTTGGTCAAAATCAGTCCTTATACCCAAGGAGTTAGTAATTGCAAATTCGGCCTCAACCCTTTTTCTTACCCTCATAGCGTCTGCTACAAGGTTGCCCAATTGCGAATCACCACCGCCTGCGTTGAATCTCCTAATTTTTGATAGTGAAAAGGCTACAGGTCTTGTTATTTGCATTTCGTCATAAAGAGTAATTCTATAGGGCTCAAGTTTCTTTACAATCTCTGCATCCTCAGGCACAGTACTATCAACTGGGAATATCTGATGAACATAGTCCTTAACTTCACCATCCCTGATCACCACATCTAATCTCCCTACAAACTTTGCGAATGCCCCACTATGACAAATAATAACATCCCTTCCATCTATATCCTTTAGAACTTTAGGAGGGTCAGTAACGATATGCAAATGCCCTCCCAAAATAATATCTATCCCCCTGACGCCAGGGACCTTATATTTTACCCACCCCTCTCTATACTCAATGTCTGGATTATCTGACTCTTCTTTAAGGGGTGTATTTGGGTCCTCATATTGAATTGGCTCTTTATCCTCTAGCCTTATCCACCCCTTGGGAGGTGTTTCCTCTTCCCTGAGCCATGTCTCATATCCCTGAACCATCTTCACATCATGGCTCAATCCCATATGGGAAAGCACGATCACAAGATCAACTCTATCCTTTATTTCATTGATATACTTTGTAAGCACCGTGTAGGTATCCAATGGTGTGATCCCAAGAGAATTTCCGCCCTCGCCAATGGAGTAGATAGAATCAATATCTCCCATTCCTATGATACCGAGTTTGAGACCCTCTACATCAACAATCGTATATGGCGATACAAATCTTCCAAGTTCACTCTTCTGTTGAACACCTAGATCAAAGATATAGTTCGCGGCAAGTAGTGGAAAAAACCCATAATTGACATACTGGGCTTGAAGATTTTTTACACCAAGATCAAATTCATGGTTACCAATAACAACTGCAGCGGGTTTGAGCTCACTTAAGAGTGTAAATTCAACTTCGCCTTTGAAGAGGTTGAATACTGGTGCCCCTTGAAATATGTCACCTGAGTCTAAGTAAACCGATCTGGGTGATTTCTCTCTCTCCCTTTTAATGATATACGCTATTCTCGCAAATCCACCAAAAGGTCCTTTAGCAGGATCAAGACCTAGGTCTTCATCTGTCGCTAAGGGTGAGTACTTATATGGAAAGAGTCTTGAATGTATGTCGCTTGTATGTAGTATTGTAAGCCTGATATCCTGACCACTCAGATTATAGCTTTCTCTTTCTTTAACACTGCAAGATAATAGAAATATCAAAGTCAATACAATAAAAGGCCTCTTTTGCTTTGACAATATGGTTTTAATATAAACTTTTTTCATAGATTTTTTCATAGATTTAGGTATTAATAATTATTGAATCGGGATTTCTATTATTTCAGCCTCCATCTTTTCAGTGTTAAGGATTGCTATTGTAGATTTGCCAGATACATAGCCACATAGTTCACCGGGATTTATATACAGTTGGTTGTTTATTCTCTTAATAGAGGCCTGATGATCATGACCAAATATAATTATGTCACGGCCAGGAATAATCCCATCTTCAGAAGCCACATTTATATCATGTGTGATGTATACACTTTTACCACCGAGATTTAGTTCATATGGCGGTTCCTGTATTCTGCTCTCAGATACTACTGTGAGACCCTTTTTTTCACCATCATTATTTCCAAACACACCTATCCACGGGCATTTGAATTCTTTAAATAATCTTACAGTGAAGGGAGCCACATAATCCCCAGCATGGATTACCATATTTACATTTCTTTCGTTGAGTAGTGATATAGCCTTTTTAATGAGGGTGATATTATCGTGCGAATCAGAAATAATTCCTATGATCATCCTTCTTCTCCATAAAGAAAAATCATCCTAAAATGTATCAGATATTATTTTTTTTTCAAATAAATTTTCTTAGCGTTGCCGCAAAATGAGCCTTTTATGTCAGTATCGTGATTTATGTAAAGAATTTCTTACATCTCAAAACCTTACCTCTCCTGTCTTATTGTTGAATTCCCGGAGATTTCACTGTCGCATTCTTTCCATCATAAATCCTAAAAGATAGATCCCTTGATCCGACTTGGCTAATATGCGCCTTGTCTCCACTGCAAGAAGTTAATAAATAAATGATCACCGTAAATCACCAATTATTTGATGTACTCTGAGTAAGATCAAAGCACGTCAAAAGACATCCCATAAAATAGGCACTGTTAACTACATGCTTAGGCCATATACCCATAATGGAGGTTGGATTTTGTTTCTTGAAAGTCTGGTACAAAATTTGCAGGAGCAAAGAAAATATGGGAGGTTACTGAAGATGCTATCCGTAATCAATTCTGCAACAACTCTCGGAATCAACGGAGTCATCATCAAGGTTGAGGCCGATATTAGCATCGGTTTGCAGAATTTTTCTATTGTAGGACTCCCGGAGACATCTGTCAAAGAGAGCAAAACACGCGTCCAGAGTGCTGTAAAGAACAGTGGATTCGATATACCACCCAAGAAAATAACAATTAATTTAGCACCTGCAGATTTAAAAAAAGATGGGACAAAATTTGATCTCCCAATCGCCATTGCTATTCTTTATGCATTACAAAATATTAAAAGCGATAAACTTAGAGACTCTGTAATAATTGGTGAACTTTCTTTAACAGGTGAGTTAAGACCTGTTAAGGGAGTCCTTCCGATAGCCGTTGAGACAAGAGATGCTGGATTTAAGTATCTCGTATTACCTGACAAAAATGCGGCTGAGGCATCTGTAGTCGACAACATTGAAATTATCCCTATAAGTAACCTTACGCAGGCTATAAGCTGGCTCAACTCCGAGATAGAGATAGTATATGATAGAAGTGCGGATCTAATAGTAAACGATCAGCAAGTCGAATATCCTGAGGATTTCCGAGATGTAAAGGGACAAGAAAACGCTAAACGGGCATTAGAAATAGCGGCCTCAGGTGGTCACAACATACTTATGGTGGGGCCTCCAGGTTCTGGTAAGACAATGCTTGCAAGAAGACTCAGGACAATCCTACCACCCATGAACTTTAATGAAGCACTTGAGACCACTAAGATATACTCCGTGATGGGACTTCTGAAATCTGGTGTCTCTCTAATTAAGGAGCGACCATTTAGGGCACCACACCATACAATAAGTGATGTAGGGCTTATTGGAGGAGGTTCTATACCAAAACCAGGAGAGGTTTCGATCTCTCATAATGGTATCTTATTTTTGGATGAGCTGCCAGAATTTTCAAAATCTGTCCTTGAGGTCTTGAGGCAACCGATGGAGGACAGGGAAGTTACAATCTCAAGGGCGCTATTATCAATTACTTATCCGGCAAACTTTATGTTGGTTGCCGCAATGAATCCATGCCCCTGTGGATATTTAGGAGATCCTAATCACAAATGTCTATGTTCTTATCCTACAATACAAAAGTACCGTACGAGGATTTCTGGGCCCCTGTTAGATCGCATAGATATACACATAGATGTCCCTCCCGTCCAATATGCAGAATTATCAAACCAGAGAGAGGGGGAGTCCTCAACTGAAATAAGAAAACGGGTAATTAAGGCAAGGGCTATCCAGGAAGAGAGATTTAAAAAACATAAAAACATATACTGTAACTCTCAAATGACGACACGACTCATTCGAAAGTACTGTCAATTAAAGAGCGAAGGTCAAGATATACTCAAAAATGCTATGGAAAAGTTACATATGTCAGCTCGAGCACATGACAGGATTCTCAAACTTGCGCGAACAATAGCTGATGTAGATGGATCCGAAGAGATACAGGCCTCTCACGTTGCAGAGGCAATACAGTATAGAACTCTCGACAGAAACCAATTTAACTAAAAGGAGGATTTTTATGAAGACAGATGAGAGACAAAAGAGAATTGCAAAGATAGTCTCTGACATCGAAAAGCAATTTGGTAAAGGTTCTATTTTACAGATGGGTGAAGAGGGACACCAGGAGATTCCAACAATCTCAACAGGGTCACTAGCCCTCAATCATGCCCTTGGAAGTGGTGGCTATCCAAGAGGAAGGGTTATTGAGATATTTGGACCCGAGTCCTCTGGAAAAACTACTCTTGCATTACATGCCATAGCTGAGGCCCAAAAGGCAGGGCTTATCACAACCTTTATAGACGCCGAACATGCACTTGACATCAATTATGCTATTAAGATCGGCGTTGACCCAAAAAACCTACTTTTATCACAACCTGATTACGGAGAACAGGCTCTGGAGATTGCTGATAACCTTATAAGGAATTCTTCATCTGATTTAATTGTCATTGATTCAGTAGCAGCCCTTGTCCCTAAAGCAGAGATTGAAGGTGAAATGGGAGATTCACATATGGGTCTTCAGGCAAGACTCATGTCGCAAGCGCTGAGAAAACTGACAGCAATCACACATAAGACCAATTCAATGGTTATATTTATAAACCAGGTCAGAAATAAGATAGGGGTCGTATATGGGAATCCAGAGACAACGACAGGTGGAAACGCACTAAAATTTTACGCCTCAGTTAGACTCGAGGTCAGGAAAGCAGATAACATCAAACAAGGTGAGAATATTATCGGCAATCGTATTAAGGTAAAGGTAGTAAAAAATAAGATATCAGCCCCATTTAAGGAGGTTATGCTTGAGGTTATTTACGGTGAAGGGATTAACACAAATGCTGAGATCGTGGACATGGCCATTGAGAGAGGGATTATTTCGAAGGCTGGCACATGGTACTCGTACAGAGAAGAACAATTAGGGCAGGGGAGAGAAAACATAATTACCCTATTAAAGCAGAATCACAACTTAAAAGAAAAAATAGTGAAAGAACTGTTTAAAAACGAGACTAAAAAGGCAGTTGCATAAAAGGGAGGATGTATGAACACACATCCGGTATCATCTAATACATATTCGGAAGACAAATACACTCATTATTCTGAAGTCTGCCACTCAGCTGAACGTAGTATTGTACCAGAAAGAAACACTCATGTAAACTTCAAAGATATTCAGGGTCAGACAAATACGATAAAGAAATTTGAGACAGATCACATAAACCCTTCTCTTAATGGATGTGATATTAGCGAGAGATTGCTTAATTTGGCAAAGTTGATTAGTAAAAAGACAGCAGAATTCAAGGCAGAATATTATGAAGAGGCATTTAAAATAAAAGACAATCAGAGTAAGAGGCCTACCATCAAAGACTTTATAAAAGTAGCAGAAGGCCTTAAATACGATGGAAAAGCAGTAGATGAAATGATGATAAGAGCCAATAAAACAGATTGTTCTGGTTTCATCAGAATGATCTACGAAGAAAGCGGTAAGTCACTCTTATTAATTATGCAGAGGGAGCAGAAGAAGCTTGCTGATATGTACGGTTTAAATTCGGAGGAGTTTAAATCATATAGTAGGGGAGCAGAACTTATTAGGAGGGCGGCCAAACCAGTAACCGTTGATGAAGTAAGGCCCGGGGATCTTGTGTTTTTCAAAGAGATAAAAAGTCTTAAGAGAGACAGAATAAAAGATACTCCACCTGATGTAGAATTAACTGACTATGCCACTCATATTGGAATTGTTAGCAAAGTTGATATAGATGGCGATGGCAAGAGGCAGATCTCATTTATACATAAATCCACACATGGGGGTGTTGTAGAATCACTACTAAATTCAAATGCTAGAACTACAAGTAAAATCTATTATTCGGACCTAAATCCATCTTTTGGGAGGATTAAGTAAGGTGGCTGAATTTAGGGGAACCACCTCCTTAATAAATCTTCTCGAGTGTAACACCTTTAAAATAGTGTAGTAAAATTTCTTTATAATTTTTTCCCTCTTCTGCCATCTTCTTTGCTCCAAACTGACACAGTCCTACGCCATGTCCAAATCCCTTCCCAATAACTTCGACCTTAGAGTTTGAGAATTTAATAACAAAATCTGAACTTTTAAGCTCCGTGAAACCTATCCTCTCTCTAAATGAGTTTTTACTCAATGAAATATTCCTGTCACCGATTATTCTGATTTTTCCTCTCTCTTCTGAAATTTTCTCTATCTTTTTCAACCCAAATAGCTTTTTGAGTCTCTCGACACTTATTATTAACCTCCACCCCTTTCCAAAAGGACATTCTCCGCCACATCGGCAGTTTACCGCCACAAGGTATGGCTTGTCAAACCCGAAGACCTCCCATGAACTAGTAGTCATGCCACCACAACACGAATGATATAGGGCATCTATTATCTCCCCATTGTATTTTAAGACCTCTCCTTTTGTACTTGAAACTGCCTGAATGACCTCCAGAGAATCCTCAGAGAAGCTGTTATACACCTGATCAAGGGTTGTATTGCTAATATCATAGAGGCAATTTTTGGAAGAGTATTTCTTCTTTAATACAAATGTCCTAGCGAGGACTGCCTGAGCCTTTAGTGCCTCTATGGGCCAATTGGGGTTCATTTCTTTACTTATGGTGTATCTCAAATAATCCTCAACATTTAAATCGTTAATTATTTTTACGCCACCTGCACCACGGACGAGCTCTAAATCTCCCCTTAAAAATCTACCATTTATTTCTATTGTTGATGCCTCGTTTCGAAAAAGGAGAGAATTAAACCTCCTACTACTTAAATCTGTTACTTTCTCTTTGTAACCACTTAGAACTATACCATCTTTAAGGGATATGTTAAATGCCTTTTTTGACTCAACTATGTCGATCAACATTAGACCCTCTTCAGGCTCGGCTACATTATTTTTTATAACTTTTGTTATCTCGTCGCTATCTTCCACATTTTTACACTCTATTCTCTTTTCATTAAAAGAATATACCCTGCCCTTTTCAATAACAATTTTTACCTCATCACCGGGGGATGGTAAAAGGACTCGTATATTCTCAAGGGCAAGTAGCTCCTCCTCATAAAAAATCAAGGCAACAAAAATAAGATAGATATTTTTATTGGGATGTTGTAATAAACACATAGCTTAAGTATATGAATAAACAAAGACATTTGTCAAAATTTTGGTCAGTTCTATTCATTTTCTTTTCTACATTTATAATCACATACTTTAATCATTTTCACAAAGACTGGCCAAATCCCAATGAGACGGTAAGACTTTACCTTACGCTTGCGATTTCAGACCGAGGAGATTTTAATATTGACAAGGAAATAAATCAATTTGGTGTGATCTGGGATAGGGCTGTGTATAAAAACAAAATATATTCTGACAAAGCACCGGGTATCTCATTTGCAGCCGTACCAGTTATATACATCAATAAACTTTTTCATAAATACGTCTTAAAAAAATCCCCATCCCTAAAAACAAATTATATGCTTGCTGTTCTCTCGACCTCAACACTTTCTACTATCATCTCTCTTGTATTCCTCATTCAACTTTTTTCGCTCTATGAATTTTCACTAACAACTACAATGCTTGCCTTGTTCTCACTCATATTAGGAACATATACAAATACATATTCAATGCTCTTCTTCGGTCATCAATTTGCCTCAGCACTCCTTTTTATTTCTTTTGTCTTAGTTGAGATGTATATCAGAAAAGATAGAAAACCTATCTACATTATCTCTGCTGCATTCTTGGCATCCTACGCATTCATATCCGAATATCCTACCATACTTATTTCCATGTTGATATTTGTGTATCTTTTTGTAGAAGTGAGAGAAAAAAAGATCTTAATATATTCAATATCTGCCCTTATTCCAGTTCTACTCTTAATGCATTATTTCAATTCATGCTTTGGTTCTATATTCTCAACAGGGTATCAACACCTTGACTCTGAGACATTCTCGAGAATACATAAAGAGGGGATCTTAGGATTCAAATACCCCGATCCTAAGGCTCTCTTAGGTCTCCTTTTTGGTTCGCAGCGAGGATTGCTCTTTTTCTCCCCAATTTTTTTACTGTCAATCCTCTATCTTTTAAAATCAAAAAAGCTGAGAGCCATTAAGTTTATAATGGTAACTTTTTGCTCATACACACTTCTAATCTCCTCTTTTGGATACTGGATTGGTGGTGATGCAGCTGGTGCAAGACACTTAATACCACTAAATTACTTTCTCATCATACCATTAGCCTTCTTTATTGAAGAGAAAAGAAGGAACCCCTTAGTTATGTCCTTCTTTTTTGGTTTACTATTCATATCAGCCCATAATGTAATTGTGACAAA
The DNA here is from genome assembly GCA_026416535.1 of Deltaproteobacteria bacterium. GTDB lineage: Bacteria > Myxococcota > SpSt-1050 > SpSt-1050 > SpSt-1050 > SpSt-1050. Next base: position 57,362 of record JAOAFA010000060.1, read on the forward strand.
CCTCAGCTGGCCATTCTTCCCTCCACAGTTTTTAAATCCACTGGCAGACTTTGCTTATATACTGATAAACGATGGCTATATTACAAACTCAGTCCTAAATGTCTTTAACATATATGGTTATAGTGTAGTAGGTGTCTTTTTATGCATCCTCTTATTTGTGTTGATTTTGACCCTTTTGTTTGTCATAAAGGATTTTTTCAATGGTTATTTAATCATTCTTCAAATGGTGATGATATGGATTCTGTGTCTCCTTATTCTCTTTCCAACCCGCCCAGATGAATCAAACTATAGAGAGATAAAGAGAATTGAGAGCTCATTTGACCCAAGACCCACAAAAAGTCTTCCATTTGAGAGATATGTAAAAGGTGATTATAAAATTTGTCTTAAAAGAGGGAATGTGTTAGTTAAAAGGGGGAATAATGTTGAGGCCATAAGAGAATACAGGTGTATGAGATGAAAAATCTCCCTCAAATATTCATTATGGTTTGTTTAATAGTAATCTTCACACTCCTATTCTTTTACCTGTATTTTCTGAAGGCTGATATATTAAGGTTAAAAGGTATGCTCAAGGATAAAATAAAAAAAGGTGATATTATCATATATTTTCCAGACTGGGAGAAGAATGATATCCTGTCACTTGATGGGCTTCCAATCATAGTATCTCAAGAGAGACATTATCTAAACTTATATGGGTTTGATCGAATGTTTATTATTAAAAACACAAAAACATTTCCTAATCAAGGTTTCCCAATATTGAATGAGGTAGCATTTACCAAAAGATTTTCTGTGGGTAGATATACTGTAGAGGAGTACAAACTGCCTCTGTGGAATTTCTCATCAGTAATTGATAATTTGAACGTTTTAGTCTCAGATGTTGATGGGAAAAGGACATGCCAAAAGGATATAGAGAAAAAATATAAATGTGGTGATATGGGATGGCAATATGTAGGACTTGTGACTGTTGATATCAATGGGCAATTTGCAGAGTGTATTTGGGCTCATCCAATAGGAGGGAAAAATATAATAATCGAGACAGAATTACCTTTCACCTTATATGGTAAATATATTGTTTATACTGCCCTTGCCTCAACCTCAGGATTTGATTCTAACAAACCGGAAATAGTATTTAGTGTATTTATCAACAATAAGAAGGTTTTCTCATCATCTATTCATAGGCAAAGAGAGTGGCTAAAGGATAAATTTGAATTTAGAGAAGAGAAAGGAAAGGCTATTAGGATAGAGATATTTAGTCCACAGGAATATAAAAATCACTTTTGCTTTAATATAGAGGCATTTTGATGCATATCAAAGTTATTGATGATATTTATATGGTTGGAGGAATGGAATATAGCGAGATTAATGATTGTTGTGTATACCTTTTAAACTCGAAGTATAAGGTATTGATTGATTCTGGGCTTGGCAAGAGAGTAGACAAAATAATGGATAATATAAACGAACTTGGGGTAAACCCTTTTGAGATAAAGTATTTGATTTTGACCCATTGTCATATAGACCATATTGGCGGTGCTAAGAGGTTGCGGGATGAGATAGGGTTAAAGATCATTGCACACATGTGTGACACACCAGCGATCATGAATGCAGATAGGAGACTTACAGCAGCCAATTGGTATAACTTACAACTAAACCCCATAGATGTTGATATCATCCTTGACGGAGAAGAGGGCTATGTAAATGACATCTCAGAATTAAAATGGCTACATATACCCGGACACACGCCTGGTTCAATAGCCCTCCTTTATGAAAGGGATGACATGAAAGTGTTATTTGGCCAGGACGTACATGGTCCGTTACACAGCGAATTCAAATCTGATACTACTGCATATAAGAAAAGCTTACAAAAGCTAATAGGCCTAGATGCAGATATATTATGTGAAGGACATTATGGAATTATCAGAGGTAAGGAAAGAGTTAGAGGATTCATGGAGCAATTTATATAAAAAATAGGAGGGTTTTTTAGATGGAGACTATTAGGGCTGGTATCGTTGGAGGTGGGTCATGGGGGACGGCCATCGCTCAACTTCTCTCAACCAATAAGATAGTGGTTGATATATGGGTGTATGAAAAAGAGCTTGTAGATGACATTAACAATAAACATGAAAATACTATCTTCCTACCTCAGATAAAGCTAAACGAAAATATCAGAGCTCATAATGATATCGATGTAGTAATAAAAGACAAACAGTTGGTCATTTTTGTAACACCATCTCACATTACAAAGCATATAGTCGATTCTGTTCACAATAAGCTACCAGAAGGTGTCCCGATAGTATGTGCCTCAAAAGGTATAGAGAATGATACACTTATGACAATGGATGAGGTCATGCACTATGTCCTGCCAGGTAGATATCACAACTATCTTGCGTATCTATCTGGTCCAACCTTTGCAAGAGAGGTTGCTCTCGGTTTGCCTACTACGTGTGTGGTTGCAAGTAGAAATGAGGAGGTAGCAAAACAGGTCCAATTTTATTTTGCAAACAAATCTTTTAGGATATATACGTCCAATGATGTCATAGGAGTTGAGCTTGGAGGGGCAATCAAGAACGTTATCGCCATTGGAGCAGGAATATGCGATGGCGCAAACTTGGGGAATAATGCAAGGGCAGCAGTAATAACAAGAGGACTCGCAGAGATGACTAGACTTGCTGTCAAAAAGGGGGCAAACCCGTTGACACTCGCGGGGCTTGCAGGGGTAGGTGATCTTGTCCTTACGTGCACTGGAGAATTATCGAGAAACAGAACCGTAGGTATATTACTTGGACAGGGTAAGAAGATTGATGAGATCTTGTCTGAGATGAAGATGGTGGCCGAGGGAGTAAGGACATCCAAATCTGTATATGAACTTTCAAAAAGACTTGATGTAGAGATGCCTATATGTGAGAAAGTTTATCAGATCATTTATGAAGGGATGGATGTAAAAGAGGCACTGTATTCTCTTATGACAAGGTCACTTAAAGCTGAGAATGAGTACTCTTGCTACTCAACTTAAACATGATAAAACATAAGAAAAGACTTTATTTTTTCTTAAAGATCAATTAGATAGTATCGGGCAACATCGATCTAGGGCAAAAGAGTGTTTAGTCTTTCAGGATTGCACGCTTTTTGTGAATGATTTTAATTAATATCATTAAAATAATCACCCAAATCCTACTCCCACCAGGGCTTATAGTCTTATTGCTTCTTTTATCTGCCTATGCGTTTTATAAAAAGGGGATGAAGACAGCTGCCTATATAAATTTTATCCTTGGACTACTGATGTATGTACTGTTTATAGAGCCAGTACAGGATTACTTTTACCGAGAGCTAGAAGAGGGGTTAACTTTGGGCACCAACATAAATGGAGACGTCGTAATCGTCTTAGGTGGAGGAGTCTATGAGAATTCACCAGATTTAAATGGTAATACCGTTCCTTCTGATGAGGCATTGGCAAGAATAGTCATGGCATATAGATTACACAAAAGATTAGACATACCCATAATTACCACCGGTGGAAGGATTGCAAAGTCGGATCATACCGAGGCAGATGTGGCAAAAAGGTATCTTATCGAACTAGGTGTCAGAGAAGATAAAATAATAACTGAGAGAGTTTCGAGGACAACAAAGGAAAATGCTGAGTATACATCTAAGATACTTAAAGAAAATGGGTTTAAGAGACCAATTCTTGTAACAACTGCTTATCATATGAAGAGGGCGATTTTGAACTTCAAAAAGTACGGGATCCAAGTAATTCCAGCCCCTTGCTCATTTAGGGCAATTAACAGAACGGATTATAAACCCTTCAACTATATCCCGGGTCCAGCTAATCCATTTCCACCGCTAAAAGAGTTACTCGGTATTTTATATCTTGAACTAGAGTTATTTTTAAAAAAAGGGCTTGCAGAAGGTAGTATTGCAAAGTAGTCTCTCCTAATCCTAAATAGATCTCTTTGTTAAGACAGATAATAACTGGTTGATTAAAGCTCTATCATTGACACAAAGACTTTGGCTGTGCAATGAGCTAACTCGAAAGGATGGAAAATTTACATATTGCCGAATAACCTACTAGCGAACCCTATCTCTCATTTTTCAGAGCGACATTTTTACCTAATTTAATGTGAAAATACCAAAAACTTTAGTTCACACCTCTGTTTTCAATCCCCATGATTAGCCTGATTTTTACAACAATGTGCCCGTATTTAGAGGAGACCATATACCGATTCCTACACTGTTTATGATAGGACATTTACACCAAAACTAAACCTCTTTACCATAATGTCTCCTTAATACAGGATATTCTGAACTTAGGTATTATGAGCTCTACATGGACCCGGGTAGCCACACACGCATAATTCACCGACCATGATAGTTCAAATAGGATATGTGAAGTATTAACAGGTATGAGTAACTGGTGTTCAAGAGAGTTAGGAAAGTCAACTTTAAACGATCTCGCTGATATAAGATCCCTACCATTTATTGATATTTGCAATATACAAGATACATAGAGCTTTAAGGGGAGAGTTGCCGAGAGGATGTCCACAAAGTGTTATTCTCACAAAGTGGAAGAGTCACTGTAACTATGACAGATGTGGTAGGATGGGCAAATATTGATCCTTCTTCTCCTGAGAAATTTTGACCAACATGGCTACATAGCACAAGCACACATATTTTTCTGCCGCGGTAAGCCTAACTACATATTTGGGTGGATTCTCTTGGTAACTCCTCTAGCAAAGAACATCCTGGTGGGTCCTCGGTTCAGTTACTTTTACTAAGTAAGTATGTGTTTTATAAACATAGTGCCATAGCTGCCAGAAGGGAGCTCAAAATATAATATCAACTTTATCTTGCTTTTGAATATATCATCCTCCTCAAATGCGAAAGATGTCTTTTCAGGAAAAACTATTGCCTTTCTCAAAGTAGATTTGAAATATGCCTTTCTTATCTTTCTCAGATTAAACATAGAATATTTCAAATTTCTCTCCTCCATTATTTCATCATAAAATTCAGATACGATCTTATCAGACCTATCTATCCTCTGAGCGATAAGTGGTATTTGAAGATTTTTTAAGTACTCGTATTGGTGTAACTCTATTTCATCTAACAAATAGATGTGTGTGGGAGTAGAGCTTATCTCGATAATGCTTTTTGCAACTCTTTTTACGACCCTTTTTAGCACCTCATTGAATAGATAAGATTGATATGTCGAAAAATACATAGAGAGTTCTCTTCTATCAATTGACCTTAAGATATTCAACGCCCCATTTTTATTTTGGACAAGATATCTAAAGACTCTTTTTTCAAAATCTGTTGCTGAATGCTCAAGGCATTTCTCCCATTGTCCCCAGTATTGAATGAAGCCTTTCTTTCTTTCTTTGTCCCTCTTCCTGTCTTCATCTCTTATAGAGGTCATAATAATCTTCAGTGCGCCATTGTAATGTCCTTTTAGTATCTTTTCCGCTACGAATCCTTGTAGTTCATCAAAGCTTCTAAATCTCTGTTCGTCGAAATAATTTAAAAACCCTATTTTAGTAACTCTTTTGATCCTATCTTCAATTGGCCTTATGAAACTTGCATCTATATTTCTTATGGTGACCTTGAATGAGTTAGAGGCTATGTGCCTCGGTGAGATCGGCTCATCTGAATAACCAACAAATGAAAGCTCAAAACAATTTTTCTTATATGAGAGATTTTTGTGGTTACCCTTTATAGTAATAAGTTGCTCCGAGATAGAATGCCTATCCTTTCGTCCAGCATAGGAAATAAGAGAACTCTTAATCCTGTTCTCCTTGACAAGTATCCTAACTATGTCATCCGTATTCAACCCTGTCTTTCTTAGTAAAAATACTGAATAATCTCCACGACTCTTTATGGCAAGGGATGAATTCTCTTTCACAATAAAATCTTCGGGTTTGAATTTTAATTTATACGCCATAAGTCAGCCCAAATAAGGTTATTAGAAAAGACTGATTATCCTTCGACTATTAAATCCCTTGTATACATCCTTTGATGCTCAGAAACAAATCTTTGTATTGATAATAGCTCAAAGGGATAACTCTTTGTGACCCTTATTATAAAAACATCACCTATCTAAATTTATAATACCATTGCAAAACGAATTAATCAATTTAGATATGAGGTAAAATACATAATTCTGTAAGGCTTGTGTCCTGGTTATGAAACTTGAGCATAAGGGTATAATCTATAGAGTCTCCTTTACCAGTACACTCTCCTCTAATAGAGGTGGGTAGTAGATGTAAAAAATGCCCAAATTCAATAGGGTATTACACTTATTTATTAGATTACTAATTACAATCATGGTTACTTGTATAAGAATAATTACTTGCTATATCCGTAGTATTATTGTAAAAGTTAAAATGTGAGAGTACTACTCATAAAACCTTATACAAACACTCCTATAGCACCTTTACCAATGGGATTATTATATATAGGAACTGTTTTAAAAAATGCGGGGTATAGTGTAAAAATAATAGATGCACACATTAAGAGGTGGACAAATAAAAAGTTACTCTCCAAAATTCACGAGATTAATCCAGATATAATTGGTATTACTAACATGACTAGTGAAACTCTATATATGAGGAGATTGGTCAAAGAGATTAAAGAGCAGAGACCAGATTGTGTTATAATTCTTGGTGGTCCCCATATATCCTCTTTTAAGAGATACGAGTTTGAAAATAATCCATTCGTAGATTATGGGGTTATAGGTGAAGGCGAACTGAGTATAATCCAATTAATTCGGTGCATTCAGGAAAAATGCGACCCAAGTAAGATTAAAGGAATAATATTTAGAAAAGGGGATGAGATTATTGAAACAGGGGAGCCAGAGTTTATTGAAGATCTCGATATCTTACCATTTCCTGACTTTTCATTGATAAATATTGGAGATTACTTTAGGCACTTTGGTACTACTTTTAATCTGGTTACGGCAACCGATAGGGTTTATTCTCTAATGTACTCACGGGGATGTCCTTTTGGGTGTAGGTTTTGCCACAATATATTTGGAAAAAGAATTCGCTATTTTAGTGCAGACCGAATAATAGAAGAGATAATGTATGTAAAAAATCACTATGGGGTCAAAGAGATTGATTTCTTAGATGATACAATAAATGCAAACTATAAAAAGACTATGGCACTTTTTGAAAGACTAATACCTCTAAGACGAGAGACCATATTTGCGATACCCTCTGGTGTGCGAGGTGATCTGTTTCCTGACGACCTTCTCAATATAATGAAAGAGATCGGATTCTTTAGAATAAACATAGCCTTTGAAAGCGCCGTGCAGAGAATAATTAACATTGCAAATAAAAACATGCATATTGAAAAAACGATAGAAAACACTTATAAACTTAAGAAGGTATCAAAATTGCTCGGTGGATTCTTTATGTTTGGCTTCCCGACTGAAACTAAATCCGATATATTCAAGACAATGGAATTAATGGTTAATCTCCCCCTACATACCGCAACAGTCTCTTTTGTAACGCCCTTCCCCAATACCGAGTTTTTTAATTATGCCCTGAATCTATATTCAATTGAAAAAATATTTGCCAAATTAATAAAAAATGACACATTCTACAGTGAACCTATAAGTCTCTGTGAGGTGTCTGAAAAGGAGCTAATGGAATTAAAAAAGGTTGCCATCAGAAGATTCTATTTACAGCCTTTACGAATTGTGATGAATATAAGAGATGTGCCAAACTATGTATCTCTGATAAGAAATGCGTTCAATGTCTTGCGACTTTCAATATTTAAAAATGTTCCTTACTAATCCAAACTCGGATGGTTTTCTATTCCACGTAGAGTAAAACAGGATAATTATATATGGATCCCTCCAATAGGTCAAACTTGCATTTTCTCGTTAAAGTAAGTATATTCTGCACATGAGGCATAATAAGGAAGAGATAATCTTAGAATACTTGATGAGCATGAATGATTACGTAAGAGGAGAGGAATTGGGGAAGATAGCTCACTGCTCCCCGCAAAATATTAGCTATCACGTCAGGAGATTAAAGATGAAGGGATTGGATATAACCGTCTCTCATAAGGGCTATAAATATGACAGAGATGTTGATGTAAGGCTCAAGGCTATTAAAAACAAATTTAAACAAATAGACATTTTATTTATGCATATAAGGTCATGTCTCGACCTAAAAAACATTCAATCCCCAGACAACGACAAGAAGTTTATCTTATATACTTACAACGAGGCGAACTTTTTCTGTTCTAATTCGACCGGAAATTTCTCTTTTATCACAAATCTATTTGATAGAATTGAAATCCCCAAGTACATATCATTATTTCTAACGCAATTCACAGATAATTATGATGTCCGTGTAGAAGAGATTAACAATGATGGTGCCATGTTCTTTACTGTGGAAAGGTATATTATAGGCAAATACATGAAGTGGGAAGGGATAGAACACATCCAACTGGTGTTAAATTGCTGCTCAGAGGATGCCAAATACGGGTATAAAATATTCCCTCTCTCTAAGCTGTTAGGCACCTATGTGGGTTTAAAGAGATTTTCTATATTGATTTTCGACTTTTTATATGACAATTTAACTAATCATTAGGATAATCTATATGAAAAACTTAACGGTTCTATTTATTTTTATAATCTTACTATTGTTCGCTGCTGAGACATTTTCTGATAGCTTAATAGTTGTAGATAAGATAGATAGGATAGATCAGTGTACAGCAATGGCAAGTGAACTAGGGCTTACACATGATAGACACAAAAAAGACTTCAAGGTCAATCCATTGGAATTCAAGACATTGAATCAAAAGCTTATGGAGGCCCAAGATAGGTTCTATAAGCTTGATATAAGTATGTCCGAGAAGATCCTTGATGACACAATTTCAATACTTGAAAATTCAATTGTTTTTGGGGGAAGTATGGGTGAAATATACAGCTCATTTGTACAGCTATTGTCTTACAAAACCTTAATCTTACTTTCAAGAAAAGAAGATCTAAAGACAAAGGAGTTTATAAATGAATTTTCATCAATATTCATCCAACTATCCCTCGATAATAAAAAGATTCACCCATCTTTGAGAAATTTATTATCTGCTAATATAGAAGCACTAAAAGGCAATACATTGAGAGACAATAAAACCGAGATCGGCCTAAAAAAACTTTTCGAGAATAATAAGAATGTCCTTTTTAATGGGTATTCGTCTATACCTGATACCATTTATAGAGGTAAGCACATACTTATTTTGGAAATTGGGAACCAAGAATACAGAGTTGTCATCAAGAATTTCTTAGAGGAATTGGATAATCCCATATATGTCACATATTACAAAAATTGGGATGTATATATTGTCTTAAGCGAAGAGGCTTTTATCAACGCGAAGAATAGAAACATGGGAAATGAGATCTTTTTTTGCAGAGCCGATAGCCTTGGATTAATAACGGCAGATGGGAGGACCCTTTCTAAAGAAGAGATCATAGCAAAGGGCCTAAAGATAGAGATTATGAAGACCGATGGTGAGATGGGAGAAGTAAGTAAAAAGAGTAACTGGTGGTTAATTGCTATAGGTGGGATGCTTGTGACAGGCATTGTCACAACTTTAATACTTATTGGTACAGGAGATGAGGAAACTGAGATTTTTAGAGATAAGATTGAGGTAAAATAGCCATGAGAAACGAAGAAAGTAGGGACAAATATCAAAAGACAGTAGCCTCTTTATATGAAATTACACGAGTTATAAACTCAGGTAGAGATCTTGAATATGTGCTAAGATATGTTTCGAAAGAGATAGTTTCGCTCTTAAATGCAGAGACGGCATCCATAATGCTTTTAGATGAGACTGGAACCGAACTGCTATCAAAGGCGTCCTTTGGTCTCACACCTGAGGAAGAGAGATATATTACATTTAAGGTAGGTGAAGGTGTGGCTGGCTGGGTAGTAAGCAGTGGGGAGTCCGCATTAATTGATGACGTAACCCAGGATAAAAGGTTTAAGACGTCAGAACATCAGGTGACTGTAATCTCGTCATTACTTGCAGTTCCACTGAAGATACATAATAATATTATTGGGGTTCTAACAGCTACTCATAGTCGAAAAAATGCATTTGACATCCAGGACGAGACAATACTCACCCTTTTGGGTAACTCTATAGTTCTAGATATAGAGAACGCCCGTCTTTATAGACTCTCAATCACTGATCCTTTGACCAAGGTTTACAACAGGCAATTCTTGTATAACAAGCTCCCTGAGGAGATCTCAAGATTTTCAAGATACAAAACACCTCTGTCGATAATACTCTTTGATGTTGACTACTTTAAAAAATTCAATGACACCTACGGGCATGACGCAGGTGATTGTATACTTAGAAATCTTGCACTCACTGTGAAGAACAACATCAGGGCAACAGATTTGCTAATCAGATATGGGGGCGAGGAGTTTCTAATTCTATCTACGGAATCAACACTGGATGAGGCATTCGCGATCGCTGAAAGGATTCGAAAAGAAATAGAAAACACAGACTTTTATTTTGACAATAAGACTTTTAAGATCACGATATCACTAGGGGTCTCCCAATATAGAACAGGGCTTACACCGGAAGAATTTATCAAATGTGCAGACAAGGCATTATATATAGCAAAGCAAAAAGGAAGAAATAGAGCAGAGAAGATTATAGAATGAGAAATATCTATGGCCTTCATCCAACGGTAATTTTTTTAGGGCTTGCCTCTCTATTTAACGACCTTGCCTCTGAGATCATTTATCCATTGTTACCCTTGTTCCTCACGAATTACCTAGGGGCATCAGTCTCATTCCTAGGCCTAGTGGAAGGCATCGCTGAGACCACATCAAGTATCCTAAAACTCTACTCAGGCTATATATCTGACAAAATAGGAAAGAGGAGATTTCTAACAGCTGCAGGTTACATAATCTCGAACATTGTCAGACCACTTATGGGTTCAGTTACCTCCCCTCTCTCTGTTCTCATCCTCAGGTTTACAGATAGAGTAGGCAAAGGCATAAGAACCTCCCCGAGAGATGCCATAATAGCATCTGTGACAGATACCCACAATAGAGGTAAGGCATTTGGTTTTCATCGCTCGATGGATAACCTAGGAGCCCTTCTTGGCTCATTTGTGGGTTTTGTATTACTCAGTCTATTCGGTCTTGACATAAGGACTATATTCATCCTTGTCCTTATACCTGGTGTTCTTACCATAGTCTCAGTACTACTAGGAATAAGAAGTGCGGCTAGAGAAGTTGGAGGCAACAACAAAGAACTCACCCTCACCTTAAAACCATTCGACAAAAATTTTAGGAGATACCTTCTTGTTGTAGCTATTTTCACACTTGGGAACTCATCCGATGCCTTTCTTTTACTTAAGGCTAAAGAATGTGGATTCTCTGATAAGTACATACCACTTTTGTGGATGATTCTAAGCATTGTAAGAACGCTCTTTTCTGTTCCAGCTGGAATGATCTCTGACAAGATCAATCGTAAGAAAGTAATAATATTTGGGTGGGTAGTTTATGCCGCTTCCTACATTGGATTTGCATATAGTGAAAAAATATGGCATATATGGGTTTTGTTTTGTATATATGGGTTCTACTACGCCTTGACAGAGGGAGTAGAAAAGGCATTTGTTGCTGATTTGGTGAGAGAGGAATTGAGAGGGACTGCATATGGGATGTATAACTTTATTGTTGGAATTCTTGCTCTACCATCTTCACTCTTATGTGGATTACTGTGGCAACACCATGGCCCCGTTTATGCCCTTGGTCTTGGGGCATTATTATCTTTATTCTCGTCTGTTTTGCTTGTGAGTGTGAAAAATGCAAAAGATAAGAGTTGATTCAAAATTCAATGGGATCAGATTAGATGTTTTTGTAGCCGAACAATTATCTGAAAGGTCAAGGTCTCTCTCTGAATATCTCATTGAGAATGGATATGTAAAAGTCAATGGATTCATTGTAAAAAAGGGATATCAATTAAAGATTGACGATACCGTAGAATTTTATTTTAATGAAAACGAGTTACTCTCCATCTTACCTGATGATTCGGTTAAATTCGATGTTCTTTTGAAAAAGGATGATTATATTATTGTGCTAAAACCTGAGGGGCTCAAGACACATCCCTTGGTCCCTTTTGAAAAGGGTACCCTATTAAATGGTATTGTAAGCAAGTTCCCTTCCGCAGGGGAGCTTTATGCCAAAAGGTACGAAGGGGGATTATTACATCGCCTTGATAATGACACCTCTGGATTGGTATTATGTGCGCTAAATCAAAGGTCATTTAAGAGACTCAAAAATATATTTAAGGCAGGTAGAATAAAAAAGTATTACTACGCCGTAGTAAACGGGGTTATCAAAAAGGGGGGTGCAATTTCAGCTAAGATAATAAGCCCTTTTAAAGGTTCTTACAAGGTCTTCGTAGACCCTACAACAGAGGATCCAGAATATGTAACATTCTTTGAGCCAATAAAGGCTAGCAAGAAGTATACCCTCCTTGACATAGAATTGGTAGGTGGGAAGATGCATCAGATAAGAGCACATCTCTCGTGGTTGGGTTTCCCCATAGTGGGAGATAAACTTTATAATAGAGACAAAAGTTTTAAAGGGAGGATGATGCTTCATTCTTATAGATTGACCTGTCCAGGTGAATTTGATGTGAAGACGGATCTCCCAGAAGAATTTAAGAAATTGCTCGAGTGAGCATTAATTTATTCTCAAGTAAATGAACAGAATACTAATAACAGGTGCAGCTGGCTTTATTGGATTTCACTTGTGTCACAGACTTGTTAATGACGGTTACAAAATAACAGCAGTCGATGCACTCATTGACTTAGGAGACCTGTGGATTAAGAATCTTAGAGTTGAAAATCTATCTAGGTTGGACAATATTGAATTTATAAATAGGGACATCTCCCAATATCTATTATCAAGGAATTTACCTAAATTTGAATCCATCATACATCTTGCTGCAATATCTGGAATAGAACGTTTTGAAAGGAAAAAAGAATGGGCTGAAGAGATAACTGTAGAGTCAGCAAAATCAGTACACATGCATGCACAAAAGACAAATACGCCTGTTATATATGCCTCTTCAAGTTCAGTGTACGGTAACACAAGATGTAGGAAATTTTCAGAAGATCTAACCTGTCTCAGTCCCGTGTCAAGCTACGCCAAAGCTAAGATAGAGGTTGAAAACATCTTTAAAAATATATCTGTCCCGACAATCGGATTAAGACTATTCACGGTCTACGGGGAATACGGTAGGCCGGATATGTCCTATTTTAAATTCACAGAAAGAATTTACAATAAAAAACCTGTCACACTATATGGTGAGAAAATCAAAAGAGATTTCACCTATGTAGGTGATGTAGTAGAAGCAGTATCAAGAATAATAAAAAAGAAAGACCATATATTTGCAAGATTTGGGAGGAACCTCACAATAAATATAGGAACAGGGAAATCTACTTCTATAGAAAAAATAGTTAAAATAATAGGAAGTTTACTTGCTGTAGAACCTACAATAAAATATAAGGAACAAAGACCATTTGATTTAGGGTATACCTGCTGTGATACCGACTTTTTAAAGAGAGTTACAGGCTATATCCCTAAGACTTGCATAGAAGAAGGGCTAAAAAAGTTTGTTAACTGGTATAAATATGTACTACCCTTTGACCTCGCCCCAACTTTGCATTCTAAGTTAGAAAACTATTTAGGATATATCGTGACTATGAAGAAGGGCAAAAGCTGATCTCATAAGAGCCTTTTCTAATTTAACCAACACATTTGGTTATGTTTAACTTTTTTCAAATACTTGGAAGAAATTAGATAAAATTTGCAGATTTTATACTTTGTTTATATTCTGTTTGTATTGGGGTTTCATATACCACAAAAAACCATGCTTTTGATAATTGTAAAATATCTACTAAATTATAGATTGAGGAATAGAGGTTCAAACTAATTAGTAATAAAATTTGATAAATAGGATAGAAAGATTTTTTGAATAACTTATATCTTCGTTCCCTATATCTCTCCTATTAGAATTTCTTACAAGATACCTTTCCCTAATTCCAATTGTAAGCAGCTTATTTATCATAAATTCAATGGAACCACCTAACTCAAACACAAGATCTGTATTACCCTTTAGGTTAGCATCTTCTACTAGTGGTTTCCCAAAGAGCTCGTATGAGAAGGCTCCTTCAAGGTCAAGCTGTAATCTACCACCAAACAGGTAAGAAAATTTCGCATATATTTTATCAATACCATAATACCCATACAAGGATGCTGGCTGGAAATCTCTTATGTAGCCGAGAGAAGTTCTTGATTGTATGTTGAAGTCGTATGTAAGTTCGAATTTACCAATTACTGAGCGATAATTGTCACCTTTTGATGAGAGGGTATCACCATAGCCCGCCTTAATCGTTGTAGACAATCGGGGTGTCATTAGACCCATTAAACCTGCTGTTGCCCTAATCCCCATCTGATCCTGATTTTGAATTGTCACATTGTTTACTGTTGTGGAGTTTGGATAGCTTCTAATATCCATTGAGGAGTCTATGACTAATGCGGTCTTGGTAAAAAATTTCCATTTTATCTTCAGCTCGGGTTGGTGTGCAATGGCATCCATGTATTCAAGTCCTGTGTCTTTATCATAGAGGTCAAAATAGAAATTATAACCCAAATTTAATTCAAATGCACCACCAGAAGGGGTGTATCCAATACTTGCGCCTGCAGAGTTTGACGTCCTATTGAAGTTTCCGATTGCATCAGATCGAGGGTCATTATTTCTTGAAAATATATCAGATATTACAAATTTCAATTGCCCTTTGGGGTTAAATGTTAGGTTTAGATTTGCATCAGCATTGAGGGTACTGTTGTCAACAGTACTTTCGTCCTCAACTCCAAAATATTTTATAATGTTGAGAGTCCCATCTATTTCAAAAGAGACGGCCTTTTCAGGTGTTTTTAATTCGATTCTCGGTTTTATGTTCATCTGTGCATCTGATAATGCATATTTATCAGGCAGGTACCTAACATTTGTATCATAACCGCCTTCAAGGCCAAGTCCTAAGTGCAATCTCGTTTCTCCAATTAGTAGCCCATTACCCTGAGCCCACGAACTTGTTCCTACCACGACCATAACAACAAACAGTATAGTTGTATATATCTTATTAGTCCAATTACCAATAGGCATAAACAGACCTTCAAATGGTAAACCTTTTAACACACAAAAATCAATATGCAAGTAAAAAAATCACAAAATTTTAATTATTGATATGGGCTAGCCCTCGGTGGTCTTTCTAGGACAATTACCTCTTTCTTCGGCTCGATGGTCGGATCCCTTTCTGTTATATCTTTTGGCTCTTCTACTTCAACCTTTGTTTCTCCTGGGGTCATGGAGATCTTACCAGCACAGGCATTAGCCTCTTGATATAAAGCCTTCGCCTTTTGATATGCTATTTCTACTTTTTCGAATTCGTGTTGGGCAACTACTTCATCCTTTTTAATAACAGCCTCCTGAAGAGCTACGTCCGATTGCTCAGCAATCTTTAATAAGGCCTTTATAGCAGTAAGATTTTCATTTATGCAATTAACCTTAACTATGTCCTTTTCTCTACGTGCATCATCTAACAATGATAAAATATCTTTGTAAATGTTTCTCATTTTTTTAAGATTTTCCTGACTTTTCTGTAGCATTTCCTTATCAGTAAGTTTCTTTTCGGGCTCGTCTTGTTTTTGCTGGGCGTAAATGATCGTAGGGATGGCCATCAGAGAGATTATCATAATGGTACATAGTTTCTTCATAATCCACCTCCCATAAATATATATTAAAATCATTATTAGTATAAATCAAGTATTTTATTACTACTGCAAAAATAAATTGTTTCTTATATAATATATAAGCGTTTATATTTTTCCGTCTCTAATTTTATGCTGGATTCCTTATATATATCATTCCTTCTCACCCACTACACAAACTCAGCTTTTACCACCTTCAAAAATATCTAAAGAGATTCTGTTTCAGCGGAAGAAGAGTTCTAAGATTTATGTTGAATTATCTCTACATTAAATATAATATAGAAGTTTGCGAAGCACGGAGGTTGGTTGATGAGAAAAATAAACATGGAGTATATCCTTTTTCTTACTATTCTAGTCTCTATAGGATTAACTGATTGTGACTGTTCAACTTCAAGCAGCATATCTGTTATAGCAAATCCGCCCGAGATACCTGCTGATGGAATATCCTCAACAAAGATTACTGCTTACTTGGAATATGATGATCGCACGGCGCCGGATGGCACCATTGTTAACTTTTTAACTACAGATGGCAGCTTCGAATCAGATGTAGTTAAGAAAGAGTCTCAGGCATCTACAATTGGGGGCTACGCAACATTAAATTTATACAGCTCGACCACTCCTGGGGAGGTTACCGTTACTGCAAGTTTTACTACACCAAATGGAAAAACTCTCTCTGCATCAGTCAGGGTTAAATTTATTGAATTTGCGGGAGCCAATCATCGCTTTATGAACTTTTCGTGTAGTGCAAGAAATATTGGTGCTCTTGATACGGCCGGCATAACAGAGCCTATTTCGGTGAGGTGTGACCTCGAGGTCAAAAATGCAAAAGGAGTCCAGATATTAAGACCTCAACCAAGATTTATAACAGAGGCTGGTTCAGTGGCTATTGTCACACCAGACAGCAACACAGAACCCGAATATTATATATACAAAGCCTCTGGCAATCCCCCGGTTGATGTCGACCCGCTTCCCGGTGAGCCCTCTGTCAACAACCCCGAGATATCAGGTATAATTAATAATCCCAGAGATGGGCTCGCCACTATATGTGCCATAGTCAAGGGGGAGGAAGGTTTTGATGATTCAAATAATAATGGGAAGTATGACAAAGGCGAATCTTTTGATGACATTGCTGAACCATTTGTGGATGCAAATGACAACGGTGAATATGATGAGGGAGAAAAGTTTATTGATACCAATTCAAATTCGAAGTTTGACGGACCCAATGGCAAATACGATAATGAGACCGATATCTGGAAATGTTTTAAGATACTCTGGTCAGGGGCACCATATATAGGGGCTGAGTTTTCAAACATAACGCCAACAGGCAAGGTTCTCCCAGCCGGGGCATCTCAGATATTTACTCTCACCCTTGTGGACCGAAATCTAAATCCCATAGCCTTTGACAGCAACTATGACTATATATCCATCGAAGTTGATAACCTGTGTTCAACCTGTGTAGAGAACGGTGGGGATATAAAGGTCTTTACTCAGACGTATCCTGGGATGGGCATACGAAGCGGTCTTTACGGTGACGATGTGGTAGAACCCAATTCATTTGACAAATTTAGAAAGTGGAATTTTAAACTAAAGGATAAACTTTCGGAGAGAGATCCAACGCATGAGATAGAAGTAACCATAACTGCAAAAGCTCGTTACACACCAGCACCTAAAACAAATAATTTAAACTTAAATATTGATACAATGGAAAGTCAACCAATAACAGCAACCTGTAAATTTCAAGCAGGAGAATGATGTATGAGCAAAACCATTCTTATTGTTGAAGATGACAAGAGTGTACAAAAATTACTCTCAGACGCACTTGAGGGGGAAGGCTTCTCTGTTCTGGTAGAGAAGGATGGCAATTGGGCGCTTAAGACATTCGAGACAAAGGATGTGGATTTTGTAATACTAGATGTGTTGATTCCAGTAATGAACGGATTTCAGTTAGCCGACAGAATCAGGAAGATCCCTAAGGGGGAGAATGTTCCTATCCTAATGATAAGTGGAGTGTATAGAGCCGTTAGTCACAGGAATGAGGCTATAAAGAAATACCGTGTCATCGATTACTTAGACAAACCTGTAAAACTCGAGCAAATTTTTAACATCTTGAAAAAGACATTCGGGAATGAATACCCAAGACGTATCTCACAGCCAAAGCCAGAGTCTAGAGGTGATACGTATGCAGATTCTGTGGGGATATCAGAAAAATATGAGGTTGACAAGCAGGAAGAGGAGATGTCCTTTGAGATAAGCACTAAAGGCAACCTCAAAGATACACCCTTTCCGGAACTTCTTGCAGCATTCTACCAGAAGAGGGCAACAGGTATCTTGTTATTAAAATATGAAAAGATAAAGAAGATCGTCTACATAAGGGATGGAAGACCTATCTTTGTTAAGTCCAATCTATTAAATGAATGTCTTGGTAGGATACTCGTAAGAGAAAAGATGATAACAGAGGAAGAACTGAATGAGTCAGTAAAGAGAATGAAGGATTCTGGAAGACAACAAGGAACCATTCTCATTGAGATGGGAGCCATATCACCTCACAATTTAAAGTATGGTCTCGAAAAACAGCTTGAGATAAAGCTTTATGATATATTCGGATGGCCTGAGGGCGAATACCAGTTTAATCAAAAAGAGGATTTTGAGACTCCAATTACTACCTTAGAACTGTCTGTTGCCTCAATCATATATGAGGGGATAAAAAGAAATTATGATGTAGGAAAGATAGAGCAGTATTTAGAAAAATTTCAGCATCAATATCTACATCCAAACCCAAATCCAGCTCTTAGATTCCAAGAGATGTTGATGGACGAAGATGAGGAGAACATATTGAAATCAATCGACGGAACTAAGACACTTAGAGAGACGATGATGAACGCCCAGATATCAAGGGAGAGAATGCTAAGGTTCATATTCGCATTAAAGATGAATGGTATGATAGTAATATACCCATATCCTGCTGGGCAAGAGGCACCACCGCCTCTCCCTGTTGCCCCTCCGCCGATACCTACTAAACAAGTAGAGCCACCAAGACACTCTCAGGATAATATCCTTCCTCTTGAAGACAGAGAAATAAAAAACAAGATCCTAAAAAGGTTATCAATTGCAAAGAACGGTAACTATTTTGATTTACTGGGTGTCAACCAGATGTCTACCATCTCAGAGATTAAAAGGGCATACATAACATTAGCAAAAGAATTTCATCCCGATAGAATACCGACCTCTGCTGGAAGAGAGGTTAGAAAGATGGCAGAGGAGCTATTTCAGATCTTGACAGAGGCCCATAATACCCTAACAGATGAACAAAAAAGACAAGAATACATAAACAGAGTTATCCAGACAGGAAAGACCGAAGCCGCAGATGAGGTTACGAGGCTTCTTGCTGCAGAAGGGAAATTCCAGGCAGGGGAGGAATTTCTTAAAAAGAGACTCTTCGGAAAGGCCGCAGAGAGCTTTAAAGAGGCACTCGACCTTTACCCTGATGAGGCTGAATACTTTGCATATTATGGATGGGCATTATATCAGTCTGAGCCAGAAAATCAGGAAGTGCTCAAAAAGGCAAGAGATGCAATCGCCACTGCAATTACGAAAAACCCAAAACTTGACAAGGCATATCTATTCATGGGCTATATATATAAGGGAATAAACAGAGATGACCTTGCGGAAAGACAGTTTGAAAAGGCGATTCAATGTAATCCCGACTGCACAGATGCCCTAAGGGAGCTTAAACTACTTGACCTTAAAAAGAGAGAACTCAAAAAGTAGAGGGAAGTCCCTAATATGTCAACATCCCCCAAGGCGTTATCATTGTTTCAAATGATTGCGTATTCTCTTGGGAA
Source organism: Deltaproteobacteria bacterium (assembly GCA_026416535.1). Classification (GTDB taxonomy): domain Bacteria; phylum Myxococcota; class SpSt-1050; order SpSt-1050; family SpSt-1050; genus SpSt-1050. The sequence goes on from JAOAFA010000060.1 coordinate 76,995, forward strand.
TTTTGCACAGGGTGTGGGTCCGGCCATCGTTATCGGATGGCTTCAATATTTCTATACAAAGTCAGAGACTACGCTTGATGGAAATATTCTGAGAGAAGGAAACGCATTTTTATCGTATGCCACCTTCGGTTTTATCGCCGGTGGCGCAAGACTTATGGAGGCAATATCAAATCCAATATACGGATATATCTCAGACAAATCAAGGACCAAATGGGGTAGAAGAAAACCATTTGTAATGTTTCTCGCCCCTTTACTTGTGTCTTCATTTATTGCCATGTGGTTCCCACTGTATCCGACGACACACATCATTAATGCCTTTTGGCTTGCAATAATGCTTGGGATATTCTGGTTAAGCTACGCAGGGGTCGTCGGTCCCTATCTCTCACTTTTGCCAGAAATAACACCATATAGAGAGGAGAGGATTAAGCTTTCAGAGATTATGGGGTACTTTGAGGTAGGAGGAATGCTAGTAGCAACCATTGTAGCTGGAATGATTATTGAAAGGTTTTCAGGAGGTTTAAACCTAGGACTTTTGAGAATAGCTGATGGATATAAACTACTCGCAATAATTGTCGGTATCATAACACTGATTTGTTTTTGGCTCTCAATAAGATATATAAATGAGACCCCCCACAACAGAGCAAAAGAGGTTCCGTTCAATTTTCTTGAGGCTATAAGCAATACATTCAGAAATAGGCTCTTCGCCCCTTATGTAGCCTCAGTGGCATTTTTCAGAATAGGAATAGACTCTGTGATCATTTCTATGCCATATCTAATCGTTAAAGTTCTCGGCAAAAAAGAAGATCTCGCAGGAGCAATGCAAGGGGCCGTAATCGTATTTTCACTCCTCTTATTCCCTATTGTATCAAAGCTATCAACAAGATACGGGAAGAAACTAATATACAACATAGGATTACTCGGATTTGCCATAGGGCTCCCCCTATTTTACTTTACACAATCCATGCCGTTTTTAGGGAGCATAATAATAAATACCTTGTCTCTCTTTGGCTTGGAATTCCGAGACCCAGTTTTATCAAAACAAATTGCTCACATTACTCTCATACTGCTAATCATATCTTTTCCTATTTCAACAGCATTTGTCTTACCTCGAGCCATATTTGCTGATGTAGTAGATAATGACGAGAAAGAGACTGGATATAGAAGGGAGGCAATGTATAATGGTATGGAGGGGATAATATCAAAATCCGCCGCCGCTCTTGTTCCCGTAATAACCACACAGCTCTTCTCATTTTTCGGAGCCACCACTGAAAGACCCGTGGGGATCTTACTCGTAGGACCAGTCGCAGGTTTACTCGTATTCTTTGGTTTCTTGTCCTTCTCTAAATATCCCTTAAAAGAATAGAAAGCCCAACTACCAAATCTCCACCATTAGGCGAGTGTGTTTTGTATCTTGAAAAATCACAAACGTATGAAATATCCATAACACCATGCTAAAAAACAACAGAAAATCATGTCAGATACATATTTTGTTAAGCCCCCTCAATAGGATTGCACTTTTTGCAATACGGAGAGTTTTAATCTGTGTATAAGCCTAAAAATTATTCTTTAGTCCCCTCTTCTTATCAAGCAACAAGATAGCTGTGAGATCTTTACCATATTACCTTCTCGAACCACCTTTAGGGATTTTCATTTTATTTGCCCCCGTAATTTAAACTAAATCACCTTTACCATCGATATTGTGAACTTTGTTCACACCATCTAAATACTCAGCTTTTACACAGGCCCTGATTATTTACTTTCCAACTTCTTCAGCAGCCTGGAGATCTTTTCATCGAGTTCATCTATGTGTTCATACAACTTTTGAATATCCTTTTTAGTAGGCAGGTTCAATGAATTTAAGACAACCTCCATATTCTTGTTTACCCTACCCTTAGCTGTCATGGCCTTTGTAATGATCGCCTGTATTAAATTTAGTAATTTTTCATTTGACAATATTTTGTTAGAGACCTGACTTAGAGTCTCTTCCCACCTTTCGATGACCTCATTCATAACCTTATTTTTTTTATCTGACATTTAAATTCTCCCTCTTATTATTTGCTATATTGTCATTGCTCTTAGTCTTTTTATTCTCTCCTCAACAGGCGGATGAGTGGAGAATATGCTCAGTATAGATTCTCCAGATAATGGGCTATATATATACATATGCGCTGTGGCCGGATTTGGAGAGATCGGTAACCTTTTAGAAAACCCAGCTATTTTGGCCAGAGCCGAGGCAAGACCATGAGGCGTACCTGCTATCTTAGCTCCGCTCTCATCTGCCTGATATTCTCTTGTTCTAGATATCCACATCTGGATTATTAAAGCCAAAAGGGGAGCTATTATAATCATTAATAACCCTAAAACAGCATTCGCCCCACCTCCCCTATCGTTATCTCTTGAACTACCTGCAGCCATAAAGCCCCACGCAATTATTCGCACAAATACGGTAATCGCAGCAGCTAGTGTAGCAGCCACAGTTGATATAAGTATGTCCCTATTCTTAATGTGTGCTAACTCATGTGCAATAACACCTCTTAGCTCGTGTTCATCCAGCAAATCCATGAGCCCTGTCGTAACAGCTACTGCAGAATGTTTAGGGTTCCTACCTGTCGCGAACGCATTGGGCATAGGTGTATCAATAATATAAACCCTGGGCTTTGGTATATTAGCTGAATATGCTAATTGCTCAACGATAGAGTGTAACTTTGGAGCATCAGTCGGCGAAACTTGCTGGGCACCTGAAGAAAATAACACAATTTTGTCAGAAAACCAATAAGCTATGAAATTCATCAAGACAGCGATTCCGAGCGAAATTACAAGACCTTCTTTCCCTCCTGCTACCTGTCCCAAAAAAAGGATTATTCCACTCATTAATCCTAGTAACAATACTGTCTTTATCGAATTAGCCATCACCAACCTCCTTTGAAAACCAGTAAAAATATAATCATAATATTTCATTTTGTAAACCCTAAAAATTCAAAGGACACAGCACCCAGCAGATCAAGGTTGCCAAGATAGGCCCCTTTCTTCATAACTCCTTGTTCTAATCCTAAAAATTGAGCTTCTCTCAATCTGCCTATAAATACTAGTTTTTACCCCTCCTCTAACATCGTGTCAACAAATCCACCATCAAATATCTAATCTTTCGAATACTACCCATAAAAACAATATTACAATTTTCATTAGCTGTGTTCATTTTTTCAGAGACAGATAACCCACACTGAATAATTAACAAATTCTGCGTCTAAAAGATAATCCCACATATGGAGCTGTGATTAGGGGTATTGCCTGAGTAAAGTAATTTGTGATAAGAAGTATTCACAAGGCTTATGGTTAAGCGCGTTTCTCATTCATCATAGCTACAATAAAGATTTACTTCAGAGTAAGCAATTTGCTCATTTACTTTGGGTTGGATAACTTAGAAGGTCAAGAAACTATTTTCATGAAACTAAAACTTAAAAAAGACATCTAAATACATGGATGGAGGTTTTATGGGTTTATTGGATTTTTTGACCGGTGGGCCAAAGAAGGACCCCATACACATAACTGACGATAATTTTGAAGAGGAGATTGTAAAATCAGAACTACCTGTTATGCTTGATGCATGGGGTCCAGACTGCCCTTGGTGTTTAAAAATGGTTCCGACAATAAAAATACTCACAGCAAGATATGAAGGGAAGGTCAAGGTGGGTGAGTTTAATGTTCTAGAAGCAACAAATGTGGCAAGAAGATTCGGCATCAGAGGAACACCAACAATATTATTATTGAAGAAAGGTGTCCTTGTAGGACGGTTTTCAGGATATCAACCTGAGCATATACTGGATGATGAGATAAAAAGAAAACTTCTGGAAGAAAATAATAAAGTCTGATGAGTAGGATATTAATACATTTTGAAAAACAGACCTGCTTTGGATTTACTTGGCCATTTTTCATATTATTGAAATCCTATTTTGACTTTTTCTTTTTGTTGATCTTTGTGGTTATTCCCTGATAGATAAAAAGTGCGGTGAGCAAAAGAGACATTATACCCACAGAATATATAAGAAATGAGCTCTCGGCTTTCTCTGGTGAACCATCTGGTGAGAAGGGTGTTGTCATGGCTCTATAAAGAAAAAAAATGGAAATAGACATTGTTGTGGCGGCGTAGATAAAGTACTTCCATTTCTCCATAATCACTCCTTCACAATAAACCCATAATACCTTGCCATCCAGTAAGGCGCAAGGACGTCAGCTCCATCCATCTCAATGAAACCTCCCATACCACCATCTATTCTAAATTGGTCGGTATTACATCTATCACATCTCCTCTCATTGTAAGGAATTATACGCCCATCAGAGCGTATTGCAGCATTTTTATAGTAGCTTACAGGGGGTGAGACAAGGTCATTCCTATGAGAGTTGTGCATATCCCACCTTATCATGTCAACAGGGGCGAGTCTTAGCCATCTTGCAACAATGTCCATTTTGTAATCCGGGGCCCCTACCACCGCATTCACCATCTCCCACCATGCCCCTTGATGATACTTCAGGGCATTCTCATAAGTCTTCCTCCAGCCTTTATACCATCTCTCTCTCAGTTTTGGGTCCTGTTCATATCTTAAAAGGACAAAGAAGGCCTCAGTTCCCATCTCGTCTCCGTCTGAATTTCCCTTGTGAAATGGATAATCCCATAGATTCTCTATGTTATCAGCATAATGGTGTTTCTGCATTAAATACTTTTTTGCATCTAAGAATCTTTGCTCACCCGACATATAGTACGCGAGAGTTAGTCCCGCAATTATCTCTGCACTTCTCACACCTCCATCTCCGTACTTACCTATTGGGTTTTCATTTACATACTCTGGATCGAATTGTCCGTATGTTGTTACTTTACCCGTTATTGGGTCAATCAGTTGATAACCATGGTCGATTATTCCTCCAATAATTCCTGTAATATGCTTTCTGATTCTATCTTTCTGAAATTCATCTGCACACAAGTCATAGGCGTGTCCCATCATAAAGATATGGGCGATTACCTCATCGTTACTTGTATCCCTCTTTACCCACCACTCTCCATCAGGTGATGTATACCAGTGTCCATCATCAGGATTATCGCAGTCGTCCAGCCGACAACCTTCCTTTCTGATGACAGACCTTGCAACGAAGTAATCTGTACCAGTTAGGTCCCTCAGTCTCAACATTGCCTCAAGTGATCTGTCAAAATTTGCCTTTGCCGATGGGTCGTTAGTTACTTTATATCTGAAGCACTCTGCAAGTAGCCAATAACTCGTCCAGCTACCGTCATTATCAGAGTCCCAGGGTATATTTGTACTCAGATCTCCTCTCTTCACCAGTCTTGAATCTGCAACAGCGCCATCCCTGTCATGTCTTTTGACTATTCGTTCAACAAATAGTCTGAGTTTATCTTCAATTGTCTCCCGTCTGAATTCTACATAAGAGAGCCCCTTTGCTGTTGCAAAATAAAGTGTTGAAAGCTCCTTCTCGGAGTTCGTAAGAATGTATCTTACATCCTCAGACGCCACCCATCGCTCCCAATTGTAAACCCTCCACTCCAAGAAGCCGTCTCTGTTTGTAATCCTATATGCCCCACCATCTGTTGCGACCACAAAACCACCGTCCCACATCTTTGTTATGTATCTCGGATTCGAAAGCGGAACCCGATTTCGTGCGAATATTTCATGTCTCTTTACCTCATGTGACTTTTTTTCAAAATCAAAATTTACACACAGAAACTCCTGACTTCCTGCAACTATTATTCTACACGGTTCAGGCAGAAGGACATCACCTGTAATTCCAACAATTGTGCCAACGTTTTCACTTGCCAGTTCAATTATAAGTTCGGGCCTTGAGTTGACAGAGAATGGGAGAGAAAAAATATAGAGGTCGCCATCTGAAGCTGCATATAAAAAATTATCTGATTCGTATGCCGACTTAATATCGTATTTGCCTGACACATCAGGAAGTACGACATCCCTTCCGTCAAAAGTTCCCACGCCTTTGTCTGTCAGGATATAAATTAGGTTTTTACCACGAGCTAATTGATTAAACTTTATCCCTTCGAAATGCTCTCTCTTGAAGAGACTGCCCTTTGGGTCATCAACGAACATATCCGAACGGGTAATCATAACAAGCTTTTCATTTAAATACTGAGCACATATCAAATCATCAGAATCAGATGGTATCTCAACAAGTCTCTCTTTTCCACTCTCCTTGATATAATATCCCCTTTTTGAGATTTTCAGTGGGGATGGATAATATATACTGCCACTAGTATCGACAAGACATATAAGCTCCTGCGGATTGTCATCATAGATTGAAGGGTTTGAGTTGTACTCTTCAACAAAAGGTTTATCAACGTATGGATCTTCTGGTTTTTTAGGCACAAACGGGATGAAGGTATTTTCTACATCATTTCCATCTGTGTCACCCATGATAGTGTCAGTTATGATGTCGGTCACTAATATGTCGGTTAGTACATCAGATAATGTTGTATCTTCTGTACCTCTATAAGAGCAGGATATCTCAATTAAAATCAAAAAAGAGATAACAGGAATAATTATTCTTTTCATAAAGTCACCTCACATGCAAATATATATCTGACTCCTGATTTTATCAATTGCAAAGAGACAATTAATAAGACTTTTTGTCATCAGTTTATGAATTGACTGAGAGATTAGATCTCAAAACAGAGAGGTAAAAGGTGAAATCAGGAAGAAAATAAGATGGGGCATTCTCTCAGCAGAAAATATAGCATCAGGAATTATCAGAAAGAACAGCAATTCAGATGTCTCAGCAATTGCATCAATGGATTATAATAAGGTTCTCACTTTGGAAAGAAAATACCTAATAGAGAGGATATGTAGATCCTATGAAGAGATAATTGCCTCTGATATCATAGAGACTGTTTTATACTCCGCTTATGAACAGTCTGTATTTTGAGTGAATTCATAGGGCTCTGACTGCAATGACAATCCTGACTGACATCTGTTGAACAATAAAAATAGAAGAGGATCTCTTATGGATATAGGATGTTGCTGTGTTTATCTTTCAGAAATGATTGTAAGCAGAAAGCCAAGAGGGGTGTTTGTACTGAAAAATGATAAAGGCGTTGATAAGAATATGAGAGGGATTTTGGAGGTATCAAAACGTTGTTTGGATCCTCTATCCGTGGATAAGAAAGACATTATGCCGTAATAAGAGGTAAAAAGGGCAAAATAGAGGTGCTTACTCCATAGGCAATAAAAGAACTGTTGTTATAAGGTCAGAATTCGTTGATGGTATTTACAAAATATAGCAAATATGTAGTTGTCGGGTAATTACGCCCTCTCTATCTCGCGATTAAATTCCATAATCAGCTCGTCAAAATAACCAACCTCATCTTCAAAATAGCTCCTCCAGTATTCGGGATTCCACTGTTCCAGAATCTCCTCGTAGGTCTTACCCTGCTGTTCAACCCAGGTATAATACTTCAGATTATGAATTCTCTTTTGGTCGTTATATGTAAGTTCGATGAAGTTATCGGTCTTCTGGGAGAGAAGGCAGGAGTCAAAGTCCTTCGCCGCCTGTTCAGACGTATATCCTCCCCGCTCTCTTGATAGTTCCTCAACACGTGATTTGTACATCTCTGCTGAGTCAGTAAAGACTGTAAAGATTATATCATTTTCGCCAAAGTCATAGTATTTTGCTGTCTTAATTGATGAAAGCAGATTACTTATGCTTGAAATTCCGAGTAACTCGAGTTTACTTAGCGTGGTTTCGTCTATCCCAACCTTTTTGAGATAGTTCTTCCCCTCGGGCTCATTAAATAACCTCAATACCCTCATGCAATCCTCATCATCAACAGCGGAAACATTATTCGTATTTCTAAGGTTGTGAATCCATGGTACATGCTTATCTCCTATTCCCTCTATTCTATGTCCACCGAATCCGTTCATCAATAGAGTCGGACACTGAAGGGCCTCACCAGCGACTACTTTAATATGAGGTGATTTTATTCTCAAAAAGTCCCCTGCTGCGATCGTCCCTGCCGAACCAGTAGCAGAGACAAAAGCTGAGAGGTGTGATTTTTTAGTCTTGACCTCGGAGTAGACTTCAAATATCGCAGGTCCTGTCACATTGTAGTGCCATATAGGATTGCCGAACTCTTCAAACTGGTTAAAGATTATGTTATTTGGGTCTTTTTTTAATTCCCAGCATTTGTCATATATCTCCTTCACATTTGATTCACACCCTGGCGTTGCTATTACTTCAGCCCCAATACTTCTGAGCCATTCAAACCTCTCTCTTGACATACCCTCTGGCAATATAGCGATTGCGGTGCAGGCAAGCAACGCACAGTCGAATGCACCACCCCTACAAAAGTTCCCTGTGGATGGCCATACAGCTTTATGGACCGTAGGATCGAACTCTCCTGAGACGAGCCGCGGCACTAGACAACCGAATGCGGCACCCACCTTGTGAGCTCCTGTCGGAAAATACTTACCGACCAGTCCTATTATCCTCGCCCTAACACCTGAGAGCCTGTGAGGTATCTCAAAATAATTTACACCATTATATAATCCTGTCGTAATGTCATTTTTCCATGTTATTCTAAACAGATTAAGAGGATTTATATCCCAGAGCCCCACGTTTTTCAATCTCTCCTTGATACCATTAGGAATCAGGTTTGGGTCCCTCATCTGACCAAAAGTCGGGATTATAATTCCCCTTTCTTTGCATCTCTTTGCCGTCTTTTTTATGACTTCCTTGTTAATTTTTTTGATAATCCTTGACATTTTTCACCTCGGTTAATCTTTTATCCTCTTTACCTTTCTGTTAAGAAGCATATTTAATATCTTGTATGGGTTTTTGAATCGGGATGTTAGAATCATTGCAGCAATGACAAAAGGTTTATATGATGCCTCATCATATGTATGTATTCTGTACCTTTCAAATACCTCTTTCGAGACCTCTCCCTCTGCACAGCTTACACCTGAGATATCAGCAGGGAGACAGTGCATGTACAAGGCACTTCCGTTTTTAGTAAGTCGCATCATTTTTTCGTTGCATTCCCAATTTTTATATTTTGCGTTATTCGCTAAACACTCTCTCTCAAGCTCTTTTAGTCCTTCCCTATCGCCCTTTTTAAGCAATTCCGTTCTTCTTTGCATCACGCTAAATGGTGCCCAAGACTTAGGATATACCACATCAGCATCCTTAAACGCCTCTTCCATAGAATGGACTTTCCTAAATGAGCCCCCAGATTTTTTTGCGTTATCAAGAGCAAGTCGTTCTACATCTTCAATCAGGTTATATCCTTCGGGATATGCCAGTGTTACCTCCATCCCGAAACGTGTCATCAGACCTATGATACCTTGTGGAACAGAGAGCGGTTTCCCATAGCTGGGCGAATACGCCCACGTCATAGCAATCTTCTTACCTTTGAGTTTTTCAAAACCACCAAAGTAATTTTTCAGTTTCAGCAAGTCAGACATTGATTGAGTCGGATGGTCTACGTCGCACTGAAGATTTACAAGTGTTGGTCTCTGATGAAGGACACCTTCTTTAAATCCTTCCTCCACAGCATCGGCGACCTCTCTCATATATTTATTTCCTTCGCCTAGAAACATATCATCTCTGATGCCGATTACCTCTGTGAGAAATGAGATCATGTTTGCCGTTTCTCGCACTGTCTCGCCATGAGATATTTGAGACTTCTCTTCATCTAAATCTACAAGCGAAAGTCCTAACATATTAACCGCTGATGCAAAACTGAATCTTGTGCGAGTTGACTTATCTCTAAATATTGATATTGCAAGTCCAGTTTCAAAGATTTTGGTATTAATATTCTCCTTGTGCATGCATTTCAGTATCTCTGCAATAATGGCGACCGCCTTTATTTCATCGAGCGATTTTTCCCACGTTAAAAGAAAATCCCTGTGGTAAAGTTCTGTCTTAAGCTTTTTCAATTCGGACAGCCTCTTTGAAATCTCCTTTGACGGCATAAATTCCTCCTTTCAAGGGAAGAGGCATTATAGTATGAATAACCTTTCTTGTCAAAAAGAGAGACAATTTGTGTGATTACCATTTTAAAATGTCACAGGATATTACTAAATTGAAATGTCACTTTTGTTAGGTCTCTGAAAAGCAAAACAGATAAAAAGAGCGTTTAATACATTTTGATTAAGATTTACAAATCAAATGCACACAGACAAATACATCAAATCCTGCCCAGAATAGTTATAATAACTTATATGTACCTTACCATTAGAATCTATCGCAATTGAGGTAGCCAAACCAACATCCTGTTCACTACCTATGTCTTTCCTAACTTCATCAAAATATACTATAAGCAAGATTTTTTCATATCTCAAAAATCTTATAATGTGAATTTGAGGCAAGAACAGGAAGAGAAGAGGATTTCTTAGGATTTAGAACTACAGTAAATCACCCATGGAGAAAAGGTTTGAGGTATGTGTCATTTTAAATTAGTAAAAAGATGTGACTTGACTTTAGGAATAACAAAACATAAATGTAAATTTTGATGTGTTTTCATTGTAATCACAAGAAAATGAAGGAATAAATTTTGCTTTATAATAAGACTTTGCCTGTAAAATGAATAGACAAAAGAGAATTTGGTATTCTTTCTGTTTTGGAAAAGATATTATGCTAAATAGTAGAAAAAAATATATTCAGACTTCTTTCAAAATTAGTAAAAACAGAAGTAGAAAAATAATCAGGAAGAGTTATTTACATCAGCCCTGTAAAATATAAAACAATAAGTATTATTCCCGAGATTATGACCTTAAACAGTTTTATCAGAAGGGAATCCCTTAGTGAATGAGGGATAAGTGGTAGGAGCCCATGTCCGTCCTGCACGACAGTATTGACAAGTAGCACTCCAAACGGAATTATTCCTTTTGCATACATCATAACAAAAATCAGATGAGGTCCGGACTGTGGAATTAGACCAATTAGTATCGCACTCATATATACAAGATTAAGATGCCCCGTCACAAGCGCTTTTAGGTCAGCAAATTCGCTAAGTAATTCAATCACAAATAGCACAGAAAATGTTATGACGAATATCTTGATGAGATGTCTTTTGGCTATGTGGTTCCAGATGTGTTCGTTGAGATAATGCTCGGGTACCGTAATAATAACAAAAGTGGCTATCAGATTAACTATTATCAAAATTACCTGTTCGGAGTGTATTTCATCTTCGGTCAAAAGATGAATAGTAAAGAATATTACAGACCCTGCAAGAAGCAGAAGAAGGAGGAATCTGGCAAGTGTCATATTCTTGAGAATCTCCACTGTCTCCCTGAATCCAAAATAATGGAAGTGCTCATCTTCATTGTGAATCTCTGAGAGCTCACATTCTTCACATGTCCTGATTTTAAGAATTGGAATTATACGGTCAATCAGAAGACCAGAAATTATGGCTATTATAAATGTAATTGTCAGCAAGATTATTGTCTTATCAGGGAAAAGAGCAAACATAAGAAGCTCCTCATCACCAGCTGTTGCAATCATTGCTGCGAATAGTGCGCCGAATGAAATTAGCCCCCTCACATAAAAACCTACAACAAGGAAGAGCCCTAAACAAGCAGGTATAAGCCCGAATAATGCGCTAAAAATATATTGTTTGAATCCGCCCCCTCTTATGAGTGTCTGCACCCTTCCTCTAGTGATGACATTGACATAGTCAATTATTACCATCATCACAAAGACAAATACTGCGATTGTCAAGGTCTCATTCAGTACCTTTCTCACTAACTCCATATTCAGAGAACTCCATAATAATCTCCGCGAGGACCCTTTATTATCCTTATCTTTTCCTCTCTTAATAGTCTGCGGATGACCTCCTCCGTCTCTTTAATCCTCATACTGAAAATCGTCTTTAACTCCTCTTCTGTACAAGGCCGTCTTGATATCATTTCAAGTATGAGATTTTCAATCTCAGTTGTTGTTATGTTAAGTTGTTTGTGGTCATATCCTGAGATAATCTCAGCTGCAGGTTCAAAATAAGAGGCTATTCTCAGGAGCTCTTTTAGTTCTGCCTTTCTTACCCCCTCTACTGCAGGTGGTCTATCCAGGGAATTTAGTTGGATCTTATCGGGTCTGATTTTCCTTGCGGCCTCACTAATTAGTTTAATCTCCTCAGGCGAATCATTTATTCCCGGGACAATAAAGACTTCAAGATAAATTCTCCCCCTGTACCTATTCCTTAAGTTTATCAGTCCAGCTATAATTTTGTTAATACTCAATTTATTATGAGGTCTATTGATTTTTACAAAGACTTCGTCAGATGCCGCATCAAGTGACGGCTTAATCAAGTCTGCATCTTTTACCTCTTCAATAACAGATTCATCAGTGAAGAGCACCCCATTTGTCAGGAGTGCAACTTTGTAATTTATAAAGTTAGACTTGATAAATCTTATTATCTCCCCGATTCGGTTGTGCAATGTCGGTTCCCCTGAACCTGAAAACGTTATATAATCCAGATGTGGCGAGGTCTTGAGGAAATCAGAGAGTTCTTCTAGTACTTCCTCTGTGTTTACATATTCACGCCGTTCATCTGTCAAAAGTGTGGTTGACCCGCACTCACAATACACACAATTAAGTGGACAAGTTTTACGTAACACAAGGTCAACCCCAAGCGACAACCCAAGCCTCCTTGAGAGCACAGGACCAAATATATATTTGTACCTCTTCATACAAACCTCGGGATAGGGTAGAATACACAATAGTGACAAAGATTCAATAAGAAAAAAATTAACTAATGATAATCTATATGAAAAAGTTAAACATGGTAGCGGCACTTATTGTAATACAAAATATCTTATTTAGCCACATCAAGAGATACTTACAAGGGGGAGTGCGGGGAGTTTTACTCTGAGGCTGTGAGGAGTTGGGAAGGGGAGTTCGAGAATATTGGGGTATATTTTATATATCCAGACGGGTGAGGTAGATGAAGTATGCTATGAATGGTGAAGAGAGGTTCGTGGAGGAGGACGAAGGTTTATATAGGTATTTCATGGTGAGGGGCGTGGTGGAGAAGGTTATTTATTTAGTTAGTAGTGAATAAGGACTGGTTTTAAATCTCTACGAATTATAGTCTTATTTCTCTTGCAAATCTTTTTGCTACATCAACACTTCTAGTCAGACTATCAGGTAATATCTTAATTGCAATGTCGATGTTTAGGTATATGTCTCTTCCCAAATAAACCACTCCCATCCCTCCTTCACCTATCTTACACACAATCCTATATTTTTCATTTAACAACATATCTCAATCTATGTAACCACAACTAGCCCTTTTCTTCAACCTTTGATCCTTGTTTTTATTTTTTCCGCCAAAGATCTGATCTCCTCTGTCCCTAACAAAGATGCCACTAATACAAAGGTCAACATCCCAACTGTAATTGAGCCAAATAAGTACGCCGTCTTTAAGCCATAATTACCTGGGTATATCCAAATGGGGAGTCTTGAAACCCAGAAGATAGTGAAAAACATTATAAAAGAGGCCAATAGGGTTTTTATTATTGTAATGAGAATTTTATACACACCGTAATCGCCTACTTTTCTATAGAGAACATACCCTAAAGCCAGAAAATTAAATGTGTTTGATATAGAGTTTGCGAGAGTAAGCCCACTTCCACCTAGAGGACCAATCAAGATGAGTGAGAATGTAAGATTTACCATAAAAGATAAAAATGCTATTATAACTGGAGTCTTTACATCCTGCATTGCATAGAATGCAGGAGTAATATTCCTCGTGCCAGCTACTGCGAAGAGGCCAATCAAAGCATTAAGGCAAATAGGTGCACACTCAAGGGTATTTTCGTAAGTGAACTTCCCATGCTGAAATAGATAACTTATGATGGGGATATTTAAGGCAACAACACCAAACATCGCTGGGATACAGACAAAGAGAGCACTTCTTATCGATTTGGATATAACTCCCTTAAATTCTTCCATGTCATTTTTTGCATAGAGTTCGCTGAGAACCGGATGTGAGACTGTAGCAATTGCCACTGCAAAAACACCGAGTGGCAGTTCGAATATCCTATCAGAGAGATAAATATATGTAACCGTCCCATTGGATATGAGCGACGCAAGGGCCTTTGAGACCAGGAGGTTTAACTGATAAATAGCAATGGCAGCAGTCGTTGGCAACATAAGCAGCATCATATTATTTACATCTGGATGTGATGGATTCCACATAAATCTTGGGATAAAATACTCCATTTTAATGGCATAATACGCTTGTGTTATAAGCTGGAGTAACCCGCCCAAAATAACACCTAACGCAAGAGAATAAATAGGGATATCAAAGAATTTATAAAACAGGATAGCAGACAATGCCATTACAATGTTTAATTCTATTTGAGAGGTGGCCGGCACGGCAAATGACTTCTTTGAATGTAACACACCTATGAAAAAAGATGTAAGTGAGATAAAAAAGAGATATGGGAACATTATTCTGTTCAGTGTTACTGAGAGCTGATGTTGTTCTGGGGAAAATCCCGGGGCAAAAAGTCTCACAATATATGGTGAAAATACAATCCCCAAAAAGACAACCGAACCTGCTACTGCGGAGAGTAATGTTATTGTACTTGAGAGGAGGTCCTGATATTCATCTCGTGATTTTATTGCATTATATCTACTAAACGTTGGGACAAATGCAATAGACAATGCCCCCTCAGCTAAAAATCTTCTGAACATATTTGGTATTATAAATGCAATGACAAACGCATCTGTCATCGAACCAGCACCAAAGAGATGAGATATGGTGGTGTCCCTCACAAAGCCAGATACCCTACTTATTACTGTGAGCATACTTACCACAATTGCATTCTTTGAAATACTATGACTGGACATCCCAATCAAGCTCCTATGGTTTGGGTAGGTTAGGACATTTAATGGAAAAATTCAAAGATTATTTTCAAAGATTATTTTAGACTCGCAGCACTCTTCCCTGCGATAAAGCCTGTTGCAAACGCCCAATGTAGGTTGTATCCTCCCTCTAACCCATCTACGTCTAATATCTCACCAGCAAAGTACAACCCCTTCACTATCTTTGACTCCATAGTTGAAGAGCGAATCTCATCACAAGATACTCCTCCTGTAGTAATGTGAGCAGTCTTAAAACCCCTGGAACCGGATATATTTATCCTCATATTTGTAAGGTTCTCTACAAGCCTAATTCTCTCATCTCGCTTCAACTCGGCAAGCACCCTCTCAGGTGGAATACCTGATTCCGACAATATCCTTATAGCTAACCTATCTGGTATGAATCTATTGATTAGATTTACCAATTTTTTCCTCCCAGATGTCCTGATTTCTGTTTGAATCTCCATGTCAAGTCTTTCTCTTGTAAACCCTGGAACAAGATTCAAATAGACCATTGTCCCCTTTTCTCTCGATAATCTAATTAATCGCCCGCTTATATTACGTGCCAATGGCCCAGAGATTCCTCTATGTGTAAACAACAGCTTTCCACTCATAGTCTCATGTATGCCCAGACTCCTATTCTCCAAATATATTGACGCCTCGATGGTTACACCTTGCAATCCCGCAAATGGATTGGGCTTGAGATCCAGAGAAACAAGACCTGGCAGCGGGTGGATAATAGTATGCCCTAAGGACTCTGCTATTAGATAGCCAAATCCATCAGAGCCTGTCTCAGGAAAAGATTTACCACCAGTTGCAACAATTACCTTGTCAAAAGACGATTCCACTCCTTTATACCTAACTGAAAAACTATCCCCTATCTTCTCTATCTTTTCAACGAACGACTTATAATATATCTTCGTTCCAAGAGAAATCGTATACTTTATCAATTTATAAGATGTGTCCTTTGAATCCCCTGTAAATATCCTTCCATCCTCTTCTACGAAGTAGCTACTACCTATATCTCTCAGAAAATCCAATATATCTTGTGTCCTAAAGCCCTTAAGTACATTATTTATGAAATTTTTTGAACCTCCATTGTAGAAGTCTGCTGATATATTCTTATTGGAGATATTACATCTTCCACCACCTGACAGAACAAACTTATTCAATACAGATTTTGTCCTCTCAAAGATAATAGCCTTTGCCCCACACCTCGAAGCAGATATTGAGGCAGCAATTCCCGCTGGTCCCCCTCCAATTATTCCTACTCTAATCACTTATGATTGAGTTCCTTTTTGTTTCTTCTTGGGGAAGAGTTCTTTAATACTTATAGTCTCAACATTGTCAGAGGTATCTTTTAATTTTTCTATGTATTCTTTAATCTTGGTCTTATGAGATGGATTCATCCTAATCAATCTGTCAATAAGCCTTTTATCAAAATCAAACTCCTCGGTCGTTTTCATAGTGCAACCTCCTTAAGCAAAATCTTTATACAAAAAATCATTCTTTGTCAAATCACGCACAACCAATGACAAATATATGAACCTAACCATCAGGTTGAATTAGCACCTCACAATCCTCATCCCTACACATAAGTATCTTGGATGCATCTTCTCCATAATATCGATATAGCACATTAGGGAGTTTTTGGTTCCTAACTATCCCTGAGAAAATCAATTTTTCAGCCGATATTCCACAATCGTGTATCTTTGCAACGGCATCACTAGATACCCTTCTGGAAATAATATACCTTGCAGATGATGGGGGGCAAATTGCTATGTCGTTTAAAATATATATATGAAAGTTCAAAAAATTTACTAAAATATCCCCTCTTTCGGATACATTTATATAATCTCCTGACCTCCTAACATATAAGTGATCAACTATATACAAATCATCCTGAAGTTGAACATTAGTATAAAAGACTTTAACTATGCGTTTGCCCCTGAGGAACTCTACGATCCTTCGTTTATCCCTATTTCTCGCGTGTCTCTCAGCAATAACAAAGGCATCATTATCATCATCGATTAACACTATTATTCCACCCCTCACAAACATGACAGGCTTGGTCTTATTCTTCTCTACTCTGTCCATAATAAAATAAGTAATACACATGACTATGAAAAGTAAAACAATTAGTATCTTGGATATCGGGATACTCTTTCTTAAAGTCAGAGCAAGGACAACTAAATAATAGGAGATTATTTCTGGATAGGATGGCACAAACATCTTTATGTGAGAAAAGGGGATTGAGGCAAATATACTGTTTATACTATTAAACTGTTCGAGAGCGACAAAGGCACCATTGAAAAACACAGAGGTTAAAGTTTGTGCAATTCCAAATACCAAAACTCCAAGTACGATCATGGGAAGAACGACCAGACCCGTAAAAGGGACAAGAATAATGTTTGAAAGTATACCGGATATAGATACAACTCCAAAATGAAATGCAACTACTGGAAGTGTAAATATTGTGGCTGAAAGAGATGTAAAAAATAGACTCTTCAGGATTCCTAGGAAGGCTTCACTCATAGATAATGCCTCAAAATAACTCTTTTCAAGAAAAGAGGGAAGAGAGATAACAATTCCCAACACAGATAAAAAGGACAATTGGAGACCTATATCCCTTATGGAATCTGGAGAAAATGACGTAATAAGCACAAATGCAAAGCATAGAGATGAAAGTATATCTCGTTCGCGTTCAATTATTATTGAAAACAGGTAAATGATAATCATTACAACAGCCCTTACAACAGATGGCGCATTCCCGAAATAGAATGAGACACATATAAGTATTGGAATTAGGCAAAGAGAAGACAACTTCCTAATAGAAAAGGGTCTTATGTATGTCAAAGGGAAGAAGATTACTTTCAGAAAGTAATAAATAATAATGGAGATTAATCCGATGTGTGTTCCTGAGATCGCAAGTATATGCGCCGTCCCAGCTCTTGAAAAGAGCCTACGGATTTCATAAGAGAGTTCTTTGGCATTACCTGTTGAGAGGGCAATCAAAATACTACCTATATCCCCTTTGTACCTGGAAAAGATAAACTTGCTTATCCCCTTCTTATACTCGTCTATGCGGTTAAGAATTCCAAATCCTGTCCTCTCAATTACCATAGGAGGTTCGTTTAACTCACTGATGCAGATAGGTTTATTATCTTCACTCATATAAAATTTGCACCTTCCTCTAATCAAATCTCCTCTGACCGGCTCTGCAAAAGGATTTGAACACACATATTCCATGGTGAAATTCTTCACAGTTATCTTTCCATTAAGTATGTACCTTTGGACATCAACCTGATAAATAGTATTATCCCTGTTATATGAGGGACTGCCTGCGATATATCCATCAAATATAATATCCTTATCTTTTAATTCGATCTCCTCCATATCTACCTTAAAGGAGGAGATTACCAATCCCCAAATAAACCCTCCAATAATCACATAGAGATAACCTATCTCCTTTTTGGAAATTAGTATATATATGCCTATCGATAAATACAAAACAAAAACTGGAATTAAAATCTTATAACTAAATGTAGTATTAAAAAAGACCAATAGTGAGAACAAATAAGAGATTGTAAAGGCATAGACTAAAGCCATGTCAATCAGGTAATTTATTATCAGAGTTTTTTACTATGTAAAGGAATTTGAGTATGGTTTTAACATCTGGTGTCTTTTGCCCATCCTTATATCTATTACTGCCCAAGTAAATTATAAATACCGCTCCCAAATCCTTCCTTGCTTACATAAAATAACTTCCCTCCTACCTATTCTCTGCTTTCTTTGTCTCTAATTCCCTTATAATTATGGTATCTACGAATAAATAAAAAGAATTCTTACTTAGCCACCTCTTTGATTCACTCTATCTCATCTTTCCTATTCCTTGAGACTAATGATCCCAGCGTATTTGAAAGACATGCCAATTATCTTTCATAGTAGCCGTTAGCCTTATCTCTGTTGACTTTCTCAGGAGTCTCTTCCACATAAGTTAATTTAATAGTAGGGCCATTACAAAAGTTGTTCCTTCATGAAAATCTATATTTGGTATCTCATCAAGTATCTCCCCTAATCTTGATTCTTTTAACATCTTAGAAGCCCACTCTTATGACCTAACATATACCTCTTTTAAACACAACTTAAATAATACTTGCCTGAAAGCCCTAAAAGACCCTAAGATATATACACCTGCTCTTCCAAAGGAGGGTTGGAGAACTCGCGGGATTAACAGTCCGCTTATGTAGCTATAGCAAATCATAGGGAGACAGCGATAAAAACCATGGAAGATCATAAGATACTCTTACTTAAAATTTCTCAAAGAAAAATTGTAAAACAGCTGATTGAAGATATATAGGGATTAAACTATGATAAATCAGAGACATTGGCTATTGATCTGTCTTTTACATCGGACAATCATCTCTGATATGTTCGTTTGGATGAGATGTGGCTTTGTGTTGAGTCTCTGTAAAAACATAGGCGGTTGATAAATTGATTATTGATAAAGAATCGCCAACTAAAGACTTATCATTTGTTGAGGTAAATGATTAATCTTTTTAGGATTTGGGCTGTAATATCTTCTTGTATCTACAAGGTGTAACATTTCTATTTTTGGTAGGAATTATAACATTTCTATTTTGTATTGAAGAGGTGAATAATACTTTTTACAACTGAACATATGGGGTTTAATTAGATCACAAGATTTGTTTACTTCCCCTCATAAATGGCAATGTTTGGGTAATATATCAATAGGCTTCACTCATAAGAATGGGGATTTTCTACTTGTATTGCAGCACATCACAAAAAACTCAAAACACAAAAGTATAAAAAATAATTTTATGGAATAATTTTTTCTACTTTTTGTTGTATTATTCCAGTATGGGTTGATATAAATTGGATATGTTTTTTAGGAGTGTTTTGCTTGTGTCCTAAAATATCTTAGTTTCTTCACCTTAAGGAGGTTTTAATGATTGAAGTTAAGGGTCTTACAAAGTTTTACAAACAGATTAGGGCGATAGAGGATGTGAGTTTTTCCGTAGAAAAAGGAGATATTGTCGGATTTCTTGGTCCAAATGGAGCTGGTAAAACAACTACAATGAAAATCATAACTGGTTTTATGCCCCCTGATAGCGGTGTAGCAAAGGTTGCTGGTTTTGACGTCTTCGAAAGTCCATTGGAGGTTAAAAAGAGGATAGGTTATTTACCAGAGAACCCACCTGTCTACAATGATATGACCGTGTATGACTATTTAAAGTTTGTTGCCGAGATAAAAGGGATTGAGTCCAAAAAAATAGATGTTGAGATTGAACGCGTCTCCGAAAGTTGTGGTATAACTGATGTTCAGAAGCGGCTTATTGCCCACCTTTCTAAGGGATTTAGACAGAGGGTTGGAATAGCTCAGGCAATACTTGGTAATCCTGAGATCGTTATATTCGACGAACCTACCATAGGTCTTGATCCAAATCAGGTCTTTGAGGTCAGGACGCTCATTAAAGAATTGGCCAAAGAAAAGACGATTATTTTATCTACCCATATACTTCCAGAGGTAGAGATGACCTGTAAGAAAGTTATTGTTATCCATAAAGGACGCATAGTTGCAAAGGAAAATATAGAGGATCTGTTGAGAAGAAGAACAAAGATTAGCGAGATGACTGTAAGAGTTAAGAGATTCTCTATAGAGCTTATGAAGCAGATAAGGGATAAATTTAATATTAAGGTTAGTCAGCCACCTGAGCTTGAAAACGGATTCAATTTTGAACTTGAGAATCAAGAGGACAGAATAGAGGATATCGCCAAATTTATTGTAGATGGTGGTTACGGACTTTTAGAATTTAGGCCCATTACGCTTAGCCTTGAAGACGTATTCCGAGAGTTAACTACGGAAGAGAAGACAGTATAAGGAGGTGATTATGAGAAATATAATCGCGATTTTCAAAAAGGAGTTCAAGATATATTTTGAGACCCCTGTTGCTTATGTGGTCTTTGGTATATTCTCACTGATCTCTGGTTATTTCTTTTTGCAGATATTTAGTTATTTCCAGAGGCAATCGTTACAGTTCCTCCAATATCAAGCAGCTCACATGCTTGAACACATGAACCTTAACGACATGGTGATGAGACCGCTCTTCCTTAATATCAACGTATTTTTTCTTTTGATGATACCGGTCATTACTATGCGACTTATAGCAGATGAAAAAAGGCTTAAAACATACGAGCTCTTAATGACTTCTCCTGTTACAACATGGCAGATTGTCCTTGGAAAATATCTCGCTTCACTCAGTGTAATACTTGTTATGGTATTAATTGTATTCATATATCCAATGTTACTTTCTTTCTTTGGCTCAGAGGGGGGCCTCTCTACAGGGTCGATAGAGTGGATGCCTCTCTTGACTTCGGGAATAGGGCTGTTTTTGGCCGGCGCTTCATTCGCCGCGTTAGGTATATTCGCATCTTCTCTTACCGAATCACAGATTATTTCTGCAATAGTCTCATTCGGATTGTTACTGCTCTTTTGGGTGATCGGATGGGCATCAGCTGGGGCAGAGGGAATCTTAAAAGAGGTCTTAAGATATCTCTCTTTATTAGAGCATCTTGATCAATTTACCAAGGGCCTAATAGAGGTAAAAGATATTGTCTACTATTTCTCAGTAATCTATTTTGGCCTATTTTTGACCCAACAGTCTATTTCTTCGCAGAGATGGAGGTAATATATGAAAAAGGTTGGTAATATTTTGGGAATAATAGGGCTGTTTGCTTTGGTAATAGGGCTGTTTCTGTTGCTTATTCAACCAGAGGTCACAGCAATTCCCCTCGTGATAATGGGGATTGCTCTTTTGCTAATACTCGTATATGCAATTACTAATTTTCAGGACGTAAAATCATTTTTTACAGCTCGATCTACTAAATACGGTTCAAATATGCTAGTTTTGATATTAATAACCTTGGGGATTATAGCTGTTATTAATTACATTGCCGTAAGACATCCTTATAAGTTCGACCTGAATCGAGATAAGATCTACTCACTTTCAGATCAAACAATAAAAGTGTTGAAGGGTGTGAAGTCTGAGGTAAAGGCTTATGCGTTTTATCCACCAGATGCTCCTGAGACGGAGAGATTGAGAGACTTGTTCGAGAATTATAAATATCACAATTCCCTATTTACATATGAATTTGTGGATCCCATTAAAAACCCTGAGAGAGTAAATGCATTCGGTATAACAAGTACAGGACCAAGGATAGTACTTAAATCCTCAGAGAGAGAAAGCAGAGTTAAGGACCCAACTGAAGAGGGACTAACCAACGGCCTTATAGCAGTAGTTAAGGCAGAGAAGAAAAAGATCTACTTTGTTACTGGTCATAGTGAGTGGGATATAGATAGTAAAGAAGAGACGGGCTATTCACTTACTGCAGAGGCAATTAGAAAAGAAGGGGTCGAGGTTGCTAAGATAAACATTGGAACTGAAAGAATACCCCAGGATGCCTCGGCTCTTGTGATTGCTGGACCAAAAAAATTATTTCTTCCCGAAGAGGTAAAGGCAATAGGTGATTACTTACAAGAAAAAATGGGAAGATTGATAGTCATGCTTGAACCAGAGATAAAGACAGGTCTCGAGGGACTCTTGCTTGATTATGGAGTTAATGTGGGGAATGACTTTATTGTGGATCCGATGTCAAGGGCATTTGGAATGGGGGCAAGTATTCCCCTAGTTGCACAATATAGCGACCATGAGATAACCAAAGGATTTGATGCGGCATCATTCTTTCCAACCTCAAGAACTGTATCTCCGGTACAGACAATCCCACCCGGGACATCCGTAAAGACCATAGCATCTACAACGCCCACAAGTTGGGCAGAGACAGACCTAGAATCGGTTAAGAGGGGCGAGGTCTCCTTTACCGAAGGTGTGGATACAAAGGGTCCACTTTCAATAGCTGTGGCAGTATCAAAGAAGCATGCATCCGCTACCGAAAACTCCCCAGATATTCGCATAGTGGTCTTCGGTGACTCTGAGTTTGCAAATAATAAATTTAGACCATACTCTGGAAATGGGGATCTTTTTAACAACACAGTTAATTGGGTAACACAGAGAGAGGATCTTATATCTATAAGACCAAAGAAAAGGGCATCAAGTAGAATATTTTTAACACAGGTTGAGGCTAACATAGTAAAGATGACAACAATGATAGGTATACCATTTATATTCTTCGCTGGAGCAGTAGCGCTTGCAATCATCAGAAGGAAAAAATAGTTTAAGATCTTAAAAAACTGGTCTTCAAAGGAGTGAGTGTATGAGAGATTTCCACAAATCTTTATTAAAAACTGCCTTAGCGATAATTATACTGGTAGTGCTTGTCATTTATGCGTACTTTGGTGAATATAAAAAGGCTCAAGAAGAGGCCACAAAAAAGGAAGAAGAACTAAAAGTATTAAAAGACGTTAAAAAAGAGGAGATTGTCCAAATCAAGATTACTCATAAAGACAATAAAACTATTGAACTTGTAAAAGAAAATGATAAATTTGTGATTAAAAGTCCAATTCAGACAGAGACGGATAAGAACGTTGTTGATACAATCCTAAATACCCTCGAAACGCTAAAGTCCACAACTAAATTTAAAGATAATGAGAGACTCTCAAGCTATGGTCTTACCACTCCCTCTCTTATCCTTGAGTACCGACTCTCCAATGGGAACAGTAGGAAGCTCTTATGTGGATTAAGAAATGACTTTGATGGAAAATACTATATGAAACTTGAGGACTCAGATGAGATATTTATGGTAGAAGGATATATAAAGGGGAATCTTGATAAGGATTTGTACAACTTAAGAGACAAATCAATATTTAAGGTAGAGACGAACGAGATTAAAAAGATCGAATACAAGCTTGGAGAACTTGTCTATATATTTGAGCAGAAGGATAAAAATTGGGAGATGTTATCGCCAGAGAGAGTTAGGGCAGACGACGATGAGATAAACAGGCTTAAAAATTCTATTAAGAATTTGAGTGCAAAAGCTTTTCATGAAGATAACAAGAACCTCTCAGAATTCGGACTTGATAATGCCACAGATTATCTGAAAATATACAAGGGGCAAGATATGTCAGTCTCCTTAATCAATATATCAAAGATTAAAGATAGTGCTGGTAATGAAAAAGTATATGTAATGAGACAAAATACTAATGTGCCGATAGAAGTTGATAATAGTTTTTATAAAGACTTAGACAAGAAACCCTTCGACTATACTTTCAAAAAGATACTAGATTTTGAGAGAGATAGCATTTTTAAGATAGAGCTCATAGATGGTGAAACTAAATATTCATTTGTAAAAGAACAGATGGATACAGGCTCTGATTGGTATCTTGCAGAAGATGGTGCTAAGAAGAAACTAAAGTATTATAAGGTGTCTTCCCTATTGTATTTTCTAGCCGATACAAAGGCTACAAAGATGATCCCTTCTAATCAGGTTGTTGTTAGGAAATATAATCTGGACAAACCGCAAAAAGCTATTATAATATATGACTCCATGTCGAAGGAGATAGGCAGAGTCGAGTTTGGAACAAAGGAGACTGAAGGCGTCCCTCTCCTATCGAGTGTTAGGGATGACATATCGTTTATTGAGACAAAGAAGTTTGAGGATGTCTCGTTTAATATAAATGATTATCTTGAGGAAGCAAGGCAGGATGCAGGACAATAACACAGTATTGAATAAGGAGGTTTAGTTTAATGGCAAGGGTTACTATTGAAGATTGTCTACAATACATAGATAACAGATTTGCACTAGTACTTGTTGCTGCAAAAAGGGCACGGCAGATATTCAATGGTGCAAGACCTCTAATTATTAGTAAAAATAAGCCTGTAGTAATTGCCTTACGAGAGATTGCCGAAGGGAAGGTTCTCCCCTCAAGGGATATCAGAGATCTCTTGAGATCAAAGGTAAAACCAAAACTATAAGATAGAGGAGAGAAACAGATGTCAAAAAAACTTTTTTTAGGAGGGATGGCTCTACTTCTGTTGTATCCCCTTGTTTTACTCGGGCAGCCAAAGGTTAAGATAGGGTATGTTGATATGCAAAGGGTATTGAATGAGGTAGAAGATGGGGCTATAGCTAAAGAGAAGTTAAAAAAGGAGTTTAACGAAAAACAGGCACAGCTTGATAGAAAACAAGAAGAGCTTAAAAGAAAGAAGGAGGATTATGACAAACAAGCTCTTGTATTGAAAGAGGATGCCAAAAGGCAAAAACAACAGGAACTTCAACAAGACTTTATAGAGCTTCAGCAGCTTTATGCAAAACTTCAGAAAGAGCTTTCAGAAAATGAGTTGGGACTTACCAAGGAGATCTTTGATAAGGCACAGACCGTGATTGCAGATATAGCACAGAGAGAGGGCTTTACTTTGATACTAGATAAGGCAGAGGGTAGAATTCTCTATGCCCTACCATCTATGGATATAACAAACGAGGTAATAAGAAAGTATAATGAAAAATATTCAGGCGGGAAAAAGAGATGAGATTGTCAGAATTAGCAACCCACATTTCAGCAAAGATAGTAGGAGATAGTTCAGTTGAGATTGTAGGGGTAGGCCCTATTGAAAAGGCCAAAGAGGGGGATGTTACTCTGCTAGCAAAGGAAAGATACAAAAGATATCTTGAGACAACCAAGGCATCCGCAATTATTACGAGTGAAAAGTTTTCAACTGGAATAACAGATAAAAATTTACTTATTGTCGAGGATCCATATCTTGCCTTCGCAGATGTGATAGAGATGTTTGTGCCTCAAAATTATTTACCAACTGGCGTCTCCGATAAAGCATTTATTGACAAAGAGGCCCTTATCCAAAGTGGTACAACTGTTATGTATGGGGCGTACATTGAGAAAGGGGCGTATATTGGCAAGAATACAATCATCTATCCAAATGTATATGTCGGATATTTGGCAAGGATTGGAGATAATTGTATAATATATCCCAATGTTGTTATTAGAGAAAGATGCATCATAGGAAACAACGTAATAATTCATGCAGGAGCTGTGATAGGTTCGGATGGATTTGGATTTATAGCACAAAAGGATGGATATAGAAAAGTCTTACAAATAGGAGGTGTCATTATAGAGGACAACGTGGAAATTGGAGCAAATTGCACAATTGATAGAGCTACTGTTGGGGACACTGTAATTAGAGCTGGGACAAAATTAGATAATATGATTCAGATAGGTCACAATGTGGAGATAGGAGAAAATACGATTATAGCCGGTCAGAGCGGCATAGCTGGTTCCACTAAGATAGGAAGTTGGGTGCAGATCGGTGGTCAGGCCGGCGTAGCAGGGCATCTCATCATTGGAGATAGGGTAAAGGTGGGAGGCAAGTCTGGTGTGATTTCGGACGTCGTACCCAATAAAGAAATGGCAGGTTACCCGGCCATGGAAAGGTGGGAGTGGTTAAGGATGTATGGAATCCTAAAGAATATGCTTGCTAAAAGAAAAGAACAGACAATTCATAGGGAGGAAAGGCAACAAAAGAAGGAATTTAATAAGCACAACAAAAATCATTTGCATAACGAAAAAAGGATGGAACAGTATAAAAAGATGGATGGCTTTTCCAATAAACCCTTCGCAAATATCAATAAGGATCTTAATAAATAACGAGGACCTACGGTCAAATGAATGAGCGTACAAAAAATAATATCAATGAGGCATTTATAGGTGAGGCAAAGGCATATCAGAGACTTTTAATGTATGCCAAAAAGGCGGAGAGTGAAGATTTAAAACAAATTGCAAAACTCTTTAGGGCAGTGGCAGAATCAGAGGGTATTCATGCAAGAAGACATTTTGCACTGTTAGAAAAGGTTTCAGATACTCAGACAAATCTTGAGAGAGCATTCCAGTCCGAAACCCTTGTCAGTGGGGTCTATTACCCTAAGATGATAAAAGAGGCCGAAGAGGATGGAGAAAAGGTAGCAGCAATGGTGTTTTCTCAAGCAAGAGACGTTGAGTCTATACATGCAAAACTATATGAGAATGCGCTAAAGCATCTAATGGAAGAGAGAGAAGTTGATTACTATATATGTTCTGTATGCGGTTATTTAAAAGAGGGATCCGTAGAAGATAACTGCCCTATCTGCGGAGCACCTAAAGAAAAGTTTTACAAAGTAGAATGAACAATAACCGTCCAATCCAAGTCCGTTACATTTCCTCAAAAATGTTTTGGGAGCCAAGTCTTGGCTCTTTGTTCCGAAAAATTACATAGAGCTTTAAAACAAGGTTTAACTCTCTATTTAATTATAGCCAACCGCATATATAGTAAATTACGTATTTTATTGAAATAACCAAATTAACACTTCTACTTGAGAAAGCACCTGATAATATTCCATTTTTGCAATGGTAAAAAACAACAATTAAGTTGACTCGCAAAGTGGATAAATGTATAAGAAGGTACAATCAATTTGTGGAGGGTTGTTATGGAAGAATTAACTGCATTTTTAGATAGAACACAATTACTTCATTTTTTTCCTGCACACTATAAAGAGCAGATAGCTAAGCATCTCATCAGGTTGGAATTTCCAAAAGATAAGATCATATTTAAAGAGGGCGATCCATCTGATGGGCTTTATTTGATAGCTGCTGGTTCAGTGGGAGCATTTATCACAGATTCTGAACTCGGTATAGAATTCCAGGTTGCAAAACTTGGAATAAACGAATGCTTTGGTGAGATGGGGCTTTTAACGGGCGAGCCCAGATCCGCGACGATTAGGACACTTGAGGATGTAGTCTTATACCAACTTCCGTCCAAGGTCTTCTTTACCTTATTAAACGGTAGTGCCCAGATGGCAGTAGAACTTGGCAAGATTTTGGCAAAAAGAATAGCTGAGATGAGTCGCAACCAACCAACTGTCCAAACAGCAGATATAAGTAAATTTCAATTCAACGCGGATCTCTTCCATACACTATCAGAACACCTTATTATGCAACACAAAATTATTCCTCTTTCGCTTGAGGAAGGGATTCTCACTGTCGGCTCTGTCAACATAAAGAACACACTCGGATATGATGCCATAAAGAGGATTTTCAGAGGTGTCAGACTACAGCCCTTACAAATAAGCGAGGCAGACTTTAATAAATTTATGGAAAAAGCAAGACAATTAATCTCCAAACCAATTTCCACAGCCCCTCAGGTGAAGAAGGCTCATACAATTCAATACTGGACAGAAGATGAAAGAGATGAAAAGGCGAATATTACTGTATCAGGTGAAGAGATAAAACGACTCCTGGATAACATCCTCTCGGAGGCTATTGAGCTTGAGGCAAGTGATATACACATAGAGCCTGAATATGAGGAGACAGTCGTGAGATACAGAGTCGAAGGTAGGCTCAAGAAACGCTCTGGCAATGTGTTACCTCGACACATCTACAAAAGTCTTGTCAGTAGAATAAAAGTGCTTTCAAAGTTAGATATAGCCGAGAAGAGACTCCCGCAGGATGGGAGATTCTCCATTACCATTGATGGGAGGGATATTGATCTAAGGGTCAGCACGCTTGCGTCAAAGAATGGGGAAAAGGTGGTTCTCAGGATCTTAGACGCATCGACAGCGTTGATAGAGCTTTCGAGGGTAATTATTGCCGATAAGATATATCAGGTTGTAAGAAGGGTTCTTTTCCAACCCCACGGTGTAATTCTGGTCTCAGGACCAACAGGTTCTGGAAAGACAACAACAATGTATGCTATGCTGAATGAGAGAAAATCGAAAGAGCTAAATATTGTCACAGTTGAAGACCCCATCGAATATTCAATTCCGGGTATAACACAGGTACAGATAAATGAGGCTATTGGACTTGGGTTTTCAACAATACTAAGGTCTATACTGAGACAGGATCCAGATATAATATTGGTCGGAGAGATAAGAGATTCTGAGACAGCAAAGATGGCATTTGAGGCGGGACTAACAGGGAAACTCGTCATATCATCTTTTCATGCCAACAACTCGCTTTCAGCTCTCATAAGGCTTTCTGAGCTTGGAGTAGATCCATATCTTACCTCCAGTGCCCTACTAGGGATAATAAATCAAAGACTTGTTAGAAGGCTTTGCCCGAATTGTGCAAGGCCGTTCGACTATCCAGAACCCGTAATTAAGAGCCTCACCTTTGCAGGGGCATACGACCCTAAAACACCCATAAAACTACTCCAACCAAGAGGTTGTCCAACATGCAATAATGCAGGATTTAAAGGGAGGATGTGCGCCCTTGAATTGATGATATTCACTGAGGCAACAAAATATCTAATACTTAAAAAAGCTCCACCATCCGAGATAAAGCGGGAGGCAGAAAAAGGTTCTTACATCTCGCTTGCAAAATATTGCAATTTCCTACTGGCAAACGGACTCACTGCACCAGGTGAGGTATTAAGGGTTCTCCCACGTGAGGATGAGATGAAGGTATAAACTCTTTTCATTCATAAGTTATATGGCTATGAAATAATTTTTGACAACAGATACCAGATATCTCCTTTTGCTTTACAGTATCTCTCTTATTATTTAGCCTCAGCCCAATTCTTACCTACGGCAATATCAGCCACAAGCGGGACATCAAGACTCACGACATTCTCCATCTCATTTTTAATCAATTTTGATACTTCTTCAATCTTATTTTTAGGCACCTCAAATACGAGTTCGTCGTGAACCTGAAGTATCATCTTGGTATCCGAGTGTTCGATTTTACGGCTTATATTTATCATTGCAAGCTTTATTATATCAGCAGCACTACCTTGAATAGGTGTATTAACAGCTATTCGTTCCTCTTGCTGTCTAACAGATGGGGATTTGGAATTAATATTTTTTAGATATCTAATCCTCCCAAAGATGGTCTTCACATATTGATTTCTCCTTGCCTCTTCAATGGTCTTCTTAATAAATCTCTTGACGCCTGATATCCTGTCAAAGTACCTATTGATATATTCTTGTGCCTCCCTTCGGCTAATTCCCAATGTCTTTGCAAGGCTAAATGCCCCCATGCCATATATGATTCCAAAATTTATTGTCTTTGCCAGCCTTCGCATCTCGGAATCAATCTCATCAGGTCTCTTATCAAATATCTCACAAGCTGTTCTAGTATGAATGTCCTCTCCATTCATAAAGGCCTTAATCAGTGTAGGATCCTTACTTAGATGCGCAAATACACGTAACTCTATCTGAGAATAATCCGCCGACAAAATTAGATAACCATCTTGTGCCTCAAATGCCTCCCTAACTTTCTTACCTATTTCCGTTCTAACCGGGATATTCTGGAGATTGGGTTCCGAAGAAGATAATCTACCTGTAGCAGTCGCCGTTTGATTAAAACTTGTGTGTATCCTACCGCTCCTCTTGTTTATCAGAGAGGACAATGCCTCTACATAAGTGCTCTTTATCTTTGTCAGGGTTCTGTATTCTATTATATGCTTGACAATCTCGTTCTTATCTTGAAGTTCTTCCAATACTGATGAATCAGTCGAAGTACCAGTTTGTGTCTGCTTTATTACCGGCAACTTTAGCTTATCAAACAATATATAAGACAGCGACTTTGGCGAGTTTATATTGAATTTCTCTCCTGCCAACTTGTAAATAATATCTTCTTCCTCCATTATCTTTACCCTCAAATACTCAGATAAATCGTTCAACTTCTTAACATTTACATATACACCCGTAAATTCCATATCTGTTAGGATGTTTAATAAGGGTATCTCTACTTCCCTATAGAGTTTATATAGTCCCTCCGATTCAAGCCTCTTTTTTAATACATTGATTAGTCTATAGGTAACATCCGCATCCTCACAACTATACAATGTAGCAGTACCCACATCTACTTCTGAGAAATTAAGTCCTCTACCTCCTCTTGAGGATGTCACCTCTTTATATGTAAACATATCATAATCAAGATACCGTTTCGCTATAGTTTTTAAAGAGTGAGAAATGGCCTCAGGGTCAAGCAGATATGCCGCAATCATTGCATCATCATACGCCTTCACTCCTCTATATCCATTCGAAAGAAATACTAACAAGTCGTATTTAAGATTCTGCCCTATAATTTTTTTGTTCGATATTACCGTATTAAGCCTTTCTCGGACAAAATCTGGATTTAGCTGTTTTGGAGCACCTAAGTATCTATGTCCAATAGGTATATAATATGCAGTCCCCTCTTCAAGACATAATGAGATACCTATAATGTTCGAATTCAAGGGGTTGATGTTATCAGTCTCAGTATCAATAGAGATGTACTCCTTCTCGTCTATAGCACTTAGCAGTTTTAAAAGTTTTTCTTCAGAATCTATTGTGCCATAGTTCTTTTTTTTAAGCTCACTGATCTTTACATCGATAACTCTATTATCTATTTCCTTCTCTATGAAGGTTCTAAATTCATATTCGGCAAAAAGCCTATTTAAGGTCTCTTTATCAGGTCCTACGTATCTTAAGTCCTCCATGGTAATCCCAAGGACTACATCATCCTTAAGAGTGAGTAGGCGATACGAAAGGAGTATGTCTGACTCAGATTTTTGTATCTTCTCCCTGAGGCTCTTTGGTTCTATCTCATCGACCTTCTTTAGAATATCAGTTATATGTCCGAACTGTCTGACGAGACTCTGAGCAGTTTTTTCCCCCACACCTCTGGCCCCTGGTATATTGTCTGAAGAATCACCCGAAAGGGCAAGCAAGTCAATAATATACTCAGGCCTTACACCGTATTTCTCTTCAACATCAGTCGGTAGATAGAGTTTATCTTTCATAGTATCGAAGATCTTTACTTCCTCATCAACAAGCTGCATTAAATCTTTATCGCCTGTAATTATTATCACTTCTTTACTCGTCCTTTTTCCCTCTTTAACAAGGGTTGCGATGACATCATCTGCCTCTACACCCGGAACAACTATCTTTCTAATCTTATAGGCGTCTACTACTTTGTGAATGTGGGGTATTTGTATAGACAGGTCATCTGGCATAGGAGGTCTGTTAGCCTTATACTCAGTAAAAATATCATGCCTAAAAGTCTTTTCCTTAGAATCGAATACAATACATAGATATTTCGGATTCAAATCCTTTATGACCTTATTTAACATCTGAACAAACCCGTAGATAGCATTGGTAGGCATACCTTTCGAATTGGAGAGTCTTCTAATGGCAAAAAATGCGCGATAGATATAAGACTGCCCATCAATGATTATAAGCCTCTCTCTATCTTCCATTATCCACCTCTCAAGGGAAGATATTAAAACAGATATACTTTATAAATGCAAGTAGGGAAGGTTATAGTCCTTTAATAATCTTCCACTCTCCACCTTCTTTGACAAATACAATCTCTGCTATATCTGAAGCAGTTTCCCATTTATCACCTGTGGCAAGCTCCATCTGAAATTTTACGAAATAACTATACTTTACCGATACCCTATTGTTTTTTTCGTCAAAATCAATCGATCTTATATTTATCTCCAATCCCTGGGCCTTTGTCTTTGAAAACTTCTCTTTAAGATTTTTTCTCAGACCTTCGGCATTATAATCATCTGAGGGATCTGCATTCCCTCCATTTTCATAAAAATTCTTTGAAACCAGAGACATTATTGTCTCAATATCCTTTTCATCAAAGGCCCTTCTATATTTTTCAACCAAAGTAAATATTGCTCTATTCTCATCATTATCAACGATTGTTGTGCCTGGGATATACTTTGGAGGGCACCCATAAATGATTATAGAAAATAGAAGTAGAAATAGAGCGACCTTCATTTCTTGCTCTCCTTGTATAAATAAACTTTCAGATTACCATATTTTATCATCTCTAAGTTTTAAAATCACAGAAAAATTGTTGTACAGAACCCCAAAAAAAAGCTAAGAACAAATAAAACAAGCAGTATGTAGAATACCCATTCCTTACCCTCTCTACCTACAAGTAACATCCCTCTAGAGTCTCTTAACACATTAAACCCTATCAAAAAGAAGTCAATGACTGCCCAAATGCCGAGCCCACCACAAGTAAGTAGTTTTACAATACCAAGCCCTATGTATCCCAAATAAAACCTATCAATCCCAAATATACCGAGAAAATACGATAGTAATATTGCGACTGTCCAATCTTTTCCTACCGGAACACTTTGCATCTGTGGCTGATAATTATATTCAGAACCCTGTGGCTGAACAGGTTGGTATTGCGTCCCTAAGTGTCTTCCGCAATTTTTGCAAAATATGGAATCATTTTGTATACTAGTCCCACAATATGGACAAAACATGGCTCTACCCCCTATTTATTATCTTCTATTTTATTTTCTTCCTTTTTCTGTTCCTCCTCACCAGAGACCGCCTTTTTGAAGCTCCTAATACTTTTACCCAACGCCTCTCCTATCTGTGGAAGCTTTCCAGCCCCAAAAATCACAAGAATTATTACAAGAATTATTATCAGCTCTGGAAGACCCAAATTTCCCATACTAAACCTCCAATTTACTTTAGTTTCTCCTCAATCCTTTTCATCAATCTCTCCGCCCATTTCCTTACCAACTTCTTCTCGGGCACATCATCCCCAACAAAATCCTCGTTCAAGATCTTGTCCAAAAGCTCCTTGGCCTGTTTGTACTCACCTTCATCAAACAGAATTTCAGCTTTATAGTAAGTAGCTCTGATGACCCTTTTATTAAGTGATATACATTCGTCTAAAAGTTTTAACCCCTTCTTTACATCTCTCATCGGCCAGGGCAATCTTGCAAAAAATCTCCCCTGTGTTCTAATTGGCCCACCACCTTCATAAGTTCTGTCAATCTTTAGGGCCTTGTTTAGCATATCTTCAAACTTGCTCTTATTCCCTTCCTTTATGGACCGGAGGACACCTATTCCCTCAGAATACATCCCTAATGATGCCACTCCCCAAAAATAACCCTCAACCCTGTCAGGTTTTATAGATGCGGCCTTTTGACCAGCCATATACCCCTCTTTACCATGCTTTGCTTTGACACTCTTATCATCAGATGAGTCTGCAATCCAAAAGTTTATCCTTGCATACCTCCAGAGTAATTCGTACTCCTCCGGGGCACCCTGAAGGGCCTTTTTTAAGAGATCCATCGATTCTTTGACCTTTAATTGATCATCTCTTAATGCCCATGCCTCGTCAACCTTCTTAATTACTTCATCAACATCCACTTCTGCATAAGCGATGTTGGATATGAATATCAAGACTGCTAATCCATAGACTCTTATCATCCAACCTCCTAAAAGTAAGTGAACCTTAGAGGTATACTATGACATTAGTTCGTCAAAGTCAAAGCAATTTTATCAAAATCTTAAAGCCCAACTAATTGTTTTTCTACTAAAAATAGAGAGCACGGTTATTCTCCTCCAATAAAAACAAGCTACATTTAAAACTGCAAACTTATGGACAAAACTTTGTTGTTGTATAAATCAAAATAATTTACTAACCTTTAGCCAAGATGTAGGGAGGTTAGTTATGATGAAAAAGATTTTAGCCTCAACTTTATTCATTTTGACTCTGCCTGTGAATGCCGATGAGGGGATGTTTACCTTTGACAATCCTCCTATAAGCCAGATTGAAAAGAAATATGGTGTAAAACTTGACAACAAGTGGTTTGAACATGCGATGAGGGCATCAGTCAGATTCAACAATGGTGGTTCTGGCTCGTTCGTATCTAAAAATGGTCTTGTGATGACAAATCACCACATCGGGTTTGACTGCATCCAAAAACTCTCAACACCAGATAGAGATTATGTAAAAAACGGATTTCTTGCAAAAAATATGAGTGAGGAGGCAAAGTGCCCCGACCTTGAAGTTAATATGCTTTATTCCTTTGAAGATGTAACGGAGAGAGTAGTCTTGTCCGAAAAGGGCGCCAAGGATGATAAAGAGAGAGGTAAAAAGAGAAAGCAGGAGATGGCAAAGATAGAAAAGGAATGCGGAGACAAGACGGGACTCAGATGCAATGTAGTCACCCTCTATGGGGGTGGTCAATATGTGCTTTACAGATATAAAAAATTCACAGATGTTAGACTTGTATTTGCACCAGAGCAGCAGATTGCCTTCTTCGGTGGGGACCCTGA
>JAOAFA010000109.1 GCA_026416535.1 Deltaproteobacteria bacterium
GTGACATTTTAAAATAGAAATCACAATATTCTGTTTATGCTTGACAAATCACAAAGTATAAATATAATGCCTCTCTCTCTTTGATGAGAGAGGGTGTATCTCGAACAAAGGAGTCTTGGATGCCAACTATTAATCAGCTTGTTAGGAAGAGTAGAAAGCCACCTAAGTACAAATCGAGCTCGCCGGTATTACAGGGAAGACCTCAACTGAGAGGGGTGTGTGTAAGAGTGGCGACTGCTACACCTAAAAAGCCCAACTCTGCTATTCGTAAGATAGCAAGGGTGAGGTTGTCTAACGGTTTTGAAGTAACAGCTTATATACCAGGAGTTGGGCACAATTTACAAGAACACTCTGTGGTGCTTATCAGAGGTGGTAGAGTAAAAGACCTCCCAGGAGTAAGATATCACATTATAAGAGGAACACTTGATGCTCAGGGTGTCCAAAATAGAAAACAGGGAAGGTCTAAATATGGAACTAAGACCCCTAAATAACAAGTGAGGTTTTAAGATGCCAAGAAAAGGTAGAGTAGAGAAAAGAGAGATACTTCCAGATCCAAAGTATAATGATTTAATTGTTGCGAAATTTATAAACAAGATAATGAAGTCTGGGAAAAAATCGATTGCTGAAAAGATATGTTATGGTGCCTTTGAGATCCTTCATAAGAAGCTAAATGATGATCCTGTAAAGATTTTTAAGAAGGCTGTGGAAAATGCAAAACCTTTGATTGAGGTTAAATCGAGAAGAGTCGGGGGAGCTACGTATCAGGTTCCCACAGAAGTACCGCCTGATAGAAGGTTGTCTCTCGCTCTCTCTTGGATAATTCAGTTTGCGAGACAAAGGGGGGAGAAGACGATGATTGAAAAACTAGCTGGTGAATTGCTGGATGCTTATAACAACAAAGGTAATACTATTAAGAAAAGGGATGATACCCATAAAATGGCAGAGGCGAATAAGGCGTTTGCTCACTTTAGGTGGTAGTTTATGTATCAATGTGATTCTCTCGCAAAAGTTAGGAATATTGGTATTATGGCACACATAGATGCGGGGAAGACTACTACTACAGAGAGAATCCTTTATTATACAGGCATTTCATATAAAATGGGGGAGGTCGATGAGGGTACAACTCAGATGGACTGGATGGTACAGGAGCAGGAGAGAGGTATTACTATTACCTCTGCTGCTACTACATGTATGTGGAAATCACATCAAATTAATATAATTGATACACCAGGGCATGTGGATTTTACTATTGAAGTAGAAAGATCGCTTAGAGTTTTAGATGGAGCTGTAGCCGTATTTTGTGGGGTTGGGGGAGTAGAACCTCAGTCTGAAACAGTCTGGCGTCAAGCGAATAAATATGAGGTTCCCAGAATTGCCTTTGTGAATAAGATGGATAGGGTGGGAAGCGATTATTTTAGAGTAGTTGATATGATATATTCTAAACTTAAGGCAAATCCTATTATTATGCAGCTTCCCTATGGAAAAGAAGATGGATTTAAAGGGGTTATCGACCTTATAGATGAAAAGCTACTTACGTTCGATGAAGAAAGCCTTGGGGCTAATGTAATAGTTTCAGATGTGCCTGATGAACTTAAAGAAGAGGTAAAAAAATATCGTGATCAGCTTATAGATTCTGTGGCAGAATTTGATGAAGAGTTAACAGAATTATATTTAAATAACTGTGAAATTGATAACAATATTATTAGAAGGGCTATTCGAAAAGGGACTATACAGATGAAGATAGTCCCGGTTCTAATGGGGGCAGCATTTCGAAATAAAGGTATACAACCATTGCTGGATGCTGTCGTAAATTATCTACCTTCCCCTCTTGATATACCTCCGGTAAGGGGTGTAGATGAGGTAGGTAGGGAAACCATCAGGAAGGCAAGCCCCAAAGAGAAATTCTCGGCGCTCGCTTTTAAGATTCAGAACGATCCATTTGTGGGGCAATTAACATTCATAAGGGTATATTCTGGATCTATCAGTTCGGGAGGTCACATCTATAACTCCACAAAGAAGAAGAAAGAAAAAGTAAACAAGCTTGTTAGAATTCATGCTAATAAAAGGGAGGAGGTTGAGTCGATTTTTTGTGGTGACATTGGAGGTATCCTCGGTTTGAAATTTACTTCGACGGGTGATACTCTTTGTGATCAAGATGCACCCATAATTTTGGAGACAATTGAAGTTCCCGAGCCTGTTATATCTGTTGCTATTGAGCCAAAGACAAGAGCGGATATGGAGAGATTGTCCTCCGCAATTAAATCGTTGATGCTTGAGGATCCTACTTTTAGTTCTAAGATTAATGAGGAGACTGGTCAGACGTTGATTTGGGGGATGGGTGAGCTTCACCTGGAGATTATTGTTGATAGACTTCAAAGAGAATTTAACGTGAATGTGAACGTTGGTAAACCCATGGTGGCATACAAAGAAAGTGTTTTGTCTGAGGCTAGAGGAGAAGGGAAATATGTAAAGCAGACAGGTGGGAGGGGACAATATGGGCACGTTGTGTTAAATATTTCTCCACTTAGTAGAGGTGCGGGCTTTAAATTTGTAAATCAGATAAGAGAAGGCCTTATTCCTAAGTATTTTATTCCTGCTATTGAAGATGGTATTAAGGAACAGATGAGCATAGGAATTTTGGCAGGCTATCCTATAATTGATGTTGAGGCAAGGCTTGTTGATGGGTCGTTTCATGAAGTTGATTCTACGGAGATTGCATTTAAGATTGCGGCATCAATGGCGTTTCAGGATGCCTTTAACAAGGCATCACCTGTTCTTTTAGAGCCAATAATGAGTATGGAAGTGGTGGTACCTGAGGAATACTCTGGCAATGTCCTAAAAGATCTTAATTCGAGAAGGGCTCGTATAGAGGGTATGGAAATTAGGCTCAATTTTCAGGTGATTAGGGCACATACTCCGATCAGAGAGACATTTGGTTATGCAACACAGCTTAGATCCCTTACACAAGGGAGAGGAACGTATACAATGCAGTTTAGTCATTATGAACCACTACCAAAACAACTGGCTGATGAGATTATAAAAAGATATCAAGGAATTTTTTAATGAGGAGGCTATAATGTCAAAGGAGAAATTTGTAAGGAACAAGACACACGTGAATATTGGGACTATAGGGCACGTGGACCACGGTAAGACGACGCTTACGTCGGCGATAACGAAGGTATTGGCTGCT
>JAOAFA010000010.1 GCA_026416535.1 Deltaproteobacteria bacterium
TGATGGAGAGGGATGAGGATAGTCTGTTGATTAGCACGAAGAGGATAGTGAGGGAGATGTTTGGTAAGGATGGGAAGACAAGTAAGGAGGAAAGAGTCGGGGATATGAGGAAGGGGGTTGTTGCTGTTAAGAAGGAAGTAAGTGGAGAGAGGGAAGGGTCTGTTTGGATTAATCCGTAGGATAAAGGCATGATGAACAAAAACTATACGCTGTATGGGGATATATCTCAAATGGACTGTGTTTTTACAACATACAAGGGAGATGGACGAAGGACATGGGTTACATTTATGTGGCGAATTATGAATTGTGGAGAGGTGAGAGTTTGGTATTTTTATCAGTTTAAGGATTGAGAAAAAATCTATCGATTCAGCTAACCAGCATACATAATACACAAAGCTTTAGACTATTACTGAACTCACATATTGACTATTATGTAAAAGTGGTTATATTTTCATTAGACATTTATGAAGGAGGATGATGGTTTATGCCGTTCTATGAATATCAGTGTTCAGATTGTAGTGAGATTTTTGAGATATTTGTTAGGAATGGTGAAAAGGTACCAGACCTATGTGAGATATGCGGTGGGAAGCTTCACAAAATTATATCAGTGAGTTCTTTTCAGCTAAAGGGTTCAGGTTGGTATGTTACTGATTACGCAAGAAAAAGCACAAAGCCTTCCACTGATACCAATAATAAAAGCTCTGAAATTTCTGAATCTAATAATAGCTCAAAAGATACTAAAACTGGAAGTCCTACTCTAACTACCCAAGCACCCAAGCTCAGAGAGACTAGCAAACATCCTAATTGATTTGTTGGGAATTTTTTCCTTAACAATAAAAATATTTATGGAGACTTATTTAACTAAGACCTTACTAACCTTATACCACCCATCCCCATCAGGCTTATCTTTGATAGCAAGCCGTATAAATTTTAAGTTTGGATGTTCATACTTTTGTTCGGGATCCCTAATAGAAATGAACAGTTCATATTCTCCTTCTGGTATGTCTTTCGGTATTTCCAGTTGAATTGGTCTTGACATTGTGCCCGGCAGAAAACCTTTGACCGTAAATAGCTTATCAGATGTCCATCTAATTATTAAGTTACCAGATACTTTCTGCAGTTTGACATAAAAACTATAGTCAAAATACGGAGGCGCAACGCCTTTGTTTTCTAATTCCACAGACAGTAAATTAGTATTACCCCTACTTAAAAACTCTGGATACTGTAGATTCTTTAAATACAATCTATACCCTATCTTCTTCAGAGATTCTCTAACCTTCCCCACCCATCCATCAGGTATTTTCGCACTCTTATTTTGAATATAGGTAGCATGATGTTCTTCTGCCCACTTAAGTATGTAGTCTATGTCCCACCCTTTGTCATACCAGTATTGCATTGTCCAACAGGTCTCAAGAGCAACAGGACCATTAATCCAGATATTCGTAGCATTAGCCCTAGATAGTTGATTGTCATAAAACCTTGGCATATGCCAGTTCATGTCTCCCCAGCAATCCGCTCTCCAGCCACTATCGCCTTTCCCAACTACATAGCTAAGACCCACCAGATCCCCTATCAACATGGTCTTTGGGTGTTTATCAAATTTCTCCCTCCACAGGTCTATTATCTCCTTTCTCGTCTGCTCTGAGTACATTGGTATGGTCGAACCAACGCTACCACCAGTCGGAGGATTCCCAACTATCCTCTTAATCCTTGCTGCATAAAAGTGCCACTCACCCCACAGACCAACAGAACCTATATCGATTAGGTCAAGGTAAGGATGACCATTGTATCTCTTCGAAAGCTCATTGACTAACCTATCGTGATAGCTCCTCGCAACTGGATCTGCAAGATCCGGTGACCATACATCTGTTTCACCCTCATCCTGCTTTTTATTATCGTTCCCGTCATAGTAATATATCCATCCACTCGCCCCTTTGTCTATTAACCACAAAGGTGCATATCCTAAATTAGGAGTATTAGAAGATGTCTGTCCTGAGGCGCTAACCATCAGTCTGAATGCAATTCTCTGACCATTGTTCTTTGCCCTTGTCAAGAGATTATCAAAGAACGAAAAATTAAAATTGCCTTCTTGTGGCTCAAAGTCTTGCCACGTATATCTCCCATACATTGTTGTAGTTGGAAGCCCCTCGAGATTTTGGTCGTTTTCAATAAATCTATGAAATGTCTGCCAACCCATACCAGGATTTGGAAAGACCGTCTCCGTGTCTTCTTCGAAATACACAGTAACAGTTTGTGGAACATATACGTCAGATATATCTTCTCCTAATACATCCTCTGTTGAATCTACAAGGTTGCCAACATCTGTATAATCTAATAGTGTATCATTAAATTCCTCTATATCATCCTTATTGTCATGTACGTCGTAAACGTTATCTGTGTTGGGTATGTCTTCTATATATACATCATTTTCAACGTCAACTTTATCTAAATCCTCTATGACGTCAGATCTAATATCTGACGCATCAGGATAATGATAGGTGTCGTATATATCTTGTATTTTAATAACATCCTGTATCATTCCCACATCCTGTTGCACCTCATCAGACGTATTGTTACAACTTTGGATTGTAAAAATGAGAGATACAATTAAAAATCTCACTATGAGCTTCTTGTTATTTTTCATAAGGCCCTCCTTTCATAAATAATTACCATGAGGTATTGTCGAATCATTTAATAAACATTAATTAGAGACTTGTCAAGGATATTGTGTATGTCTGTGATTGCTATTTTAAAATAGTAACCACACAATTAATTTTTTGTGTTGAAGTTAAGATTATGATTTGTTAAATTGATTTTTAAGAGTGAGTGAGGGATTTTTTATGAAAAATAAGGGTTCATGTCTGATTCTTATCTTAATAATTGGGTTATTTTTTTCCTGTTCGGATTCAGACAGGGATATTGGTAGTGATTTATACGATTTTGTCCTGTTGGATATAAAAGATTCACAGGATGTTAGAGATACGGCTGATTATAATTACTTGGATATCTTTGCTTATGATGTGTTGGGAGATTATTTCTCTGATTTGGACGCCAGTGAGTCTGCAGACACGAAGGACGTTGAGTATGAAGATATCTCTGAGACAGAGATTATCAGGCCGAGGGTGGTCTTTAAGGTAGCAGACGATTCACTCCCAATGGGAGAGAATCTACTTATAAATTCTGATTTTGAAAAAATTGAGTCAGGGGGGTTTTCAAACTGGCGACCTTATAGGGGAGGTTATGCTGCCGATCAAGGCAGGAGCGGTGGCGGAGTTTTACTCGAACGGAAAGAAGGCGATACAGAACAATACGGTATTTATCAGGTAGTGACCCTTAATCAAAAGAGCAAAAAGTCAATATTTTTCTCTGGATGGAGTAAGAGTGAGAATCTGACGGGAAATCCCGATGCGGCTGCATCAATATATCTTGATATAAAATATGTGACCATAGATGAAGATCCGATTAATGGATGCGATCCGAATGTTATTCCCAACTGCGCTCTCTATGGGCAGATTCCTAATCCCAGATTTGATACAGGAACACATGACTGGCAGAAGAGATACGGATTTGCCACACCTCTGCACCCCATAAAGACTGTCGCTTTTTATCTTCTCCTGAGGGGAGACCATTATGGGAAGATGTGGTTTGATGATGTAGAATTAAGAGAGGTAGACTCTGAGATAGTAAATTTTGACTCAACAAAGGTGGCAGTAATAAAACCGAATAGTGAATACAAGAAGTTGGACGAGATGAGGTTAGAGACAGGTGATGGCTTTATATTATCATTTGCAAAGAGCGGCGGGGTAATAAATGGTCTCTATTATAATGGGAAAAATTTAAAGGGTAAGTCAGAAGACTTTACAAGCGGGGTGATATATCACGAGATAGGTTCCAAGGAGTGGATTGCATCAGGTGGCGCCTTAGAAAAGATTGGCAATACCTACAAACTTTCTACGGACATGGGGCCCTATGGATTGTCATTGTCTGCCTATTTTGCCCCTACTAATGACAGTATAAACGCAAAGATAGAAATAGAAGGGCTTGAAAGCAAAAAGAGGGCATTTACGGTATACTTTGCGGTCCCTCTGGATATTGAAAATGGTATATGGGGAAGAGACATCAGGAGGGAGGTTTTAGCCTCATCATACGATGAACTCTCTGAGACCGTAAGCTTCTGGTATGATAAATTGGGTTACACAGGCAGGTTTTCCAGCTATCCTATTGGCTCGGTTTACAACAGCGATCTTGGAATTGTAGTATCTATTCCTCCAGATAGCCCAAGGATATTTAGAATCTCCTATAATAAATTGTTGAAGATGCTCTTTGTTGCATTTGATATGGCAATATCACCGGATACGGATAAATTTAAGAATAAGGCGTGGTGTGAGTTTGTATTATACAAGGTCTCCGATATAGGTCAGGGCAATGGTTTTAGAGTCGCTTTAAATGAGTTTTATAAAAGATTTCCCGATGCCTTTAAAAGGAGGATCCCCCCAGAGAAAGAAGGTATATGGGTCGCATTTGCGGACCTTTCAAAGGTAATTAATGAAGAGAATCAGAGTATAAAGGATTTTAATATAGGTATTCATGAGACAGGAGACCTAAGACATGTGGAATTTGATGATGCAAATGATATCCTGACATTCAGGTATATTATTGAGCCAGCTTCTACATGGCTCATGATTCAGGACAGCAATACAAACATCGAGGATTACGAAAGTGTAATGGATTACATAGAAAAGCTTTACACAACAGGGAGTGCGCATGAAAAGAAGATAGCTGAAAAGACCTTGTCATCGGGGGTGTTCAACGAACTTAATAGATTCATTTATCAGCCTTTCCAGAGTGGTCCGCCATGGTGCCCTGGGAAATGCGTCCTGTTTTATCTAAGCCCTGACCCTGATATAAATGTAAAGCCTTACACACTCAATCAGGCAAAATACTATGTAAATGAGAGAACTCTTGGTGTGTATAAAAATTACCCTGGACTTGATGGAGAATATGTTGACAGTTTTTTAATGTGGGGTACATATTTGAATCAACGGGTAGAGCACTTTAAGGTAACTGATACTCCACTTACATTTAAGACAACAAACACTGACCAGATTGGAATCCCTGTTATCTTTTCAACCATTAAGTTCACAAAGTGGCTCAGGAACCAACTTCCCGAGGGGAAGTATCTGATATCAAATGGCGTTCT
This sequence comes from Deltaproteobacteria bacterium, assembly GCA_026416535.1. Classification (GTDB taxonomy): domain Bacteria; phylum Myxococcota; class SpSt-1050; order SpSt-1050; family SpSt-1050; genus SpSt-1050. The sequence goes on from JAOAFA010000010.1 coordinate 5,201, forward strand.
GGCTGGTAAAGTAATGTGGGGGTATGACCTCTTTGATTTTATGGGTCAGGAGATAAAGTGGATAAGGGAAACAAACAATGGTCCTGAGTTCGTCCCAGAGCCAGATGAATATCTGAGCTATAGAAGGGCACTTTCTTATCAAAAACCTTATGGATTTTTGATGAATGTGAATTTTAATAATATGAGTTACGAGATGGTAGAAAAGTATATGAAAATATGCTTGTTTTACGGGATTTATCCATCTATGTTCAGTCACAATGCAGCTGAGGACAACTATTTCAGCCTTCCGCAGTTTTATCAGCGGGATAGACCATTATTTAAAAAGTATATCCCATTGATAAGGGAGATTAATAAGGCTGGATGGGAGCCAATAACACACGCCTTTACAAACGATAAGGATGTTTATATAGAGAGGTTCGGGAGATTTGATAAAGGGCTCTATTTTACAATAAGAAATATGAGTGACTCAGAAAAGGTGGTAATAATTCATGTTGACCGTAAGAGTTTGAAAATACCCTATGATGTTGAGATAAAAAGTATGATTTTAGGAGAAAGAGTGAAAACACTGATATCAAGTGAGGAGACTTTTGAAGTTAAACTTAGTTCAAAGGAGGTTGAGCTTATTAAAATTGAGACAAAGAATAGATAGTATATAGATGAGATAATTACAGTTGTTGAGCAAAAATGTGTAGTAAAACAACCATGTAAAATTAAGTCGCACATAGCTTCAGAGTGCGGAAGTACTGTTTTAAATATCAATTAGCTTCGCTATTTTTTCTGAGCAAAAAACTATTTTGTTGTTTTCAATTACAAGAGCATCAGAATGAGAGAAAATTTTCATTATTGCCTCCCTGAAATCACATGAGGCTAAGACCAGTGCCGTGGCTAATACATCCAAAAGTATCATATCAGCAGAAATTACGGTGGATGATATAATTTTTTTTACGGGTGTCAGGGTAAAGGGGTTTATTATATGTGAGAATTGTTCGCCATTTAGTTCGAAAAATCTCTCATAGGTTCCTGATGTTGTGACTCCAAGGTTTGTAAGTGCAATTTTTGCAAAGATGTATTCCTTGTTTACAGGATCTGTAATACCTATACTGAAAGGTTTATGTATTATATTAATCAGGTTAAACATAATTTATTCAGACACATAATAAACATTGATTGTATCCCTTTCAATTCAAAATGATATTGTTGTCAAGTAAATATTTTAAGGGTTGAATTAAATTTCTCTTTGAAACTAGGTAGCCGATTGGATTTGAGTTTTGTCATTTTTTGAATTAAAATAATTTTAATTAAACAGGAGGTGTAAATTGAAAAGATATCTTTTTGTCATTTTAACTTTTTGTACAATTATGTTGAACGGTTGTGGTTGTATGGATGGCGAGTGGGGATTTATTGATAAGGAGGGGAATGTTGTTGTTGATTTCAAATATGATGGGGTAAGGTCATATTCAAATGGTGTTGCGGTAGTAATTAAGGAGAACAAGGTGGGTCTTGTAGATTATAATGGAAGAGAAATATTAAAACCGTCTTTTTCAGATATATCTGATTTTCAGGGCGAATACTCGTACTTTGTTATAAGAAGGGAGATAGATGGCAGAATCTCTGAGTCTTACGGATTTATCAACAATAAAGGCAAAGTCGTAACAGAGCCAAGGTATGGATATGTAAAATTTGTCTATAAGGATGTTGCAGCGGTAAAGAAAGGCAGCGATTCAAAATACTTTTTGTTGAAAATTGTGGGAGAGCAGAGGCTGACCGATGAGATTTTTGATGATATAAATTATTTTTCAGAGGATAGAGCGGTCTTTAAGTCAGGTGAAAAGTTTGGTGTAATAAATATGTCTGGGAATAAAATTGTAGATGCTATCTATGATGAAATAAGAGATTACAGAAACGGATATGCGATTGCTAAAATTGGAAAGAAATTTGGGCTTCTAGATAAAGATGGGAAGGTTGTTCTGGACTTTGTATATAATGATATCGTTGGTCTGAAAAACAATTATGTTACTTTTAATACAAGGGGAAAGTATGGTATTATGGAGTTAAAGAGTAAAAATATTGTCATTGAGCCAAAATTTGATATGCTTTCTCTACTTTCAGATAGTTTTGCCACTTTTTGTAATGGAAATTGCATAAAATGTGATGGATCTTCTTGCGATATTGATACCCGAGCTTATGAGTTCGGAAGAGAGATGTATATCGGAGATGAGGTTGGATATGTAAATTTGAAAAATGAGATATTTGTCATGAAAGATGTTAATATGGCCTCTGTTTTTAGTAATCAGAGGGCCGTGCTTTGCCAGTGGAAATACTCCTATAACCAGATAAGTTGCTATCTTATTGATGAAGGCTTGAATAAAGTAGGTTCAGAGTTTTATAAGGTGATAAGGGAGTTTTATGATGAAAGGGCGGCGGTATGCAATGAATGTAATTATGGTTATGGTGAATACTACTTTATTGATTTATTAGGAAATAAAATTAATGACAAGGCGTATTTTCAGGTGAAGGACTTTTCAGACGGACTTGCTGCTGTTGAAAGAGATCAGGTAGGACTCACGAGTTGGGGTTTTATTAATAAGAACGGAGAGATGGTGATTGATGATGAGTATAATAAAGTAAAACCATTCAGAGAGGGAAGGGCCGCTGTTTGTAAAGGGTTATGTGAGAGACTGGGTGGCGGGCATTATTAATCATCTGCCGGACATACACAAAACTCTCTGTTAAATTTCATAGCCACATTTTCAATTTCGAAGGGTAAGATAGGCATAGGCTCTTGCATTCATCTGTTTATTCAGTAATGGGCGTATGCCCTAAAGCAACTAATGGATAATCTCATCTTGAACCCCGGTTAGTATCTAAACGCTGAACTCCACCAACAGGTGTCATCTTTAGACGCCGAAGTAACATAAAGAAGTTGCTCTCTAAATTTAACAACTGCATTTCAAATTAGATATCTCATCTCTGATTTATCAAATACTAAAACTATACCCTTCCGTGCCAATATTAACTATTAACAATATGTGGAGATAGAAAAAAAGTGGGGGTAGATGATATTTTCAATTCTACACCCCCCTTTCTATACATTACTTCTTGGGTCTAATGCCCTTTGGTCTTGGATTTGGTCTCCAGTTCATTTTATTTCCTCCTTAAATACTATCTTTCTAGCCAGAAGATTATTCTTCCGACCATCATATTTGCTGTCCCTGTGGGCAATCCAAAGTCTGCTCCTGTACCTCTTATATATTGGCCTGTCGAAGTCTGAATCAATAACTCTACAGATCCCTGTTCCTGTCCAGCCCCTGTTCCGGGTTTTCTTGTTACTATCTGAGGCTTTGATGGCAATCCTCGTCCTATCTGTAGTCCGCTCCACAATAGATTTGCCCTCGTGGTATCAGTAGTGATCTGATTGAGTCCTCCTGTCAAAAAGTCAACTACCCTCAGCTTTGTATCACCTACATATGCCCTCTCAACAAACGCCTTGTCCCAGTTTGTGCCAGATATCTCATCTCTCGGGACAAAAGTAGTAATAAATACATTAAAATTAAACGCCACAGGTGCTGTAATGACCTTTTCTCCCAGATTCATTTCAAAATACCAACCATCAGGATCATATCCAGCAGTTGCAGGATTGCTCACTCTACTCAGATCATCTTCAGCTATTGCCGAGGCAGTAAGATCATCCTCTTTAACATCTCTTATGCCGTAAAATTTTAATCTCTTGTTATTGTCTTTGTAGAGAACATTGGACTTGTCGCCCGCCCCTATGAATATATACACTTGTTCAAAACTATTAGGAGCTATGGATGGCGGTGCCCAGAATGACTGCCACTCTTTATCGCACCCATAAGCAGAGGAACATACACTACAGTTGGTAGCACATCTAAGTTTACCGACTCTCTGACCACAGCTGAGAGAGCCGCCACATCCTGCGCAATTCTGACAATGTTTGCTTGAACAGGGTTTATTGCCGTTTCGAGCTGCTACTGTTGGGGCAGCGAATAGCCTATCTCCTCTCCAACAGTTACCTGTGATTGCTCCTCCACACGTTCTTACATATCCTCCAGATATTACACCAAATTGTGACAAATCAAATCTCCACACCTGACCTCCGAGATCGCCTGCATAGACTGTATCTATGTACCCGTCACCATTTTTATCATAGGCTTTTACCTGTGCTGCTAAGGCATATCTCATAAACCGCCTATCATCGGTTGCCGAAGGATCAAAGCCATACTCCCACAATTTCTGCATAGTCTTTAAATCAAGCACAAGCAATGCTCTCCCAGCCAGTTGTGAGTTACTTGAATCATAAGTTGGCATGCCCCCTGATTCCGCAGTTGGATCACTCTCAGGTGCATAACCAGCTCCAAAGATGGCTACCCATCTCTCTCTTTGGGATCCCCCACTCTCACAACCCCCAGCATCAGTACATATCTTGACCTTCCCTATGACAGGAGTTGAGGTAGTAAAAGCCAAATATCTACTTGTCCTAACATTATCTGGATTTGCATAGTTAAATTCTCCAACATACACGGGTTGGACAGGATTGTCTACGTCTGTGGAGACCCTCGTAACGTCGAGGGCAAAGACTGATCTACCACCTAATCCAAGGCCTGAGACAAGATATGTCTTCCACTCACATGAGGCATAATTGTACGGCCAAGGACAATCCTTCGTAGTATCATTGTCATTGCTATAAATCCATACATCAGAGACCTGCGGCGTAGCATCTACGAAGTATCTCCTATACAAAACCTCTGAATTGATATATTTCCCCCCGTCCCAGTTGCCAACCCCTGAGATATATGGGACCCCAGTGTCCCATGAAAAGTATTTCTTACCTTGTGCCCAACTTGGTACTATCTCTCTCAATTGTGATAATACTGCACTCGGCACATACGACCATATCTCCCTTCCAGAACCTCCTACATTTACATAGGTCCCCGGACTTTCTATGGCTCCGGTCGTAACATTAACTGTACACCCGGAGGTCTCAGCCACATATATGGCGTGAAGCTGCCCATCATTTGCCCCCATGTAAAGGACCTTAGGTCTACAAAAATTCCCCGCTGTAAAATTGGCATAAGCAGGATCAGCTATTTGCTGCCCTGTACTTAGGTTCCCAACATTTATATCGGTATAAAAAATATTTGGTCTCCCAACCAATACCGGATCATTTCTTACATCACCAAGTGTCCAACTCACAAGTTTAGAGCCTCCCTCCCAATACATTCGAATACCTCTATGGATAGTTTCGAGGAGATGCCATCTCTCATCTGAACCATTATATAGTAAGCCTAGATCAGAAGCGGTAATTGATGCGTTATCAAGTCGATAAATAGTTCCTCCTTTGGATGTATATATTCTCCTCGAGGTTGTAGGATTCCCTGCAATCCACGAACCTAAACTACTCCCAGCGTCCCATAAGGCTGAGCGAGAATTAATATGACGCCCTTCAGAAAACACTACTGTCACAGGTACCGTGGGAAGCGGACATGTATTTTGATCACCAAATCTGTAGCTCACTACGTGACCTTCAAACATAGTGCTAGTGGTCGGAGTAAAGAATGTTGCTATATACCTATTTGCGTTACAATCCCATGGTTCAAATGGATCTACATCAAGAACAGGGGAGGTAAGCCAATAAGTCTCGTTTATATCAACATTTCTGCTCCACAAGCTATTGAAATAATGATGAACTGCTCTTGCAACCCCTCTTAAACATTCCGGATTTGTGGAACCCTGACAGTCATAACCAAAAGTATCGTCTGCATTAACTGGTGACAAGGTCTTGTATGTCTTCCCCATACCATACTGCCCAGCAAGTTCATAAACCTGAGCATCTTTGTCTCCAATGATTATGATGTCCGTGGCAACGTTTTGTCTTCTACAGTTTGTCTGGTGTGCCGTAGGTAGGTACGGGCATCGCCCTCCCCAATATGTTTGAGGGTAAGGATTGGGACTAGCAGAATAAACTGTATCTGAATCAGGTATCATGTCGTACCTTGCAAGATACATTGCAACATCATCAATGTAATGAGTCCCATTGTTAGGGAAGATTACAGGACCATCCAACCCGTCCCCATCCTGATCTCCAATTGTTCCAAGGATGGTGTCCTGATCCTGAGATGGATGCTGAGTTACAAAGGCTAAGATGAAGGCCTTATTACCTAAATATGATTGGTTTGTTAGATCATAGCTGAGCGACGTGATACTTCCGTTACCCCAAGGCGTTGGGTACACTGCCACATCAGGACTAAAGTAAGGCTGGATGCCCTGAAAGTAATTCCTTAACTCAACAAATGCCTCGGCTATTGGGAACCATCCCTTTGGTATACGATTAAACGATGCATGTGTAAGAAACATGTTTTCGAGGGAGTTAACTGTAAAATTTGGGTCCTGATTGTTGCTTGTTATGAATTGTCTGATACTTCCACCTCTGCCATCATTTGTTATTGGAAGTCTATGGTTAAATGCCGCATGTCCGTATCTATAATCATTCCCAAAAAGGTCCGGTCTTAGATAACCTAATTGAGCATTTCCAGCATTTCGAGCGAGTATGGCAAGGAGTGCTGCATAATACGTAGTAAAGTAATAGTTAAACTCATCTGCTGTATAATTTTTATAAACAAGCGTCCTTGACACATAACCGGGATAAAATGCTGCATTAACACTAACAATGCATCCCGTTCCTGTATTGGTAAAGGTCAATTGGGACTGGGCTGTTTGAGGAAAAAGCTTATAGGTATTAGTAAAGAAATCGCTATTACAGTTAGCAGACGTAAAATTAACATTTCCAGTTGCAAGTCCAAAATATCTCCTTGGACAATTACTAAAGCAACCTGCTGGGCAACCAGATGCCCCTGTACAGTCAACATAAGAGTTCCTTGGGTATGCCCAATCCATCATTGTTTTACTATCAGGTAGAAATATCATTACATTTGGTTTGGCTGGTGCCTGAAGTGTGTAGATCTCCTCCATACCAGGACCTGCATAAAGGGCTGGTCCCAAGAATAGGAGCCCGAAAATCAAAACGCCATAAAATAAAATTTTACTATTCATCGGGCACCTCCTACATATAATTGCTGGTCCCGGACTGGACAGGGCCAAACTTGTAGTATACTACTGATTCAGAAAAGGACCTGCTGGGACCTGCACCAGTTACGAAGAAGAAGTAAACTTTATGAACCCATCTATTATCACTACCTGGGATTTGCATGTCTCTATCTTGGTGAATCTTTGTTAGTGCCTGTTCTGTTGCATCAAGCGGGTTTGTAAATTTAAAAGGCATCCCCGTTGAATAATTTGCCATCGGTCCTGTTCTAAAGCAACACATTTCGTTTACTGTTGCATTTGATGGGTTTACTCCGGGATCAAGGCAATTCATAGCTACAACTTGGCAATAGCCTATTATGGGATGATTTTGGACCTGCCCAGGAGAGGTACCTATTGTCCCAATGTTAAATGGAATAGGAGTCGTAACAGGTAGGGGGGAACTTACCAGTTGTCTTATGACAGCATGTACACCCGCCTCAGATGCAGAGGCGGCAAGCCTTTTTACCCTGTATGCCCTCTCGATATCTCTCTCTATTGTAGAGGTATAAAGAGCCATGTAGGCAAGTGCAGTTAAAGAGAATATCATCAGAAATACAACAAACAGGGCTACACCTTTTTTGTTTATTCTTATAGGAAGCATGGCTTCCCTCCTCTCTCACCTAAAATTAAAGTCATCCTTTAGCCCATAAATGTTTCTCAAACTCTTTATACCCTGGTACAATCTCCACCTATATCCCGGCCTAGTGTTACTTAGTGTATAACTTCCTATTTGGGCACCGGAGGACAGAACCGTAGATTCAGAAATACCAGATATCCCCGTACCCCCAGCTGTCCCATACTTCTGATAATCCGATTTTTCGGTTCTTGCCAGAATACTATACTCGACTAACCTAACATCTGATGCAGAATCCACGGTTGTAAAATTAAAATCATCCACAAGTATCTTATTTGAATGATTAGGATGAGGTCTCACATATTGATCAGGCACGTTATTTCCTCCTGTAGGGACCCAAAAGCCAAATCTCAATTGAAGTGTCCCAATATTCTCAGCCAAAGGTATAGCAGGTTCGAAGTTTGCTGGATTTACTTGATCTGGCAACAATGTCTGTACCATGAGTGTGGGTCTCGGATCAGAGGCATTCCAGTAGGTAGTGTCCAATGCCGGATTTATCATTCTAAATTGAACTACGTAAGCCTTGAATATAATCCCCTGTCCCTCATTAAACTGGAATAAAGAGGTATTATCATTCCTATAGAAAGTCTTAGTCTCTATCCTATTAATTCGATTCGGATCATTGACATTGCATTGTAAGACATATGTTTGCCCTCTACAAAACGCTGAGTTTGTACCGGACAGAGAAGGAGCAGATGTGATTCTATAAAGGGCAGAATTTCTGAGATTAGAGACAATGATCAGCTCCCCATTCCGAAATAATTCTCCTTCACTTGCACAATAAGTAAACTGAAAATTGTTGGATATAACCCTACCAGCCTTCGCAGCGAGTCTCACCATAGGTAGACCCCCATAGATAACTGTAAGGACATCGCTGACTGTAGGATTTGCTGGATGTTGGCTATTGGGTATAAAGGCAGGTTGAGTAATAAGATTACTAACTGGTACATCGTTTATTCCGAATACCCCTTTTGTCATATAGAATTGATTACTACTTGGTAAGCCAAGAACTACGTCAGGCACCCTTATACCCATCTCAATAGGACCTGCCCTACTTGCCCTCTGTCCTCCCACAATAGCCCCACCTGCATTTCTGAGCACGTGATCTATGTAATCCGCCGCGATTCTACCATTCTGTTGCATATCTGCTATCTCTTCCTCCATTTTCATAGCCATTTCCTGAGCCAAGTACGCACCTGCCACAGATGCCAGAAATATAGCCAATATACCTGTGGATACTAAAACCTCTATGAGAGTAAAACCTTTTTGGCTACTATCTATTCTCAACATTACTGGCACCTCCCTCTTATTCCGTCTCCTAAATCACAATAGAAAAACTTACTTGCTCCTACTTTTTGACATGCTGCTACGGTAGCACTTCCTTCACCTACCTCGGTAGGTCCTCTTACGTTTTGCCATGGTCTCCAATAGACACAGACAGATACCCTATGTACATCTTGAACAGGGACATTTCTATCAACTCTCCAAACCCTCACATATTGAACCCCATTTATGGTGAACGTGTGTCGATGAAGGGGATTAATGCCACCATCACCCGGGTCAACAGGGGGACACGGGGTTGGATTGTCTGGACATGGATTTGCAGGTGTCCCGCCTACAGCCCCATCTTGTACCGGTATGGAATTCCAACCTACCCCTTGATACAATTGATAAAAATTCTCCAAAAGATCCATAGCCAAATTAGTTGCTATCGTCCTTTGACTGGAGACTGCATTCAGAAAGGTCGCTGTAGTAAACATCGGGAATATCCCTATTGTCAAGACCACTGTCAATATTGCTCCTGCAACGAGCAATTCTATTAGAGAAAAGCCTCTTTGATTATTAATTACTGGCAATTTGCTGACCATCCTACACATAATCTCACCTTACCTGTAAATGTTATAATATCTATCATATATTGATCTTCAACATTACTAAGAGTCCCTGTTTGGGTAATTTGATAATTAGCTGTCATACCGGTATTGTTACCAACGTATATCCTAAACCTACCTCTCTCCTCTTGAATATTCCCTGTATATCTCGACATACTCCCGTCAGGTCTGCATCTAAATGCCTCAACATTACTCTTTGGTGTTGGGACGTTAGGGCAGACATTATTGGGACAAGATTCAAGCGAATATATATCTACATAAATTCCCCCAACAGCTTGCGTCCTGAATCTCCCGGATAATCCCTGGACAAAACTAAGCCTTGGACCAAGATTACCAAAAGGCCCTTTTTGTCCAGTCGGTTCAGGGGCACTCTCGTTACCCCATCTAACAGCAGTGTTTGCCCTCGTCGCTGCAAGTGAGAATCCATCTCCACTATATAAGGAAACACCATTGGGCGCAATCCCCCCATCTTGGGTATTATAAGGATTGGAGTCACTCATATTAATCACAAAAAGATGATCAAGGGTGTTTGCAATCGCCCTTGTCCGGCAAAGCTTCAAAAGTCTCGTTATTTCTTGAGCATAAGACTTTGCATCAATAGAGTTCACAGTAGGAGTGAGGGCAGAAACCGAAATAGCTGCAAGTATTGCAAACATGGCAACTACTATCATCATCTCCAAAAGTGTGAAACCTTTACTCTCTCTCATGGTCCTCTCCAAAAAACAACATATATAATATTCAAAAATCATGCCATAGGAATTCCATAAAAGACTTGGCACCTGGGTGTATAACCATGATTAAAATTCCCCATATAATCAGATAATTAGCTATTGAAGTTAGGACAGCTTTAATATTAAGATTTAGAAACCTGCCGTGATTTGCATAACAGCTACGCAATAGTTTGCATAGTTCCTTTGTTAATTCCATACTTTTCCCATCCATACTATCATGTAGGCAATACCAGTGAATATGTGAAGTTTCAAATCAAAGCAGAACATTTTTCAAAGAAGTACGTGATACCTACATTAAGAATAATCGGTTTAATAACCTCTACAAAACATCCGGCAAGCGAGCCTTGCTCCCAAGAGCTAATTCTTACTTAATAATTCCCATGACCATCTTTGGTGGGATAGTTGGTCACATCTCACATCTATGTTATCAGATTTATGTGAAGTTATCACTGCAAATTACAGAAGCCTGTCTTGGTTATTAGAGGTTGGTTAATCAATGCTGCTTTGCTAATTAAACTGTTTTTCAAAGGAGGGTTTATAGTATCTTATACTAAGAGAAAGAAAAGTAATGGACAGGGATGAAAATATCATGGCTATTGCAGAGAATTCAGGTTTAAGCACAATACCCCACAAAATGTAGGAGATACCGAGTGTAAAAGGGATCAAGATGAGGTTGTAAAGAGAGGCCCACAATAGATTTAACTTAATTCTATTATAAACCAACTTTGCTATCTCTATAAAAGAGTAGATAAGTCTTACGTCGTCTTTAAGAATAACCACATCACCTGCTTCAACTGAAACATCGGTCCCTTTCCCCAGTGCTATTCCAATGTCGGAAGAGAGTAGAGCCGGCGCATCATTTGTTCCATCTCCGACAAAGATAACCATATTTTTATCAGTTTTTATTTTGTTTACCATCTCAACTTTCATGTCTGGCGTCATTTTAAATTGGTAATCTTCCACACCCACATATGTAGCCACCCTTTTTACCGTCTCTTCATTATCTCCCGACATAATAATTACATTGTAGCCATCCCTTTTTAGTAGACTAATGAGCTCCTTAGAAAAGTTGTTTACAGAGTCGTCGAGTATAAAATAACCTAGAACCCTCCTGTCATCAGACAGCCACATTGATGTCTCCCCTGTTTCTTTTAAATCGCCCATGTCAATATTATTTGCTACCATAAGAGTATAACTCCCGAGAAAGTATTTTTTACCATTTATTAAACCGCTAATCCCCCTACCCTCCATAACTTTAAGCTCGGCAACTTCCAATGGCTCACATCTAATTGACTCAGCGTAATTTATAATAGCCTTGTTAAGGGGATGGGTAGAAAGCCGGGCAAGCGAGTATGCGATTCGGATCAATTCCTTCTCAGGTATCTGTCCACTACTATAAACTGATCTCACGACAACCTCACCCAGCGTTAGCGTGCCTGTCTTATCAAAGATTATGCTTTTAATTCTACCGATCTTTTCAAATACGATAGGGTCTTTTATAAGTATGCCCATTTTAGAGGCCCTGGAGATCCCCGCTGTAATCGCCGCTGGGGTAGCGAGTCCAAGGGCACAAGGACATGCTACTACCATAGTGGAGATAAAAACCGACAATGCGAGTTTAAAATCACCTTCTTTATAATACCAAAATACCCCTCCTAAAAATGCAAGACCCAAAACTGTGGGGAGGAAATACCCTATAATCCTATCTGCCAACCTCTCTATCGAGGTCTTCTTAGTAGAGGCATTGAGGGCGGTCTCAATAATTTTCGCAAGAAATGTTTTTTCACCCGACCTTTCTACTCTGATCTTCAAGAGTCCGTCGAGATTTGTAGAACCAGCAATAACACTACAGCCTTTCTCGAGATAAAATGGTCTCTTCTCCCCTGTGATCACAGACATATCAACAAAGGCAGATCCTGAGATAATCTCCCCATCAGCAGGGATCAATTCTGATGCCCTCACCAATAGTATATCACCGTATTTTATCTCAGAGTAGTCTATTTCCTCTATATCCTCCTGGTCTCCTGACATGACTATCCTATTTGCTCTTCTGGGTCTTGTTTTTAGTAGTTGTTCAACTAAAAAATTTGAGGTCCTTCTTGTTCTCTTCTCTAGAAACCTACCCAGAAGTAGAAAAGTTCCTAGCATAACTGGCGTCTCAGGCATAACAAAGTCTTTTGAAAGGACGCCCACATAACCTAAGAACGTTGCTACTACCGAGGTAAAGATGGCCATTGAATACATAAGATCCACTGATAAAACTTTGTTCCTCAAATTATTAACAGCCGAGAGAAAAAGTGAATACGAGATAAATATGGTTAAGAGAATGGAGGTGATGATAATGACAACACCGGATACTCCATGGTAGACAGATCCTTTAAAATGCATAATGATCATCAGCAGACTACTTACAACTATACCTAAGATGATGCGCGCGAGTTCTACCTTTCCTTCATAGTTGGTAAATACTAAATCAGTTGATACCTTATATCCTAAGTCCTCTATCCGCCTTATTAGCTCTTTTTCATCTGTCTCTTCTTGGGCCTCAATTATTGCATCCCCTGATACATAATTTACTTCGAGGTTAGTTACACCCGCGATATTTTTTAAAGATAACTCAATAGACCTTGCACACATGATACAGTGCATCCCTGATATCTTAAGGCGAATGATCTTCTTATTCTTATGTCCTTCCATGTTTTCCAACCTTCACCTTGAATAATATATACACAATTTTGGATTTTACCATAGACAGATCTTATTTTTTTATTACCTTCTTCTCACCCATATAAATTATGACCAAATAGAGTTTTTGTAGTAGCAGGCTTCAAAACAGACAAAAATATCCTTTGCAAATTTTCCAATTTCATGAGAAACACACTTACTATCGAAGCAAGGGGAAGAGCTATATGATTTTTAATAAGCCAAAAGACGGAGACAAATTTTTGAAAGAGAAAGATTACAAGCGACCTTTATTTATTGTTGCACATCAGGATGACGAACTAAATTATGCAGGTCTGATTAAAAGATTGGGCAGCAAAACTCACATAATATGGGTAACCAACGGTGATGGACTCTACTTTGAGATGGGTGTATCTCCAGAGAAGTATGCAGAGATAAGACAGAGAGAAGCAATAAAAGCAGCTGAGGCTGTTGGAATTGATGAAAGGAATCTCTTATGTTTAAAATTTTCAGAGGTTGAAATCTACAAGAGATTTGCAGAACTTAACAGGTCACCACAAAGCATGAGAATACATAAAAGCTTTTTCAAAGGTATAAAAGATGCGATAAAAGATGTGGTCTTTGGATATGAACCCGATGTTATAATAACTGATGCATGGCAGGGCGGTCATCCTGAGCATGATCTAACGCATTTCTTTGCATATTGTGCAAAAAGAGACTACGAAAAAGAAAAGAAAAGACCGATTGATTTTATCCATATACCAGAATATGAATACACTATACTCATAGCGATGAGATTTCATCCTCTATACAAGGGAGTAAGATTCAGAATATATCTAACCCCTGAGGAGCTCGAGGCAAAGATGAGAGTCATTGAGGCATACCCATCGCAAAAGAGGCTTTTTGCAAAGTTTGAAAGACTTTTTACCTATTTTGGGTATATAGGTAGAATAATTGGTGGCCCAAAGTCAGCAATAGAATATATCTCAATTGAAGAATTTGGTCCAGTTCCGACTATTGATTATGCAAAGAAGCCACACATTCATGATTTTTTTACTTATATGTTTGATGACTTCGAAGGTGACCCCGTCACATTCAGTGGTTCTGTCCTACCAATAATAAAAGAGTTTTTATAAAAGTCCATATCTTGGGGTTAAAAATACTAGAAATTGATGGATAGAAATCCATAAAATCGTCTTGGTATTGATGCGCCGCCTATTATCTTCCCAAATAGCTTTAGTCGAGGATATTCTATATGCCTCCCACTCTGTAGTTTTGAAACAACATTATGAGATGAGAAGACAAAACCATCATTCGTTAAGTCATCAGAAGTCCCCAATAGATTCTCTACTCCGAGACCAAATTTGATTTTATTAAAGAATAGATAGCTCATATTCATATTCAAGATAAAGTAGTCCGGCACATCACTGGTTCCAAAGGTTGGCTCCTTGGACAACTCACGAAGAGTCTTCTGAACATTTGTCCCTGATATATTCATGGTGATTTGTTCCTGAGCCATATTTGTAATAAAATTCTCTCTTCTTGTCTTTGAGACATAATGACCATAGACATTATAACTGAATTTGTTTACCAGTAAATTTATTCCTGCATTTATTTTGTGCATTGGATTTTCCTCATCAACACTTGGCAGGTCATCATCATTTGAAATACCTAATTTTTCTTTAATTTTCTCTTTATTCATAAGATCTATTTTTTGGAATGAATAGTTTGAAAACAACTTGAGCCACTTGGTTATCTGATAATCTATTGAGAATTCAAATCCATAACTCTGCGCATCCGCCAAATTGTAGAAATTGAAAATTTTGTTCACTATGTCAGGATCTTTATTGTTCACATCAAGGGCCCTTACAAAGTTTTGGACAGACCCTGAGAATAATATTAGATCCTTTAACTGTTCGTAAAATATATCCAGATTGACTTTGAGGCGATTTAACAATCTCCCGCCATACCCAAGATCTACTGTTATTATCTGTTCCGGGTCTAACTCTCTATTTCCATAATAGTCGATACCCGTCTTTGATACGGGTTGATTGACAATAGTACCTGTCCCTCCTAAGTTTGCCTTCAGATATTTGTCACCCTCAGGCACAATTACCGTCCTTATGTCTGATTCAAAGAATGCCGGGTTTCTAAATGCTGTCCCAACTGACAGTCTAACGTAGTGTTCATTAAATGGCAAAAAGGTAAAGGATGCGCGCGGTGAAAAATTGTATCTATTCTTTTCATCCTTTATCTTAGGATTTTCATCTCGCACATCCTGCATATCAAATCTAATACCCACGTTGAAAATAATCTGCTTTACAGGTTTATACTCATCTTGGAGGAATGCACCCACAAGATGTTGATAAAACCGCTGATAACCCGGCTTTAACTGCTCAGAATCGAAAGTAATTAGCCTATAATTCCCTCCTATGAGTAGATTGTTGTTTGTAAAAATTTTAAAGTTGTTTTGGGCCTCTATGTTAAACGTATTAGACACCCCATGAACGAGCGGCATGTCAAATTTCAGTCCACTCATGTCTACCTCTGTCCCATTTGGGATATTCGGAATATTATTCAAGACGAGTATCTTAGGAAATGGAAAATCAACATCCAACCCAGCATTAATAAACAAATACCAGAGGGAGACATTAAAGTCATTAACCATATATGATGAATGCACATACAACTGATATGCATCTACACCCACAGGTCCAATTAGAGAAAAAACCTCCTCTGCCCTCGACTTGATATATCCACCTCCCAGCCTCAATGTCCCTTTTGTCAATTTATAATCAACGACTCCATCTCCTGTATAATTTTGTCCATCCGAATTAAACCTTTTTTCATAACTAAATAGATTTCTAAAAGATGTTGAGACTCTATACGAATAATTATCATTTGCATCCCCAGATTGGAGGGTATAGTAGATACCATTTTCTCCTCCTGAGACATAAAACCTGCTCCCTTTGATATCTTCACCACCCTTTGTAAAGATACTAATCACTCCAGAAAAGGCGTTTGCCCCATACATAGTTGAGCCAGGGCCCCTTATAACCTCCACCCTTTTTATATCATGCACACTTATGGGTAGAAATTCCCAAAAGGTCATTCCAAATAGATCCACATATATGGACCGCCCATCAACCATAGTGAGAATCTTATTAGAGCCCTCTCTATTAAATCCCCTAATTGAGATCTCAGGATCACAAGGCGTAATCCTCATCATATTTACCCCTGGCACAATCCTCAATACATCTGCCAAAGATTCTGAACCATAGTTTTCAATATCTTCTTGTGTTACAACGGAGATAACAGATGGAGACTCTATTACCCTTTGTTCCCTTCGGGAGGCAGATATAACAATATCTTCTTGAGAGAATACCTCCAATGACTCCCATTTTGACCTAAAGACTTGTTCTTGTGGGTCTCTTCTTAGTGCACCTTCAATTACGGGGATCATTTGAGGATTACTTTCAGTCCCAAACACGTCCTGAGTTTGTCCGTTTGTGTAGGTTACCGTGATATAATATTCAATTGCAGGAAACGTAATCTGGTCTCCCGGTATGATAGCCTCAAATAGTTTACCGGTCTTTGTCGCGAATACAGACCTATAAGAGATCCCGCCTCTCTTCCTAAAATAAACCTTGGAGTACTCAATATCCTTATATTCATCAATTGTATAGCTTATTAAAAAATCCCTTTCAGGCGGAATTGAATTGGGGGGGTTATGATTAATCCCAGCAAAAGAATATATCCCCCAAAAAAATAAGAACAATGAGACTACCTTCTTCATATAGCATTCTCCTCACATATAAATAAAGGGCACCGAGTTACCCATCTATCAATTTCTTTGATGGTAATTATAAGATAATCTTGAAATTTTCAAATAAAATATTAAAAATTAAACTTGTTCATTTTTAACAAAATAATAGTGTCTGAGGAAATATTTTTTATTCACTCTGAAAAACTGTCTCGTGATTGCAATTTTATTTTAAACCTCAGGAAGCCTAATAAATTGACCCCACCCTCGCTTTAAATACAATCATTCTCCCCTACCCCTCATCGGGATTTTTCACACCCCTATCTAACTCCCATTTATCCATTAATTAACTTAGGCCTAATTCACATTCTTTCTTCTCCATAAAACCACGAGCCTGGTCCCTCAGAGCTAAACCCATATATTTTTACTTGACTACTATAACAACAAGTTATAATGATATTAGGTTTGCTCAAAGTACCTGGTTTTGGGCTAACTAATTGATATTGTGCTAAATTTGTTAACTTTTAGGTGAACTTTAAGGGGACGGAGTGTAAGCAGGGGATGCTTCCCGATGTCAAAAACTGGGCAGTGATTCATACTCATTCAAGATGTGAAAAGATTGTGGCTGACTTCTTGGCAGAAAAAAACGTAAAATACTATTTACCGTTGTATAAAAAGAGACGCAGATATGGCAAACATATAAGAGAGTCGATGCTCCCGTTGTTCCCCGGCTATTTGTTTTACGATTTTGATGGAATCTCAAAGAGTCTGATTTACAAGACTCATAAAGTTGCAAACATCATCGAGGCAAAAGACAAGGATCAATTAAGAAACGAACTTGAAAATATAAGTCGCGCGCTTGCTACAGGAAGGTTCTTTGAGAGGGCGGATTTTGAGACTCCCGGCAGGAGGGTGATAGTGACCTCAGGTCCGCTTGAAGGAATTGAGGGTGAATTTGTAAGGAGAAAGAACAAGACAAAACTAGTAATCAAGATTCATATCCTCGGAATGGCAGTTGAGACTGATATAGACGAACTCTGTATCAGACCTTTATGATACCCATAAATTTAATACAGGAATTAAAGAACAGATGAAGTGCTCGAATAATAAAAAGCCAGGACACAATGAAAGGTTACCCTCTTTTTTCAAGGGCATACTCTGGTTTCTCGATTTTGATAAGATTGAATTAGATAGAGATAAGGAGGCAATCCTATTTCAAGTGCTTGAAAAAGGCAGAATGGAACACCTGTTTTATCTGCAGAAGATATACAGTAAAGATGAGATATTATCATTTGCAAAAATAAATAGAAATAGATTTTCAAGAAAAAGCATCTATAACTTTATTAGGTTTCTTTACAGCAATGAGATTTAATGAAATTGATATTAACCATCCTTGATAAAAAAAGACAAAAAGTTATTAAAGAATTATCGAAATATTTTAGTAAGGATTTCTACTTAGGGGGTGGCACTGCACTTTCACTGCAGATAGCCCATAGAGAGTCTTATGACTTTGATCTCTTCAGTGAGAAACCTATATCGTTCAATGTAAAGCAAAGATTAAAAAGTGGATTTAATAAACACAATGTAGTATTGCTTGTAGACACAAAGGATGAATTAAGCGTAATTATTGATGAAGACATAAAGGTAACTTTTATGAACTTCTACTGGAAACCAATATTTCCACTGATAAAATCAGACAGATTTTTACCGCTCCTTTCTATACAGGATATCGCTGCAAATAAGGCATTTGCAATAGGAAGAA
Organism: Deltaproteobacteria bacterium; assembly: GCA_026416535.1. GTDB lineage: Bacteria > Myxococcota > SpSt-1050 > SpSt-1050 > SpSt-1050 > SpSt-1050. Next base: position 23,769 of record JAOAFA010000010.1, read on the forward strand.
GGGCAAATTACAGAGATTACTATGATTTGTATATTTTAATAAAAAATAAACATCTTAGTATTTCAGAGCTGATTGAAATATCCATAAAAAAATTTGGAGATTTTTTTAGTGAGAGGATGTTCATTGAGCAACTAATTTATCTCGAAGATATAACACCTGATGAGAATCTGAGATTTCTAAGAGAAGAATTTGTAAGTAAAAAGGAGATACAGAGATTTTTTAAGAGAGAACTAAAAAATTGGCTAAAAAAGAAAGTTTA
>JAOAFA010000012.1 GCA_026416535.1 Deltaproteobacteria bacterium
AGGAAGTAAAAGGAGCGGTGCGAGGACGCAAGATGTGTCCGAGCCTGCGACCATTATTTTATCTTGTTTGGATTGGACGATAGATTTCATTCTTGAATTTCAAGGGTATGGTTCGAAAGTTGTCCAATATCGGGAGCCATATGAGTAATACTAAACACAAAAACACGGCTACAAACAAAGGCTCACAAATAAATAAAAAATTAACTACAAAAAATAGTGAGACTCTAAGCTAGCAGCTCTTGGTAAATACAAAACAAATATACATTAACTTTAACCTTTACATTATCTTCCCCAAAAAACTATACACAAGGTCATTTTCGCCACTATATGCTTGTGAATAATTTATATATAAGACAATATATAAATGGATATGGCATACCTCCCCGTACTTTCTCAACATAATATATATTCAACCTTAAAACTACAGTAATCACTTGCTGTCCAAAACTGCGAGTAGGTATAAACACCAAAACTTTTCAATAGATTAAGAAATATATCCATGACGATATTTAGCTCTTCCTAAGAGGGTACTCTTACTAATCCCTTTTGAATAGAAGACTTAGCTTATAATTATTACTTCACAGATATCCCCTGATACCATAAATATGGCAACATATCTACAAGTATTATATCTGATGGAACAACCCCTAATGATATAATTTCTCTCACAGGTTTACACAGAAACAGGATTCTTTCGGTACACATTGTAAAAAACCACATTTGTGAAACTACAATTCTACCAAAATGCACAACACATACTTCTCAAGTTTTAGTGATCTCTGCGATTAACTGTCTTAAAATTAAGGAGAAGAAAATCCACATGGTTAGGAAATAAGATGGAATGAAAAGACTCCACCTCGTCTGACAGAGTAGATCTCTATGCATCCAAGTGTGGAATACCTCTTTACCATCTTAAGAGATAACCTAGCTGCATGCCAAAATAAAGAGCAATCTTAGTCGCAACTGAAAGTCTAACTGTCAACAAAAGTTGACCGGAATTAAGTGATAGTGAATTATTACTTATCGACAGAAATCTTCAATTTAATAAAGTAAAACTATTACGAAAAACTATCTAAAAATAGGAATATACACTATAATTGGATCAATTTTACTTTAGGGTATTCAAATTATTCCGGGCAGTAACTGCGTCAGGCCCATTAGGACACTGCTCAAGATACATCTGATAATATTTTTTTGCCTCCGAGTTTCTCTTCATATACTTATTTGCCTCTCCGAGCCCCATGTATCCATCACACTTATTACCCTTTAGCTTAATCGCCCTTAAAAATGAATTTACTGCCTGTTCATTCTTGCCGGCATCTATGTACATCCACCCCATAAGCAAAAATGGTTCTGCAAGAGTCGGTTCAAGTTCTGCTGCCTGCAGAAAAGTATCAGCTGCCTTATCTATCTGCCCTTTAGCAGCAAAATTCTTTGCCTGTTTGATCAGTTGTGAATAATTTCCACCTGATCTAGTTTCAGGGGCTGTAGCCTTATCAGCCTTTGCCTTCATAGCCACTTCCTTCTTCTCAGGTTGTACAGATACCATTTTCTCGTCCTTAACAGGTTTTTCCTCTCTCGTTTTTTCAGGCACCATAGTGACTTCCTTTCTAGCATCCTCTCTTTGCTGTGTCTTCTCTTCTACATTCTTCTGCCCTTCTACAGCCTGTGTACCTTCTACTTTTGATGGCTGTCCCGTCTTCGTAATATTTATTAAATCTTGTATGTGTTCTTTCAATGCCTGTGCTACACTATGATTTGGATTTGAAGATAATATTATATCCACCTCACTACCAGCCTTTTCATATTCACCTTTTGAGACAAAATACCTTACCAACATAAAATGAGGAAGGATAAATCCCTTCTCAGCGTTCAAAGATTCCCTAATAAGTCTAATCCCCTCTTCAGCCCTTGCCTCATCTGTCTTAAGTATTAAATCACCCTCAATAAATTTTAACCTATTCGAATAGGGGAAATCCTTAACATTAACTAAATCTTTCAACAACATCCTACCCTTTTCAGCCGAAGACTTATCAAAAACCACTTGGATTCTTATATATTCAAGCGAGACATACTTAGCAAGTGATTCAGAGCCATAAGACATATCAAGTTTTCTTAAATTAGTCATCGTGATATTTGAGATATCCTGAATAATCCTCTGCCTTTCATTAAAGGCCTCGTTTAACTTTTTTGCAACCTCACTATATTTGTCAACATTTAATATCTCCTTGATGCGCCTTTCTACTACGAAATTCTCAAGCTTCAAAAGTTCTCCTCTTAGAAGAAGTGAATGAGTCAATGTAGCTAGGATCTCCATTTTTGGAGGGTGTTTCTGATTCTTAGTCAACTTCTCAAGTTCATTATATGCCCTCTCTAGATTTGAGTAATCCAGGCGAAGTATCTCTTCTTGCGCAATCTTCAATGCTGCCGTCTCTTCCTCTGTTAATTCCGGCCCCATTATCCTATCTTTAAAAAAGTAGACCACAATCGCAATTATAATTATTACTACTCCAAAAGCTATTAGAAGACCACTCTTCTTACTTTCCTTTTTAGGTCTACCATATACATCAACTTCCTCTTCCTGAGGAATACTAATCGGGGTCACAACTGACTGGACCTGAGGAACAGAGGATTTAGGTTCCTGAGATCTATCTTGGTCAACCTGAGTTGGACTCGCCCCTTGAACATTTATTCCGGTAGCCAACTGATTCCTTTTTAAAAAAAGAGGAGCAAATTCGGGCATATCAGATAATTTTTTATAAGAGACTCCATCTTTTGAAATCATGTCTTCCAGATTAGCCTTATATTCAAGAATAAGTTTCTGGAGCTCACCAAGATGTTTAAAATTTACAATACTCCCATCAGGTTTTTTTAGATGCCAATTAGTCTGCTGGCTCGGTTGCCTTACAGCGGGGGCAGAGACCTTAAATATATTTTGACAGGCAGTACATTTTACATTTGCACCCTCATTTGGAATTTGTGTTTCATCAAGATGATAGATTGTTTGGCATTTCGGACATCTTACTTCCATAAATCTTCTCCTTTTATTTTAAGTCATTAATAATTGCTCGAACATCATTCGCAAACTCACCATTAGGTGATAACAAGAGGTACTTCTGATACATCTTTTTTGCATTCGCATTATCACCCTCAAGCTGATAACAAGTCCCCAAATAGAAGTAAGCGGGCGCATACTTACTATTATAGCCTATGGCCCTCTTAAGATAAGTTATTGCACTCTTAATCTTATTGCCCTCCAAATCTATCTGTCCTAATAAAGTAAAAGCCTCGTACCCTTTCGGATTTTTAATTAAAGCCTGTTTGAGCTCTTCTTTCGCCCTTTTCAAGTTACCCGACCTATACATATCTTGTGCTGATCTCAAGAATTCATTATATCCACTCATGTCAACAGAAAATTCAGCCTGAACCTTTTTCCCTCCAATCTCTGATGTCTCTCTCTCTCCTCGTCCTGCACCTACCATACTCGTACCTCTTTCATTCCCTGCAGTGTCCTCTTTCAATTCGTCATTTCTTTTTGCCACCTCCCCCTCCTTTGGCTCCTCAGTGTTATTTGATATTTCTCTCTCCACCTCTCTAACTACTTTTGTCTCAGATTCCTTACTCAACACTGTTAGTTCTTTCGGAGAACTCTCCTCCTTTGAAGTCATTATATCACCCCTTGTTGGACGAGACTCCCCTCTTATAATGTGCCCATAAAAAAAATAACGATATCCAAAAAATAATATCCCAACTCCTACCAATATAAAAACTGGCAGTAAAATTGCAACAGTTGGGAAGCCCCTCCTCTCAACCTTCCCAACTTCCCTCTTATCCTTACCTAATAGCGAACCTTTTACATAAGAAGACGTCGATAAAGTAATATTTTCAATTAGAGTCTTTTCAATAAGTTGCTCTTTAGGAGTCTTCTGCTCTTTTTCATCTGATATAATTGAGACCACTGGAGGTTCCATTGTGGGGATAAGTGGCATATTTTGCCCCTCTTTAGTTAAACCCCCATTATCTTGTTGTAAAACATTCATACTCTTTTCATTTCCACTCATGGAGACAGTTTCTTTATGGTCGGAGCTAACTATTGTCAGATTACCAATATTAGAAGACTCAACAGGTCCTTTCACCTCCTTCTCAAAAACATGTTCCGCCCATATCTCAGACGTGGAAGGTCTTTTGTGTTCCTTTAACACAGACTCTTCTTTCTTAGATAAAACATTTTGAGGCTCTGGATATGTCGAGCTAATCTTACGCTCTTTATCTGGCTTGGGAGAGAAAACATCATAAACTATTCCGTCGAAATAGAGGGCAGACACAATTTTTAGAGTTTCAAGTTCATCCAGATCAGACAGCTCAACAATATCATTTATAGATCTCTCATTATCAACAAGCTTAAGAACCTTATTCACATTATCAGGTATATCCCTCAGTCTTTCTACAAGGACATCATGGTTTATATCAAGTCGTGTAGTAAGAGGTGGAAGTTGTTCAGTATACTTCATATATTCATCAAGCCTTCTCATTCCTTCCATAATTATTGCACTATTAGGTTTATCTATATCTGGCTCAACATCAATATCCAAAAATGACATCTTAAACACACCCTCACTGAAAGTAAGCATCCTATATACTGCATACTCTCCTCTTAACTTACCAATATGCGCGTGGACCATCTGACCATTTTTAAAATATATTCTCCCCTCTTGAATCTTACCTTTGATCTCGAGAATCCCACTCTTCTTATTCAATTCTATAGTCTGTATAATATCATAAAGACCGATATCAGATAATGAACCAATAAATCCAGCCGTTATTCCATCCTCTACCCGTTTTTGCTCGCGCTTCTGGAGATGAATCTTAATACGGGCAACAATCTCTTTTATGTAAATTGGCTTTACAAGATAATCATCAATTCCTATTTCAAGTGCTCTTATTCTCGTATTAATCTCTTTATTCGAACTAATGATTATGACAGGTATATTCCTATACTCATTCTTAACAGAACTAGAAAATTCAAATGCATCAGAATCCCTAGTGGAATCAATTATTATAAGATCTGGAGGAGCAATTCTAATCTGCTCAAATGCCTCTGAATAACTTGACACGGAGGCAACCATGAATCCAGCCTTTCTCAGACTTACCTCCAAAATCCTTAGGGAATTATATTCCAACCCTATCAAAAGGATGTCCTGTCTTGCCATATCTAAAAGATCTCCCTTAAATTGATATTATATTCCCTCAAAGTAATACACTTGTCAAGACTTAGAAGAGCTTATGTTTCAATCTTCTATATTATTACAAAGTGTCTTTGAGACGGGTATTCCATCTAGATCCCCAAAGATTCCTCTTCATGCGGCTAGCAAGAGACACATCTAATTTTCGAGATATGTTATTCTATTTTTACCCCCCTTTTTTGATATATAAAGATTATCATCTGCCTGCTTAATCAACTTTCTTATATCCTCTTCTGGATTTGTGATTTTATCAACAAAGGCGCATCCACCAGATATTGTCACCGAAAATCTACTTGACATTTCTTCTTCTACTTTTACCCTTATATTATCAGCTATTCTTGTTACCATATTCTTTTTGACATCTGGCAAAAATATCAAAAACTCTTCTCCACCGTATCTACCCGCGATATCCGATCCCCTAATACATGCCCTGATAATTGAACCAATAGAAGAAATAATCTGATCCCCTACCTGATGACCATATTCATCATTTATATCCTTAAAATTGTCAATATCGATCATTATCAACCCCGAGGGATTTCCATTCCTTGACAAAATATGGGCTAAAGTATAAAGAGAAGAAAACAAACCCCTTCTGTTTAATAACCCCGACAATACATCAACATAAGAAAGCTTAGAAAGTTGAACGTTCTCCATATACAGTTGGAATATTATATTTGCGATACTTGTAATCTCAATATATTCAATATTCTGTCTTCTAAACTGATTTATGAACCTCTCAAGATGAAATTGATATGTATCTATTGGGTTTTTAATTGTAGAGACATTTTTTACAAAATAAAATATCAATCCAAAAGAAGGTCTCATAATGTAGGTTTCGAGATAAAATGTCAACACAAATATCTTTTTTGTATCACTCATGCTCTTTAAGTCATTTTTCATCCTCTCAACCACTTCAATAGTCTTTATCAACTCATTGAGAAGCTCATCTTTATTATCTAAGATATCTTTTATTGCTCCTGTCTCGACAAGGGCTTTAACATTTTTCCAAAATTCTATATGTTCCACCTCATCATTCGCCATATCCCTAAAAAAGCGAGAGAGCTCTTTTTCATGAAAAATCTGTGAAATATCTCTATAAATCTCAAATGCCATTTCTTCAAGTTTGAGACATCTTTCCGTAATTTTTAATAAAACAACATCCATAAAGAGTTAATTAACCCCATATAATATAAAAAGGCCTAAATAAAGAATTTTTTACAGCTTAAATAAAAAAGTAAACTTCATCTTGAGATTACATGGAGATAACCTAATAAAAATGTCCTGTCGTTCAAAATCCATGCCCTACAACCACAGAAGTTGAATGCCAATTTGAAAAATATTTTAAAAGGTACATAAAAACATTTTTTTCTATTTTATTCTTTGACTTGTCAAACATTTACTGATAAATAAATATCACTCTTTAGATCAAAAGGAGGTATTTGATGAATAGATTAGGCATCTTCCTTATGATTGCTTTCTTTGCTATCCTATTTATCAACTGCTCCTCTGACGAGACCAGCACCACTGATGTAGGCACAACTGGAGATGCAACATTTGCAGATGATGATATTCCAACAGGACATGCAATCTTTGGAAAGAGCTGTGAAACAAACGACTTTTGTAACAAGAATAAACCAGAAGGACCAAATATATGCCTAACTACTCAATTCCTTCAGTTAAACAACATTAATGGAGAAATGCCTGGTGGATACTGCTCACGACTTAACTGCGATGTAAATAACCCTGACACAGCCTGTGGAACAGGTGCGGTTTGCCTTAATACAAAACCTTTTGACGAAAAATGTGAAGGAATAGGAATCTGTATGTTACTCTGCAACACAGATGACGATTGTAGAAAAGCGGAGGGATATATATGCCTCGAAAGAAAAGAGATTGACCCAAAGCACAAAATATGCATACACGAGAGTTTCAAAGATTATCAGATTGCTTGCAAGCAATAAAACACAAAGATACAGATGAATTTCATATAATCAATAAAGGTGGTGGCATCCTATGCTACCTTTCCCTTTTTGCAATTATTTTAGCACTATCTTTACCCTCCTGTGGTGACTTTGTAAGGGATGGGAAGCTTCCAAGAGATAGAGATATTGTGTCTTACCTTGATCTTGATACATATCCTGACATCTCAGAAAACGAAAATAATATTTTTACTGATATATCAGAGGATTACTTAGACTCAGATACCTCCGATGATATTCAGATACATACTGATACATCAGAGGATATAGTAATCACAGAAGATATTATTTCTTCGAATGATATTTTTCATAATACTGAAATTGAAGACAGCATAGGCATAATTGAAGACAGCATTTACTCAGACACAGGTTCTTCCGAAATAACCACTGAACCCGAGACTTACACAGATGCTTCAGACAAGGACACTGATGCTGAGACAAATACGGACAATGGGATTACGTGCGACTGCGACGCGGGATACAACTGTGGGAGATGTTATTACCCCGGGACAGAGGGACTTAAAAACAAGGCTCTAAAGGACAAACTAAATCAGCTAATAAAAAATCACACATCCTTGGGATACAATCTTGCCAGGGAAAAAATGTTTGTAGAAATAGACAATAAGGACGGTTGGGTAGAGTGCGTTTATACCGGTTTTAGACTTCAGACTAACACAATTCCCAACCCAAATATAATGAACACTGAACATACTTGGCCACAGAGTATGGGTGCTGATAACGAACCTGCAAGGTCAGATTTATTCCACCTTTTCCCCACAAAGTCAGAAGCAAACTCAAGGAGAGGAAATTATCCCTTTGGAACAGTTGTAAAAGTAGTCTGGTCAGACGGTGGCAGTAAACTCGGGACGAATGCAAAGGGGAATACGGTATTTGAACCACGTGATATTCATAAAGGTAACACTGCAAGGGCGATGTTCTATTTCAGTATAAGGTACAGTCTACCAATAGATAACGAACAAGAATCAGAATTAAGAAAATGGCACTTCCTCGACCCTGTGGATAATGATGAAATGACCAGGTGTAATATGATAAATTATTATCAGAAAAATAGAAATCCCTTTGTCGACTGGCCACAATTTGTTAATGATATCGATGATTTTTAGGCAAACATCTCCCACAGATGAAGACTATTTCAAATTTTATGAGGAAATAAGAGATCAAACTCTCAAATTTTATTCTGAATTTGCAAAAAAATACATCAACTTTATGTGTAAAAAGGGATGCTCTGAATGCTGTGAATCATTCTCTATCTTACCTCTCGAATACTACTATATTAAACAAAAACTACCTAAAAACAGCATTACTATTCAAAGTCTATCAATGGGCAATAGCTGCTTATTTTTAAAAAATAATGAATGTCAGATTTATGAGTTTAGGCCTATAATGTGTATAACCCAAGGGCTTCCGTTGTTAGTTAGAGATGAATCATCTAATTCGAAAAATATTTTTATTTGTAAAAAAAATGAAAATTTGATCTCAGATAAAAAAATAAAAAGTTATAAAGCTTTTGAGTACGACACAATGATTGCAAAACTAACTGTCTATAATTATTTGTTCTGTATATCCTATGATATACCCGATGAGAGGATAGATATAGGTCAGCTTATTCTATAACAAATACTAAACAGCGCAATTACCATTATCACATCCACCAGTTGAACCTGAAGGGAAATTATCATCATAATAATCCGACTTCGCTAAGGAGGAATTAAATGCAGCATAAGTAGACATTAATTTTTTAAAATCCCTCGATCCACAATAAGGACATTTAACATTTATCACATTAATCTCACTCCTCACAAATTCTTCAAAAATTTTATTACAATTAGAGCATTTGTATTCAAACAAAGGCACTTATACCTCCATATGCCTAATTAGAAACTATATTGTTATCAATCATCTTTTTCAATATATGCTTGGGTACAGCGCCAATAATCTGGTCAACGGGTTTACCGTTTTTAAATAAAACTATGGTTGGAATACTCCTAATACCATACCTATACGCTATTGATTCATTTTCATCTACATTTAGTTTTCCCACCTTTATCCTTCCCTGATATTCTTTGGCAATCTCATCAATTATTAGTCCTACAAGTCTGCAAGGACCACACCACGGGGCCCAAAAGTCTACTAAAACTGGATGCTCACTTTTTAACACCTCCTCATTAAAATTGTCGTTATTGAAGATGATACAATCCTTTTCTTCCATACATCCTCCTTGCCTAACTTTAGATTCATATCCAATGTAAAAGTTTCAAAAAAAGTTTGACAAATTTATTTAAAGGGTTAATACAAATTTAACTTTTTCTAGTAAAGGAGGAGCAACATGAAGAAAGCATTGTTAGTCCTTCTGGGGTTAGGTCTTCTAACTCTCTTTGCAGTATCAGCAAGTGCACAAGAGGCAACACCTCCAGCACAGCCTGCAAAGGAAGAAGTAAAGAAGGATGAGGCAAAACCAGCAGAGGGTCAACCCGCAGCAACAGAAGAGAAGAAAGAAGCCAAAGAAGAGAAGAAAGAGAAGAAAGAAAAGAAAGAGAAAAAGGAAAAGAAGGAGAAAAAAGAAAAAAAGGAGAAAAAAGAAGGAAGCGAGGAGAAAAAGGCTGAATAACCCAACCTCAGTAGATTGCTTACCAAAGGCGCCAGATTCTTGGCGCCTTTTTTGTTAAATCAAAAGCCCCCAAAATCTTATGTTCAAAACGCCTTCAAAGAAGGAAGCGCCCCTTAAAATATAGGCTTACTTTCTCTCCTCAATGAAAAACTTGTGTAGTGCTCTCACAGTGTCCTTGACCTGATAAGAAGGTATTATCGCAGAAATCCTAAATGATGAAGTTGTAACACCTATTAACTCAACTCTGTTAAAATTTAGGATATCAAGGACATTCCTCATATTCGAGTAATCATGATTGATACCATCACCTATAAGTGATACAGTTCCTGTATCTTCTCTAATAACAACTGAATTACCGAATCGTTCACTAATTAAAGTCTTAAAGTTTCCAAAATCATGTATATTTTCATCTGAAAAAGCTAGGCTTAAAAAGTAACCAGAATTATCTCTTTCAAATCTAATCTGTTTACCAACAATTTTATATGCATCCAAAATTTCAAATAATACCTGAACCTCCTTATAAGAGTCAAATCGCTTTTGTAGCAAAATTATCTTCTCTTCATAGGTCACCCCAATAATATTATTACTCTTTTGAGAAAGAAATTTATCAACTATAGTACCCCCACCATCAGAAAAAGTGGATTTACAATATATAGCTATACCCTTCTTCTTTGCAAACTCCACCGCCTGACTATTTAAGACCCTTGCGCCAGCCTCAGCATATTCCTGCATAGATTGATAAGATATATGGTCGATCCGCTCTGCCTTATCCACAACTTTAGGATCAGCAGAATACACACCATCAACATCACTATATATCTCACAATACTCTGCATCCAATGCAGCCGCCAAAGCAACCGCTGTGGTATCAGAACCCCCTCTCCCGAGTGTAGTAATTTCTTTCCGATATGAAACACCTTGATAACCAGCTACAATGACAATCTTTCCCTTCTCCAATTCATCCTGAATTCTAAAAGGCCTGATCTCAATTATTCTTGCATTGTTATGACTATCATTAGTTATTATTCCAGACTGCGAACCTGTCAGGGAGATTGAATCATAACCCAACCTCCCAATCGCCATAGATAAAAGTGACATACTAATTCTCTCCCCCACAGAGAGTAACATATCTAGCTCTCGTCTATGTGGATTTGGATTAATCGACCTTGCAAGACTTAATAGATTATCTGTTGTATCTCCCATGGCAGAGACAACCACTACAACATCATACCCCTTTTTTTTAGTCGCAACCACCTTTTCAGCTACGCGCATAATTTTTTCTGGATTAGCAACAGAAGAACCTCCAAATTTCAAGACCGCAATCCTCACTTTTCAATCCTCCAAAAGGTTCCATCAGGTGTATCCATTATAGTAATCCCCATACCAAGTAATCTATCTCTTATCTCATCAGACCTCACAAAATCCTTCATCTTTCTAGCATGCGATCGTTCAGCAATCAATCTCTCCACCTCACCTACATCTATCCCCATCCTCTTCGCCTTCATGGAAGTTATTGTATTCAACGCTACCTGTGGATCCTTTTCCATTATCCCCAATATTCTGCCAATAGTTAAAATCTTTTCTCTAACATAATAAAGAGCTGGTTTTAAGACATCTTTTTTATACTGGCCTCTTTTTAAGATCATATCATTTGCAATCCTCAACAGATTAGATAGATTTGCAATAGCCCTTGCAGTATTAAAATCATCATCCATAGCTTCATAAAACTCTGCCATATTTTTATCTACCTCGTCTTTAAGAACAATATCTCTCAATGTCCCATCAAAATTTCCTACAATGTTGTTCACATCTCTCAACGTAGAGTAATAGTACTCCACCCTACCTTCCGACTCCGAAATCGCATCAATGGAGTAACTAATTGGACTTCTATAGTGAGTACCAAGCATAAAGTATCTAAGCGCTTCTGGAAAATACTGAGACGTAACCTCTCTTATGGTAAAAAAATTACCAAGAGACTTGCTCATCTTTTCTTCATTGATATTTACAAAACCATTATGAAGCCAATATCTCACAAATGGAACCTTATAAGCAGCCTCTGACTGTGCAATCTCATTTTCGTGATGAGGAAATATTAAGTCTTTACCTCCCCCATGTATATCGAATGTTGCACCCAGATATTTCGTACTCATTGCGGAACATTCAATGTGCCATCCGGGGCGTCCTTTACCCCACGGTGAATCCCAGAAAGGCTCCCCTGGCTTGCTCTCCTTCCACAATGCAAAATCCATAGGATGTCTCTTCTGCTCATTTAGCTCTACTCTTGCACCAGCCTTCATATCATCAAGCTTTCTCCCCGAGAGTCTACCATAACTGGGAAAAGACTCCACAGAAAAATAGACATCTCCTCCAACCACATAGGCATATCCATTATCAATTATTCGCTGAATGAGGGCTATTATCTCACTTATATGGTCGGTCACTCTTGGCTCAATGTCTGCTTTACCTACATTCAGCATCTCCATGTCAGTATAAAATTCCTTAATATACTTCTCTGTTACATCTTCTGTGGCTATCCCCAATTCGCTTGCTCTTCTGATGATCTTGTCGTCTACATCTGTAAAATTACGAACATAGGTCACATTATAACCTTTTTCTCTAAGATATCTCACTATTACGTCAAATGCAACATAGGCCCTTGCATGTCCTATATGACACATATCATATACTGTAACACCACAAACATACATCCTTACTTCCTTCGGATTTAAAGGTATAAATTCCTCTTTCTTACCTGACAATGTGTTGAACAACCTTAAAGGCATATTAAACTCCTTTCAGAGGCATCGTGAAATTAGTTCTATTCTTTTCTTCACTCTCTCAGCACCCAATAGTCTTACTATATCGGCAAGTGAAGGACCCTTCTCGCGAGCAGACAACGCAAGTCTGATCAACATAAATACAGATAGAGGCTTTAAACCTTTCGCCTCTATAAATTTTCTAATATTCATCTCATCAAAACCATCTTCACAAAGAGAACTTACAAAAACGTTTAATATCTCTAAAGTTAATATCCTATCCAGATAGAATTTACTCTTTTTCATAATTTCCGCTGTATAATTTGGGTTAAATCCATCATCAAAGATGAAAGATGACGCATCTCTCAGCTCCGATAGAGTAAATATCTCATCTTTAAATACCTTGACAAATCTATCATCTATTTCTTTACTATCACCATTCAAAAACATCCTAAACATATTCAAGAGTTGTCCTTCATCTTTGAGTCTTATCACCTCACGGTTAATAAATCTCAGTTTCGATAAATCAAATACAGCTGGTGAAGGGCTAACCCTCTCAAGTTCAAAATATTCTATCATCTCATCAATTGTTAGGATCTGCTTTTCAGTTGGAGGTGAGAATCCCAATCTATAAAGATAATTCACTAACGCCTCTGCAAGAAAACCCTGCTGTTTAAATTCTAAAACAGATGTTGAACCATCCCTCTTCGAGAGTGGTTTCTTGCCCCTCCCCATGATAAGGGGTAGATGAGCATATCGCGGGATCGGTGCATTAAACGCCTTCAAGATAGCGATCTGTCTTGGCGTCTGATCAAGGAGGTCCTCACCCCTTATTACATCAGTAATACCCATAAGCATATCATCAATGGTGCATGCAAAATTATAAGCAGGAACTCCATCCGCTCTCACTAAAATAGGATCTCCCATTATCTTGGGATTAAAAACTACCTTTTTTCTAATGACATCCTCAAACTCAATTATATCAAACTTAGAAAACTTAAACCTATAAGTAAAACCCTTACCACTAGATTTCAAACTATTTTTCTTTTCTTCTGTTAGTTGTGCACACCTACCATCATACACCGGCGGTTTACCAGATTTCAATGCTATCTTTCTTCTCTCCTCGAGTTCAGTAGGCGAACAAAAACACTCATAGACCAAGTCCATCTCTACGAGCTTATTTAGATATTCTTTATATATTTGCAGTCTTTCAGATTGTTTATATGGACCTTCATCATAATCAATATGTAGCCACTTTAAATCCTCTATTATAGCATCAGAGTACTCTGGCTTTGAGCGTCCTACATCCGTATCCTCAAGTCTCAGTATAAATCTCCCACCATTCTTCCTCGCATAAAGATACGCAAATAAAGCAGTCCTTGCATTGCCTATATGAAGCTCTCCAGTCGGACTTGGAGCAAATCTCGTCCTAACCATGTCAACTAACTTTCCATTTTTTTACTCTTTTGTAAATATCTATTAAATTATAGAAAAGCACTGATAATAAAACCAAATATACAACCAAAGTTACGAAATCACCATATGGTCTCTCCCCAACCACCAAAACCCCTCCTTTATCATCAAAGTGTCTCCCCAGCTTCTTAGTAAAAAACTCTCTGGCTTGAGCAAGCTCCCTCTGATTAAAATACCTATCAAATCTGATAAATCTACCTATCCTCGGTCCCGTATCTAACCCCTCTTCCCTTCTACTCTTATTTAGTTCAACGGGTTCTTTTACAATTATATTAGTATTCCCCATAAAGACATAATAATTAAATTTTTTTGTGAAAAAGAAATACACATAACTATCACCCCTAAGCATCCTCGGATCTGGAATACCTGACACAGATATATAACTATTATGCTTAAGCCTATGAGTCAGAAGCCTTTCAGCATCTCCAAGCACTAACGGTTCAGGCTTGGCAAAAAAAAACGCTATATCTTCAAAGTAATAATACATTAACCCCAAAGAAAGTAATATCATCACAATGGAAACCACAATGGGTCTCTTCTTTTCAGACCTTTCTTCCTTTAAATCCTCATCTAACTTCTCACTTGGTATATTACTATCAAACTCCATACACAGCTTTATTATCTCAAAATACCTATAAATTCAAACGGATAATAAAAATTGAAAAAACCCCTACCATAGCTGGATTGGGGTCTTTCAAAACAAATTACTTTTAAATAACTAAAAGTTAACTCCTAACTGCATAATAGCCGTTTGTAGATTAATATCAGATGCTTTTCCATCTTTGTTAATATACTGCATTGCCTTTACAGGTATTATCTTTTCATAAGCTAAAGTCAGCTTTGCAAATTCTGAAAAATAATAATTAATAGCAGCCGACACTGAAGAAAATTCATTATCATCAATGGAATCATCAGGTTCCACAAAACCATACCTTACGACAGGTAAGAGCTTGAGATCGGTAAACTTATAACCCAACAACACATAGGTCCCATAAGAAAAATGAGGGCTAAACTCAATTTTCCCCTCAGCAGCTTTTACAGTCTTATATTCATCCTGGCCAAAAATAACCTCCGAAGCAAACACAATATTTTTATACTGACTCGTCAAATCAAATCCGCCTCTCCAAAATCTTCTGTTCGCATCAAAATCATCGTAAGCATCCCTTAAGCCATAATATCCAGAAAGACCTACAGAGAATAATTTGTGATTATACCCGATTCGCCCAACTAAATCCTTAAATTTATTTCCATAGTCTCTGTCCTTTGAGATATCTACTCTATTCTCCTCACTTCTATATATACCAGCCCCATTTACAATTCCCAATTTATAATTGAATCCTTTATAATCACCAAAGGCATATACCCCTGTATCTCTCAAATACGGGAAAAACCCCAACTGCCTACCATAATACCTGTGACCATTGCCTACTACCAGTGAATAACTGACAAGCTCTAAATCATAGGGAGATCTCATTATTTCATATCCAAAAGGAATTGTAAATTGTCCAAACCTTAACGTAATATAATCATGCAACTTTACATTCAAAAACAGGTCCATAAGCTGAAGCAAATTATATGAATAGACATCATTTTTGTCCCCTGGATTTACTACATTATTCTGATATGCCATAAAATCTATCTGACCGAAAAAAGAGACTACATTTGACAACTCAACATTGGTCCTTAATCTCGCTCTTGAAAGCACAAATCGTGAGTCTGATTGAGCAAGATAGTAAGTTACATTGTTTGCATCTTTTAAAGCTATACCATTATCTCTATACAAATACCACATCTGTGCAAATCCATGCACATCCAATTCAGCGGCCCCAACTAAGGAAGATAAAAATAACAAAATAATTAAGAAAGAAAACCTTTTCATAGACATAACCTCCTCAAAAATTAAAGTTGGTTGATTTATATATTTTTCTTAACAAAAGTCAACTTAATTTAATCCATATTAATTGCTCGCGTACTTAAACTCAAACATTATACCATCACCTCAAGTCTCATACTCCTTAGCTATAGACTGGCTAAAACATTTTCGAAGTATAAAAGTGCCATACGACTACTATCCTACTCATTTTATAAAAATTCACAAAAATTTAATCTCCGCTATTCGATTCTGATAAATCATATACTTTTTATCCAATGCCAAAAACCTTTCCAATGCCATCCTCTCCATACATATTAATCTTATCTTTATTACTTCTCCAAAATTCTTAATCCCCCTCCGTATCTCCTATTTATCTCAACACTTACTAATTTAACAATCTTTCCCACTACACCTTCACCAAGGAATATCTCTACCACCTTCACCCTCATCTTAACCTTCCTTATAAATCTCATCAAACCATTCATCTATCATACCCCTTAACCATTCTGAGTACCTCAGATAACTCATTAATCTCTGAAGCTCTCCTCCTCACTCTTCACAATCTCAGGATCCCCCCACTACTTCCTAAATTTCCCAAAATGCCTCCTAAACCCCTCTCCACCTCCTGACCTGGATATTTTCTATTAAATCCTATGCCCCTACCTCTCGGTGAACTTTACTTACCTCCTTAAACTACCTCAACTCCCATCTGGCATATAAAGCTAAATATCCAGTCGTAGATAGCCCAAGGTAATGGCTTACTCTATCCCAGGCTCTTAAACTTATATTTTAATTTTTTACTTGCATAATAAAAATAAGGGTGTTAATTAGTTATTTCTCTACGGGCCGTTAGCTCAGTTTGGTAGAGCAGCTGACTCTTAATCAGCGGGCCGCAGGTTCAAGTCCTGCACGGCCCACTTCTTAATAAATTAAAAACATCTTAATAGCAGAATCGGCCTCTGAAAAGAGAAATTCATATACAATAATACACGCAGGTCTGTTACGAATGTCAATTCCTTTAATTAATTCGGGACTAAAAATGTGTCTTACTAGCCTTGGAGGAGAGTAGAGTACTCTCCTATTTAACTTCATAGCATATTTATCAGCCACTGCCGCCGTCATCAGATTGACCAATTCAGTTATAAAAGATAATGTATTATCATCCTCTCTAACTCTTTCAAAATCAGGATCTATATCAATCTTCATTTTTAATGAAATTTCATACACAGCACCTTTAGAAATGAGAGTTACAATATATACAGGTTCATCTAAATATAAGTTGTGCTTCACACAAATTCCATCTTTAAAATGTGAGTCGATCAAAATAGGCATAGAGTCTATATAAAGTCTTTTCTCTTCGGATATGTCAAACCCCTGAATCTCAATTCCAACAAATTCATTGAACAAAGACACTATCCTATTCAATATCACTTGTGAATCACCTGAGCTCATAGACCACTCTTATGTCAAATGCTCTACAGAAAAAACAGGAATAGGGCATATCCCTTGCATTACTATCATACTATTGATAAACTTATTACTTTTTAGTATATAAGGAACCTTATAAAGCCGGGTCTCTCCAACAAATACTACATCATCTATCCCTATAGCTACTAAACTATTATTTGCAGAACAGACAATAAAAAATACAGCTTCTGTATACCTATAATTAAGCAATCTTATCTTTTCTTCACCCTTCTGTAAAAATTTGCCCTCATAATTGATATACACATCACTCTTTTTAAGTATATATCTCACATTTGATATTGGAAATGCATATTTAAACCCTCTAATCACACCTACAACTACCTTCTTTAACCCAAACTGATACGGTATTTGCAACGTAATCTCTGTTCCAACCCCCTCCTTACTACTTATCTTTATATCACCACCCATCTGCCATACTACATTTCTAACAATATCCATACCAAAACCTCTTCCAGAAGTCATATCCACATCCTTAAGAGTCGAGAAACCGGGCACAAAAACTAATTCCAATATCTCATCATCTTTCAATTGAGCCACATCTTTGTCCAATAACCCCTTTTCCATAGCAATGTTAAGTATCTTCTCCCTATTCATGCCTCTACCATCATCTCTTACCACAATACTTATATATTCATCATCCTCCTTGAAAAGAATGGTTATTTCGCCAACAATATCCTTACCAATTCGAATCCTTTCTTCCTTATCCTCTATTCCATGATAAACAGCATTTCTAATAATATGCATCAGTGGCTCTTCTAAACGGTCTATTATACTTTTATCAATCTCCAAACTATCATTTTGGACTACTAATCTAACATTCTTTCCCAACGATCTCGCAGTATTTTCAGTTAAAACAATAAGCTTAGGAACAATGTTAGAGGCTGGCACCGTTCTAAGCCGCTCTGCATAGTTTAAAACTTTTTTAAATCCATACTCCAATCTCTGGATATTCGGATTCAAACTTTCCTCATCGAGTGAATATCTATATTTATTCCAAAAAAGCACCAGCTCATCAAGGCTCGTGGTAAGCTCTTCGATCCTTTCAAATGGAACACGAATAAATTTTACCATCCGCTTCATTTTATTTTCATCCTTTACATGAAACAACTCACTACTAACAAATCTTATCTCTCCAATCTTTCCTTCTAACGTCTTCAACCATTCAGAGTCAGGTTTATCCTTTACATATATCTTTATATCCTTTGGTCTAATTCCCTTTTTTAGCATCTCACATGAAGGATTAGAATGTACGACGGTAAGCCTTTCTGAGACCTCTCTTAAAAGCATAAATGCTCTAACAGCAGGTAATCGGCTATTAACATCCACTTCAAAGTGTATCTCGAAGAGTCCTGACAAATCCTTTTTCTGCAATACGGATTCAACATCTCTAATATCAAGGTCTAATTTGGCTTTTATTCCGTGAAACAAATGTGATATTTCAGATAAAACACTATCTGAATTAAACGGAATCCCCTTTTCGTAGTTATCGATTTCCGCAGAAATGGCATTTACCCCCCTAATAATAGCCTCTCTAAAGCTAAAAATAGAGTGTGGATTTTTCCTAATATATTCAAGCCCCTCTTCAAGCATATGTGCAAGCTCACCAATTTTTAGCTGTCCCATCGTATTAGCCATACCCTTTATCGTATGAAATCTCCGAAATAGATCAAACAAGATGCTATCATCTATAACCCCTACTTCTTGTATCTTGTTAATCTGAGCGAAGATCTCTACAAGATGGTCTCTAACCTCTGAAATAAATAGATATCTATACTCATTCTCATGCATTATTTAATAAATTTCGACACTACGGTTATCACTTCATCTTTCTTGAACGGTTTTACAATAAAATCATTAGCACCTGCCTCGATTGCCTCCATAACAAGGGTCTCCTGGCCCAATGCACTACACATAATAATAATTACACTCCCAGACAATTGCCTAATCTCTCTCGTTGCCTCTATACCACTTTTAAATGGCATCACTATATCCATGATGATTATATCTGGTTTTAATTCCTTAAACTTCTCAACACCCTCAATTCCATTTGAGGCCTCACCCACAACCTCAAAATCCGGAGAAGAAAAAGCATCCCTAATTAGACCCCTCATAAAAACTGCATCATCCACTATTAAGACTCTTTTGGGCATAACAATATCTCCTTCAAATTAGCAATATTTGTCTTAATGCCGGCAATAATATCCTCTACTATTTCTGTATTTTCAACAAAAAAAGCGTTTTTTTCTCCCAAATTAATTGGCTTATTAGAAATTGGGCTAACATTCAGAAGCTCATTCTGTTCGAATATATCTATTATAAAATCATAAACAAAAGATATCAATCCATTTGAGGATTCTAATAACAACAAAGAGGCCCTTTTACTATACTCACAAATTTTCTTATACTTATTGTCACGATATAATAATTCAACCAAATCCAAAACAGGTACTACCTCTCCATTTATAAATACCAGCCCAAAAAGCTTATCGCTCAGCTCTGGATACATAAATATAGTCTCATCCTGATATATACCTATCACTTTTTCAAGAGGGACATACAACTTAACATCTCTCCGTATAAATCCCAATGCCTTCATTTATATTCTGTAATTTTTTATCTTGTCACTAAGTTCCTCACTAATACTCTTTAGATTTGATGATAAATTTGCAATCTCTTGAATATTTTCTGACTGAGACTCCACACTTACTTTCAATGCATCTGATGTCTCATAATTACTATGAGACACAACACTTATCTCTTCCACAGAATGGACTATCTCTATCGAGTTTTTATTTTGATGAGACGTAAGCTCTCTAATAGAGCTTACAGCGTCGTTAATTTTTGACAGATAACTATTGATTTCTCCAGTTATATTTAGTAAATTTTTTAAACTAGTAGACAACCCCTCTATCTTCTCTGTGTCTCCTTTGATCTCTCTCACAAGTATATTTGACTCACTTATTATGTTTTCAGCAATCGCACCAACCTTTTTCGCAGATATATTTGCCTTTTCCGAGAGGTTTTTGATCTCTTCTGCCACTACAGCAAATCCTTTACCGTGCTCACCTGCCCGAACCGCCTCAATAGTAGCATTGAGGGCCAACATCTTCGTCTGATTAGCTATTTCTGTGATCAACTCAATAGCCTCAGATATTGAATGAGCACTCGTTGAAAAGTCGATTACCTTTTTATCCATTCGTTCTATTCTTCCTAAAAACTCTACTAAATTGTTCAATATATTCTCAAGATTAGAGATTGACTTATTAATTGAAGAAGATATATTTTTAGTCACTAACTCTGTCTCTCTCGTCATCCTTTCAATATCTGCAATACCTTTTGCAAGTTCCTCTATAGATTTCACTGTTTTTTCAACCATGTTATTCTGCTTCTCAGTGCCCTTGCCGATCTGATTGATTGAATGTAAAATATCTTTAATCCCAATCGATAGTTGACTAATAGCCGAATCAAGATTCTCCGCCTCCACGTAAAGTCGTCCTGATACATCATGAAATCCCATAACAAGTTGTTTTATATTCTTCTGAAGTTCCATAATACTATTCTGAAGCAGGTCAAGTTCACTTCTTACTTCTAATTTTTGTAATTCACTCGAAATTTTATATGTAAGATCTCCTTGTATAATCCTCTCTGTTACTTTATTAACTTCCAAAATTTGACGAGTTGTCTTAATCGAATAAAATGTGGCAAACAAAAGACTAGTAAGAACAATTAACACTGCCTCTACTATTATAACAACGGATGTTGCCACCCCAACAAGTACTTTAGGGGTAAAAATTATTATAACGGCACATATAAGAGCAGAGTATATA
>JAOAFA010000057.1 GCA_026416535.1 Deltaproteobacteria bacterium
AGGAGCTTGTAGGTAAGGCTATAAGAGAGAACAATTTAAACAGAGTTGTAGTAGCTGCCTGTTCCCCTTTAATGCACGAGACTACATTTAGGAAAGTCTGTATGTTATCTGGGTTAAATCAATATCTCTTTCAGATGGCGAATATTAGAGAGCAATGCTCATGGGTAACAGAGGATCCTGAGTTAGCAACGATTAAGGCAAAGGCTATAATCTCTGGTGCTGTGTCTAAGGCACGATACCTCGAACCACTAAATATTAAGGAGGTAAAAATTAACCCGACCATCCTTGTCATAGGTGGTGGGATTGCTGGCATTCAGGCTGCTCTTGAATGCGCAGAAGCAGGTAACAAAGTTATTCTCGTGGAAAAGACCCCATCAATAGGTGGTCATATGGCACAATTTGACAAGACCTTCCCTACTTTGGACTGCTCAGCATGTATATTGACACCAAAAATGACAGCAGCTGGTCAACACACAAATATTAGGCTTATGACTTATTCTGAAGTAAAAGAGATTAAAGGTTATGTTGGCAATTTCAAGGTCAAGATATTGGAAAAGGCAAAATATGTAGATCATAATAAATGTACAGGATGTGGTGTTTGTATGGAAAAATGTCCTTATAAAGCTCCAAACGAATTTGAAGAAGGTCTGGCTCTAAGAAAGGCTATTTATATACCTTTTCCACAGGCAGTACCCAATAAACCGGTAATAGATAAAAATATCTGCGTATATTTTAAGACGGGCAAATGCAGAGCCTGTGAAAAATTCTGTGAACCAAAGGCTATAAATTTTGAAGATACAGACAGAGAGATAGAAGTAGATGTAGGGGCGATAATAGTTGCAACAGGGTATGATCTGTTGGACCCGAGAGAGATAAAACAATTAGGTTATAAAAGGTATGATAATGTTTATACGGGATTAGAGTTTGAAAGAATAAATAATGCCTCAGGTCCAACGGCAGGCAAGATTCAACTAAAAGACGGAAGAACACCTAGGTCTATTGCAATTCTTCACTGTATTGGGTCGCGAGATAAGAATTATTACGAATATTGCTCGAGAGTATGTTGTATGTATGCCTTAAAATATGCACATCTAATAAAAGAGAAGATAGAGGCTGATGTATTCAATTGTTACATAGATATGAGATGTTTTGGAAAGGGTTATGAAGAATTTTACCATAGATTAACTGAGGAGGGTGTAGACTTCATAAGAGGAAAGGCTGTATCGGTACTGGATTATAACGACGCCAAGATATTATATCCTGAAATGTTAGAAGCATTGGGGTTCACAGACAGTGAAGAAGATAAGAAAAAACTATTTGTTAGGACAGAGGATACTTTACTAAAGAAGACTATGTGGCTCCCTGTAGATATGGTTATACTATGTAATGCCATAACACCTAGGCATGACGCAAAAGAATTATCAAGATTATTAAATGTAAGCATTGGCAAGGACGGTTTTTTCCTCGAAAAACATCCAAAATTAGCCCCTGTTAGTACTGCCACAGATGGTATATTCTTAGCTGGTGCGTGCCAAGGACCAAAAGACATACCTGATTCTGTGGCCCAGGCCTCAGCTGCAGCTGCTGCCGCGATTTCGCTTGTCCAGAGGAACAAGGTAGTCATAGAATCCGCTACTGCATTCATATTTGAAGAACTCTGTTCGGGATGTAAACTATGCAATGATATTTGTCCTTTCTCTGCTATAACATTTGATGAGGCTAACAATAAATCTCAAGTCAATGATGCCTTGTGTAAGGGGTGCGGAACGTGTGTCTCAACATGTCCATCTTCGGCGATCAAGGCTCTACATTTTACAGATAAACAGATTTTTGCGGAGATTGAAGGTTTGCTCAATTTATGATATTAACTTGTCGATTTAGGAGGTATTTAAAGTGAATACTATTAAGATTTTAGTTGTAGACGACGATGAAGATTTTCTATTTACGATTAGAACAATTCTTGCAAGAAAACCTGAATATCAAATTATTGAGGCCAGATCAGGCAAAGAATGTTTAGAACAGCTTACAAAAGTAGAACCTGATCTTATTCTTTTAGACGTAATAATGGACACAGACATAGATGGATTTAATGTTGCCCAGCAGATAAAGAGTAAAGATCCTAATAATCCCTATGCAAAGTATCGTGATACCCCAATTATATTTTTAACAAGTGTAGAACAAAAAACGAAACTGAGATTTGCCGATAAAATCGGGACATCACTTTTACCATCTGACGATTTCATTACAAAACCTGTTAAGCCTCAAGATCTCCTTACAAGGATAGAAGAAGTTCTGAAAAAATATGGTAAGATAAATTAGTCCTTGTGGAAAATATAATAAAGAATCTAAATATAGTTGTAGTCGACGACGACCCTGCAATAAGGCACGTCTGTTATAGCATCCTAAAAAAAAATTTTGTGAATGTGATAACGTTTGACAATGGGTTAGACGCCTTATCTCATATAAAAGAAAACTATACAGATATCGTTCTAGTCGACCTTAAAATGCCTAAAATGGATGGGCATGAGTTAATAGGTAAAATAACTGAACTAGACAAAGACATTGTCATTATTGTTATCACTGCTTATGCCTCTATTGAGAATGCAATAGAGGCGATGCAAAAAGGCGTCTCAGATTTTTTACCAAAGCCATTTACTCCAGATGAATTGAGATTAGCAATCAAAAAAGCCGCTGATAAAAGAGAATTAATCATCCAAAAGGCAAAGGCATTGAAAGAGAAAAGAGAGATGGAAGAAAACTATCTCTCATTCGTCTCACACCAACTCAAATCTCCTCTCTTTGCAGCACAACAACTATTATATCTACTGGAAGAAGGAGACTACAATATTGAAGCGGATGTCTTATCAATAATTAAAAGGGCTAACAAAAGAATTAACGAAGCAACTAAACTGGTTAATGAATGGTTGCTTGTGTCCCGGTTGGAAAAGTCGGGCTTTTCTGGAAATTTTACAGAGACAGATGTGATAGGTCTAATAAATTCAGAGATTGAGAGATACAACGAGCAGATACAGGCGAAAGATATAAAAGTATATAAAGAGATGCCAGAGTATTTTAACGTAGAAACAGATCCATCAGCATTTTCAATGGTTATTTCAAATCTAATTTCGAATGCTATAAAATATAACAAAAAGGGAGGCAAGATATTTATAAGAGTTAATGAAATAGGTGAATATTTAAAACTTGAAATAGAGGATACTGGGATAGGTATTGATAAAGAATATATACCAAGACTGTTTTCAAAGTTTTTTAGAATAAGAAATGAAAAAACTAAAAATATAGAAGGGACTGGCCTTGGTCTTGTCATAATTAAGAAGATTGTTGATGAACACAACGGTTCTATTGAAGTCGAAAGTGAAGAAGACAAAGGGACTAAGTTCACTATTCTTATCCCCCAAAGACATCATAAATCCAATCCTAACAACAACTAATAATTTTAAAGAATTAGGCCTCTCTATATTCCCTAACAACAGGGAATTTAACTATAAATATGGTGCCATTGGGCTTGTTGTCTTGAATTGTTATGGTTCCTCCATGACCATCAACTATTGATTTAACAATTGTTAGTCCTAGACCAGTCCCACTAACTTTCTGGTTGTCAACAATCGTATTTTTCACTCTAAAAAATTCATCAAATACTTTTGGCTTGAATTCATCAGGTATACCAATACCGGTATCACTTACCTTCACAGTTAACCAATTCTCATCATATTCAACCTCTAATTGAATGGTTCCCTCCATTGGGGTATATTTGTTAGCATTTTCTAACAGATTTACGATACACTGTCTAAATAGTATCGGGACTACGACCATCCAAGGGATAGAATTAGGAATATTCTTTGTAAATTTTTGATTCTTTTTCACAAATTTATCATATACCTCGGCTATTGCTAGTTCTATCTCATGAGAAATATCACATCTCTTCTTGATTTCATTAAAGTCAGTTGATTCAATGTTGGCTAAAAAATATAACTCATTAATCTGCTTTGACAGCGAATTTAATTTATCTACACATCTATTCAACCATTCTTCCTGTTTTGGGGTTACGGGTCCACCATAGCCCGAGAGAATATTTTGGATAAAACCAATGACAGTGGAAAGAGGTGATCTCATATCGTGATAAGCAATATCCATGAAATTCTTTCTGAGGCGACCAATGCCGATCAGCCTCGAATTTAATTTCTCAAGTTTTAAATAGTAAGATATGAGCTCAATCTTTCTTTTGTCTTGTTCTCTTATAATAAGGAATGACGAGATAGTAGAAAACATAGAAAGCACAATAGATAGGACTGTTGTATAATTGGCGCAATTATTATCTAAGCATAAGTACAAAAGAAAACATATTACGATGGCGAGAAACCCTATCATGCACGATAAATTATACATTAGTCCACAGAAGAATCCTTCAATAATGAAAAGCACAACAAATGTGGAATTTGATCCCCAGCTATATAATACTAACAGAATAATTCCTAAAAGGTTAATAAGCTGTTGAATGTGAATTATTATCTCTAAGTCTTTGCTATAGGTAAAAATATATCTAGAACCCGTATTTAACAAGAATAACGCAAGGCAAATAACTATAACAACACTTGGAGATCTCTGTTCAAAAATGGGTAAAGCTACAAAAAAAGTCAAGACAAGGTAAAATAATGCCCTCAAGAGGAATATATTTTTCCTAAATACAAAAATCTGCTCGGGGTATGAGGCTATTTCTAAATTGTTGTTTACTTTCATAAAAAACTTATCAAAAAGGATAATATATGATATTCAAAGCGTTTGCAATAGGAATTAATCAATGTTCAACACCCTCAAATCAAAAATTACCATTATAATATCTTTAACTGTTTTAATTGGCGGTCTTATTGCGTCAGCTATAGGAACCTACACAGTTAGAAACACTTTAAAAAACCAGGCATATGAAAAAATAAGACATGATATACAATCTGCGTTTGCCCTTTACCAATCTGAAGGTGAAAAGATAAGATCAATTATTAATTTGATAGCAGAGAACATTAAGATTAAAAATGATCCTTTCATTCTTAATGATGTAACGTATATAAACAAAGTAAAAAGTGAGCACTATTTTGATTTTCTAACTATAGTCGACTCCAATGGGTTAGACATCTATGAGAAGAAAAAGCTGCCTAGGGCTGAGTCGATAATAAAAAATATTAGAAATCCTGAATTTTCAGAAACACTTAGTGTTGAAGATATTGCAATCCTCACCAGAGCTGATCAGGATAGCTATAGCATAAAAATCATAGATACAGAACGCGCATATCCGGAAGATAGAAGTATCCTCAAAGAGGTATTATGTATCTCATCTATGTCAAGTTTCGAATACAGCGGCAAAATATATTATCTATACGGGGGAATAATCCTTAACAAAAATTTTGATTTTGTTGATAAAATTAGAGAGATAATCTTTAGCGGGGAGTTTCATAGAGGAAAACCAGTGGGAACTGTCACTATCTTTTCTGGACCAATTAGGATAGCTACTAATGTGCTCTTAAATGAGAAGACCAGGGCAATTGGCACAGTAATCCAAGATATAGTTGGAGAGACACTATTGGAGAAAAATAAGGAATTTATTGGAAGGGCATTTGTAGTAAATAGCTGGTATTTAGGCGCATATAGATTAATCCCTACAAGAGATCAAAGCAAAGCTATTTTATATGTAGGGCTTTCAGAATCCGTTTACATGTCAATACAATACAACCTTGTCCTCCGATTCTTATTTGTGGCTATAATCTCCTTTGTCCTAATAATTATTTTCAGCTATGTTTTAGTTTCAAAGATTACAAAACCAATAGAAAATCTTGCCCAACTCTCCGAGAACATTTCTTCTGGTGATTTTTCTAAGAGGGCAGAAATAAGTACTAATGATGAGCTCGGAAGACTTGCTAAGGCATTTAATCACATGGTCGAATCAATATCATCTTCTCATAAAATGCTTGAAGAATATAATATTACACTTCAAAGGAAGGTCCAGGAAAGAACAGAGGAGCTGATGAAGATTAAAGAACAGATGATTCAAAGTGAAAAGTTGGCCTCCATAGGAAGGCTTTCGGCAGGTATTGCTCACGAGATTAATAACCCCCTCAGCGCAATATTATCCTATGCGCACTTAATAAAAGAAGAACTCATTGAAAAAAATGACGCTAAGGAAATATTGAATTTTACAAATAATATTATCTCTGAAACCAATAGAACCAAAAATATAATAAAAAGTTTATTAGAATTTTCTCGCCAACATAAAACCGAGTATGAATGGGTTGACATAAATCAGATAATCGAAGACACTATCAATCTGATAACATTGCAAAAAAATACTAACAATATAGAAATCATAAAGGAGTATGGAAAAGATATCCCTATTGTTAAGATAGACTCAGAGAAAATAAGAGAGGCAATAATCAACATAGTTATTAATGCAATGGATGCTATTGGCGAGAAAGGTAAAATTATCATTAAGACAGCCGTAGATCATAAGAGGAAGACTTTTAGCATTTCTGTAAAAGATACAGGTCCTGGTATACCTCCAGATGTAATGGGACATATATTTGAACCATTTTTCACAACAAAACCTGTAGGTCAAGGAACAGGACTCGGACTCTCAGTAACCTATGGTATAGTAAAACAACACAATGGGGAGATATTAGTTGATTCTAAGGTAGGTGAAGGTGCTACATTCACCATAATTTTACCTCTTCACCCATAAACATATTATTTTTTTACTGCTTCTTCGATTTATTTATAATCTCAATAGACCTTCTAAGCGTTTCATTCGTTCTTCTTTGCTCCTCATACTTCTTTTGAAACTCGGAGGCAAGTCTCTCCTTTTCTTTTGCAATTCTATCGTATTCTCTAATCTTATTCTGGAGTTCATTTACCTGCCCTAACAATTCCTTTTCTCTATTTTGTAGTTGTTCTTTCATCTTGTTTACCATCTCTAATGCCTCATCCCTTGCCTTCTTCGTCTTTCTACTCTCCTCAACAAGTTGTCTATTAACAAACTCGTAGTTGTCTTCCATTTCCTTTAGTGCCTCATCTTTCTGTGATATAGCCATCTGTAATTCATTGATCTCGTCCTTATACTGATTGGATAAATCTTCCATTTCTCTTATATGCTTTGCCTTCATTGATGCGATTGTCTTCTCATAATTATCTACAGCCATTTTATATTGATTATCAAGAGAATTATATCTATCAATCAAGCCATTTAATTCACCATTCAGCCTTTCAATCTCTTCTGTTGATTCTTTCTCCAATTGGGCTTTTTCATCCTTCAAGTGATTTATGGTAGCCTCTCTATCACTTATTATATTATCTCTATCTGTGACCGCTTGGTTTAAATTTTCAATAACTTGATGTAATCCTTCAATCTCTTGTGTCTTTTCAGTTTTATATATGTTGTACTCCTCCCTCAAATTATTCAATTCGGTCTCCAAATTTTCAATCCTTAAGTTTTTATCTGAAAGATCTGATTCAAGTCTGGATATCTTCTGTGAAGTCTCTAATTCGAGTTGAGCCTTTTGTTGATTTGTTATATTTAGTAGCTGTTGTGTATCAGAAAGAACCCTTTCTAACTCTGATATCCTTTCCTCAAGTTGTGCCACAGTTGAATTTCTCTCATTAGTGAGGTCACGAATCTCGTTCTTCAACGCCTCTATATTGCCGTTAAGCTCGGCGATCTCCCTTGTCTTCTCTTCTTCAAATCGTTTTCTCTCATCATATGCATCGCTCAATTGCTGTTGAAGCGTTTTAATCTGATTGTTTAAATCCTCTATATGATTGGCCGCTTCTTTTGCCTGTCTCTCTTTTTCATCAACTGTTTCATTTAGTTGATTTATAAGATTTTCAATCTTCCCTTCCTTGTCAGCTATTATTTCTTCTCTATGTTTTATCTCGGATTCCATTGTCTCTCGCGTTTTACTAAGTTCTGTCTCTAAAGATTCAATCTTTTTGTTTAGACCCTCTATTGCCTCACTTGTATTCCTCTCCAGTTCTTCTTTTTCCTGTTGTAAATTAACAAAGGCGGTTTGTAGTTCCTCTAATGCCTTTTCCCTATCAGCGATCCTTTCAGCGTTCTCCTTTTCAGACTCCTCTTTAAGATTTACCACTAGTTCAAATTGAGCCTTATAATCATCTCTTTCGTTTGTCATACTAACGAGCTTTTCTTCAAGCTCTTTTATCTTGGACTCAAGTTGCTCGTTTGCGGATCTCATACTTTCAATTATCTGGTCCTTACCTACTAAATCCTGTTCCAAGTGGTTAATAAGATCATCTTTGGATGACAGCGCAGACTTCAATTTATCGATCTCCATCTCCCTCTTTTTGAGGCTCTCCCTCAAGTACTGAAGTTTTGCCTCGTGTCTGTCAATATCATGCTTTTTCTTCCACTCATCGGTCTCATCCATCCTTCTCATCTCTTCCATCACAATCTCTTTGGGTGGAATAGGTGGTGGAGCAACACTTTCATTCGAATCAAATGTGACTGTATCTATAGCTGTTTCAATGGCTTTAGCAATATCTTCTTTTTCAGCTAAATCCTCCTCCTTTGGCATACCAGCCATTTCTATAATTCGACGCGATATCCCAGTCAAATCTGATGTATTATCAAAGTATTCATCTGCTCGTTGGGGTGTAGTTTTGTGCTGTTCAAATGGCTCTCGATTGCCATCATTTAGTAAAAGAAGAACAGGAATACTTTTAAGCTTTGAATCCTTTTTTATACGATTGCAAATGGAATATCCGCTCATATCCGACAAAGTAGTTGTCAATACGGCCATTACGACCTTATTTTTTTTCAAAAAATCAAAAAGTTCCTTTCCACTGTCGAACACCTCTACCGGCCATTTTGAATCTTTTATATGATTTTGTATATTAAACCCCATTTGTTTATCAGGGCAAGCGATTACTATACTCCTCATAATTCCTCCGACTAAAAATGATTGTACGAAATAATTTGCTCGATGGGCTTTCTTCCCCTGGGATTACCTATCTCCCTCGGATATCCAAAAGGCATAAGTGCTATAATATGCCATGGTTCTACAATCCCCAATAATTCTGAAATTTCTCTATCATTCATCGCCCCAATCCAACAGGTGCCTATCCCTTTTTCCCATGCAACTAGTGTAAAATGATCAAGGGCTATTGCAACATCTACGATTTCCCAATTTTTTACATAGGTTCCTTTACCTCTCCATGCATCTACTGCATTGCCCACTCCAACCAGGATGTATGGAGCCTCGGCGATAAACATCTGCTTGAAACAAAGTTCTGCTATTTTGGTTTTGAGGTTATGATCGCTAACTATTATAAATTTCCATGGTTGTCTATTAGATGCACTTGGGGCATTTTGGAGGCAAAGCAAGAGTTCATCCAAATCTTCTTTGGGAATGGGATCTGGTTTATATGCCCTAATGCTACGCCTAGAAAGGATTATATCCTTTACGCTCATGATACCTCCACAGATACAGATTTAGGTTATAAAAAACATTGGGATTATTCAACAAAAATATGAAGCAATTTTTTATTCCTACTCAGTCTTTTAAGAGCTCTTTTAATTTGAAGAGCTCCTTCTTTTTTTTCAACTTTTCGTATTTAAGTCTTTTCAGTTCTTCGTCTTGAGATTGTGTCAAGTATTTAAAACATTGCAGCATTTTTATCTTTTCATCCAAGATTCTGTGTTCTTCCTCAATAAGTTTGACCTTACTTTTGATGTCCTCAATCTTTATTTTTTCCATATATGCACCTCATCCAAAAATCATTATAACATAGTCTCAATTACAATACAAGAAAACTAACAAGGAGACTAAATACATCAAAAAATTATATTGCTAAACTTATATTTTTCATTTATTTTTTCAATGTTTTTTAAGATGACTCACTTGTGTGAGGTTTCTATGGTATGAGAATATGTGTTGTTTTAATTTTGTTATTGAGTTCCGGATGTTTCCTTTGGGGTAAAAATGAACCGCCTCCGAATCCACCTCAATTTATTGATTTGTCTACGTTAGGAGGTAGTACTACGCTCGGGCCTGGTGATATTTTCGAAGTAAAGGTATATGGTGAGCCTGACCTGTCAGGTATCTTTAGAGTTTCGTCAGATGGTTTTATAAATTTTCCACTAATTGGAAAGATAAAAGTTGACGGTCTACCTGCAATAAAAGTTGAGGAAATAATAATTGAAAAGCTAAAAGATGGATATCTCAAAGATCCTCAGGTCTCTGTTTTTATAAAGGAGTACAATAGCAAAAAGATTTTTGTCTTTGGAGAGGTTCAAAAGCCTGGGACATTTGTCTATGAAGATAACATGACCATAATTCAGGCTATAACTATCGCTGGAGGGTTCACTAAACTTGCTGACAAGAATAAAGTAAGTGTCACACGAATAGAAAACAATGAAGAAAAGAGGATCTATTTACCGGTAGAGGATATAGGGAAAGGAAAAGAAAAGAACTTCTTTTTAAAGCCCGGTGATATCGTATTTGTGCCGGAGAGTTTCTTTTGATATTCCCAGAATTAACTGCAGAGAGGTACAGAGGATTAAATATATTAAAAAGTACCATAGCCTTATTTGTCTTCTTTATACCTCTCATATATGGTTCTGTTCATTATTTTGTTCTAATAACTGAATACTCAATTGCTCTAATTCTTATTTTAAGTTATATATATTTAAGACAAGAGCTTACTCTTAGTAAACCATTTATAATATTCTTACTTTTTTTATTCTTTACACTAATCGTCACACTATTACAACTTATACCTCTTCCCCTCTCTTTCATCAAGTTTATTTCTTCAAAAGAATTCGAGATATTATCTCAAATAAACAAAATATATAACAATCTCATAGAGCCTATTAAATTTTATACTTTATCAATTGAGCCATATGCCAATATTGAATACTTTGTAAGGATTATCATTCTTTCCCTCATCTTCATTGTTGCTTCTCAGTATGAATTTTCAGAAACTTATATACTACTTAAATCAATAGCATATTGTGGGACGGTAATTGTATTATATGGGTTTGTGGAAGGCTTACTCAATTTTAGGACATTCTATTCACAACCTATTAGTATAACAAATGAGGGTATCATTCCATCGGTATTTATTAACACAAATCATCAAGCTGGGTTTTTAGGACTTTCGTTATTTAGTGGAGTGTCCCTATTTTATAGCGTTAGAGAGAAAAACGAGAGGGTCATTTTCTTGTTATGTTCAATTCTCTCAGGATTAGGTATCTTTCTAACACTTTCTCGCGGAGGAATAATTGCCTTCATATCTTCCCTGCTGTTTTTTGGCTTTCTTCTAATCAAAGAGAGATTGTCTGCAAGAAAATCAATGTTCTTATTAGCAAGCGCACTTATAATCATCACTTTAGCTTTTTACCTTGCCTATAAGGAGATCTCAGAGGAGCTCCTGACACTGACAGATATGAGGCGATTAGAAAATGAAAAATATCGCCTAGTTCTCAGTTCCATAGGTCTATTTAAGGATTTTCTACTTGTAGGTATTGGTAAGGGTGGTTTTGAGTCCATATATAATATGTACAGAGAAGACACACTCCATGTAAGCTTTCCTTTGATGGAGAATCAAATATTTCAACAATTGGCAGACTATGGGATATTTCACTTCACAATAATGTTATTAGTGCTGGGATATTTTGCCTATACATTTCTTAAATATACAATCTCAATTAGAACTGCCTTACTAATTACTGGATTATTCTACATATTGCTTCAAAATCTCGTGGATTTCAATCTTGAGATATTTTCAGTTCAGGTGGCTGTTGTTGTTATTATTGCTACTCTTATCTCAAGACTCTACCATCTAAAAGATAAATCTGAAGTGCCAGTTTATAAGACTTTTACAATATCACTTGGCAAGGGCCGCTTCTTTGTTATTTCGACAATTCTAGTAGTCATATTTATACAATCTACTTACTTAGCAACGAAACACAGGAGAGAAAAGGTAGAAGCTGAAATAGAACTCATGCTCAATAAAGGCCTTCCACCAGATGACAACTTTTTTATAGAAAAGATCAAACTCTATCCTTTTAACTACTACATACCCGCCTCTATTGCGGCAAGGAATTTCCTCGATACTGAAAGACCTATAGTCAAGTCATATTTACTACACAGCACACTCATAAATCCCGTCGCCTTTGAACCGCACTATATGTTATACAGGTTCTTCTTGAAGAAGGGAGAAAGAGCCCATGCCCAATCAGAAAGCCGACTTGCAATTAAATATGCTTACGGAAATAGAGAACGTCTAATATTTTCAGAACTCTTAACCAACATAGACAAAGATGAACTTTTCAAATATATACCTTATATACCAGAGAAGATAACTTCCTTTGCTGAGTATCTTATAAACAATTCAGAAATGGAATTGGCTAAAGAGTTTGTAGAAGATGCCCTCTATTTATCGAATGAGAATTTAGAAGTAATGAGGACGGCTTTTAATATTTATATTAAACTCAAAGATATTAAAAACGCACACAAGGTTCTCACGAAATTGGAAAAATTAGATAGTGGGTTTACAAAATACTATCTAAGGGGCATCTTTTACGAAGTACAAGACAGAAATGAGGAGGCTCTCGAGCATTTTATCAAGGCGGATACAATAAATCCTTTGAATGCTGATACACTAATGAGGATAGCCAATTTATATAATAAAATTAATAAGCTCCAAGAGGCAAGAAGATACTATTTGAAGGTCTTTTTATGCGATAATATAAACAATGAGACCAAAGTATCCATTTATACAAACCTTGCAAACACATATTTAAAAGAAAAAAATATTTATGAGGCACTAAAGTACTTAAGAACTGCCTTAAATCTTAAAAACAATGATATCGGTGTCAGATTGTCTATAGCCTCTATATGTGAGGCGAATGGCAATCTCAATTGCGCGTTAAATGAATATAGAGAGATTCTCAGAATCAATCCTCAAATCTCAAATATTGAAAGTAGAATAAGAGAGATTGAGAAAAGTCTGAAGGAATTAGAAGATGCCAAAAGAATTGAAAAATTAAAGTGAGATCCTATTCTATTATACTACAACTGCAGGCGGCAATATGATTATCATTAGATGTATCAAATGAAGTCTCTCCACCAATCACTAGGGCATGGTCTCCTTCGTCTTTAAAATAGGCCTCATCCTCTAAGAGATTGTCGCTACCAATCTCTAAACCACCGTCTATACTTGCTAGGGTACATCTTTTATAAGACTCTCCAAGGGTTGCTAATATATACGCACCTGCACCAAAACCAATCATAGGAATAGAGCCAGCAACGGAAATGCCATTTTCTGTTATAAGCTCGGAGAATTGAGAATTATTAGACTCGGTATAGTTCTTTATCCGCATGATAAGTTTATTAGCGCTATCCTCATTTCCTATTTTCTTCATTGCCGAGGCAATTCTGAGGTCAATGAATACCCACTCCTGTCTGTCATACCAATCTCCATCATCATTTCGCATATAACCACCACCGATAGTCTTTAGGTTTTTCATTACATCTATGGTCTTTCTGGATATTATATTATTAGGTTCAACTAATCCAAAATTTATTGCCTCAACCACGGAAGCATCCAAGTATCCAACATACATCTTAAACTCTTCAAGAGATGAAACAAAATAATTATCCTTATGAACGAGTTTGTTAAAAATATTCTCCCTGAGAATTTTATATACATCTTTATAGATTTTTGTTTTGTGATGAGCATTCATTTCTTCTGCCAAATATATAGCACCACAAATACCTGCAAGGGCTGTTATTTGAGTATATGTAAAATGTTTCTCTTTTCCATTTAAATGCCTTTCCCATATGGATGAGTCTTTTTTTACTAATCCCTCTTCATCAATAAGAGAGACAATAACGTCAGCAAAACCTTTAAATACTGTATCAGCATAGTCTTTTATGTCGTCCATACCATATTTCATTACGTACTTAGATATAGCGATAAGGAAAAGACCGGCTCCATCAAACTCAATATTAGGACCATCTTCATTAGAATCACTTTCTTCCATTCCATCACCAAAATACCTACACACAGAGAATTGATATTCTACTCCTACATAATCTTTATAGTATCCCACATCTGCATTTAAGGTAAATCTTATGGCATCCAATGCCTCTTTTCTGGCTCCTATTTCAATCAAAGCAAGGATTGAATATACCATGTCTCTCAACCATGTGATATTCCACATTCCAGGGGGAAGTGAGGCGACAATCTGACCATTGGGTTTAGCGACTTCTGTATTCTCTTCTCGTACTTGTGCCATCTTCAGAAATACAACTGCAGTAGATAGGATATTGTCACTATCCATGAGCTCTCGGTATCTGGTATCCAAACTGTTAAAAAACTCTTGCCAAAAATCCATTTCAGCACCTAGATAGTCTTGAACCCTTTTGTTTTGCGTGAACACTTTAATAGTACTTAAAATCTCTTTCAAGTCACTGTTTTCATTGTACAGGATCAAGACACCAAACCATACTTCACTCCCGGCCTTAATGTTAAAAAAATCCTTTTCGAAACCACAAACTGCATCATCTACAATACCTGTATCTTCGATGTTTTTAAGCCTCCCACCTGCATTGAGAACATCGTATGGGTTGATTGGGGTTGCAGAATGAATAGT
>JAOAFA010000071.1 GCA_026416535.1 Deltaproteobacteria bacterium
AGCTGCTGATTATCAGAGGTTTGATGCCAAGCAGGATGCGTTGGGGTATACACCTGTAAACAGGGCTGGGGATACGATGACGGGGGCACTTAATCTACCTGCAAATGGTTTGAATGTGGGAGGTGGTCAGCTGGTTGCAACTGGTGGAAATGTGGGTATTGGGACTGGAGCTCCAAAATCGAGACTTCATGTGGTTGGGGATTTAGTTTTAGGGAATGATGTCAATGGGCAAAAATTTATTTTTCATTCTAGGTCGTCTGCTAATGGGGATTTTTTACAAATTACAGGGGATAATGCATCAGGTAACTGGGAATGGGGTAAGGGGATAACCTTTGTAAGGAGTACAGGATATGTTGGTATCAACACTACTACACCAGGTGGTTTGTTGGAAATAAAATATGGTAACGCGTCCGTCTCTTTTAAGCCCACTGTTGGTAACTTTGGAAATGATATCTATGGAGCGTGGGCATATGGTGGAGGGTCGGATACATGTAATGGTAATGTTGCAAATGAGTATTTTTGTGGGATTAATGAAAGTAGGACTTGTCAAGATGTAGCCATATTTTCTGATGAATATGGGTCATATTATATGAGGAGGACTATAACTTGCTATAAGGAAACAAGAATTAATCCGATCTTCACGGATCAATTAGAATAAATTTAAACCAAAGCTGTATATATTAGTGAAACTCATATGCCTTTTGTTATAAAAATAAGGGTTCTGTTTATTGTTTTAATCTATGTTGTATTGTTATCTACTTCAATATACCTTATTGTCTATGTGTCTCCGCTTTTCACGTTGTTGTCCATACTTATAATTCTTGTGGGTCTTTATGTATTGTTTGTTTTCTATCCAAAGTTTGATCCAACAGGATCTACTTACTATAAACTGACAAAAGGTGACAGAAGGATAGTTCTGACCTTTGATGACGGTCCTGATCCAATCATAACACCGCAGATTTTAGATATATTAAAATTTTATGATGTTAAAGCCGCATTCTTTTGTTTGGGTTTTAAGGCTGAAAAATATCCTGAGATAATAAATAGAATCAGGGAGGAAGGACATATCTTAGCAAATCATGGATATTCACATACAAAACTTCATAACAAAAGTGCTGAGTTCGTAAAAGTAGAGATTGAGAGATCTGAACAAGCACTCAAACCTCTTTCTCTTGTAAATGGGAAGAAATTGTTCAGAGCGCCACACGGATTTAAAAATTTTGCCTTACTGGAGTTATTAAAAAAGAATAATTATGTCCTTGTTGGATGGAGTAGAGGGATATGGGACTCTGATAACTCAGATGCGAGTGTGTTGTTGGAGAGGGCGCTAGATTATCTTAATGATGGAGTAATATATCTTTTACATGATGGAAGAGATGTTGAGGGTAGGGGTGTGAATACTGTTTTATTTTTAAGGTTATTTATACCTGAGATTATCAAAAGAGGGTTCCACATAACAAATATAAATGAAGTTTTTACGAAACATAGGGGGCCGTAATTAGTTAGTCCTTGACTTTGTTTAAACCCTAATTATCTCCATATATTTTCTAGCATAGACACAAACTAAATATCCCCTCATTATTCCGTCTCTCTCATAAATACAACTCAGCTCTTCTCTTTCATACATTAAAGATTACTTTCCATTTAAGTGGGGACTTAACCCATTGATTGTGGGTAGATAACATGGAAGTGAGGGTAATTTTTATCGTGGGATATTCCGATTTATATGACATATCTTGCGTCAGTTCAGGGTGCTCAGTAGTAAAAATTGAAAAGTTGATTGTACTGAGGCTTTTTGTTTGAATCTTTTAATTAAAAATATTATAAGGTAAAAAGCGTTGTTCTATATGAAGTGCATGAAGGATATTCTGTATAAAATTTTTCATCCTAAGGAGAGTTTTTATAGATATCTTAGTACATTTTCAGAAGGGTGTATTAAAAGTAAAGGGAAGCGATTCATTATCATACATATAGATGGATTATCTTATTTTGCCTTAAGAAGAGCGCTTAAGTTTAGATTTATGCCTTTTATTACAAAGCTTCTTAATTCACAGACTCATAAGATTGCAAGGTTTGACTGTGGGCTCCCGGCTACTACCCCTGCCTTCATGGCTGGAATCATGTACGGAGATAATAGTAATATTCCTGGTTTTAGGTGGTATGATAAAGAAAGAAAAGAGTTTATTATAATGAAGAGCTTAAATGACACAGGTAGATTAGAGCAGGAATTATCTAAAAATGAAGGAATCTTAACAGATGGAACATCGTATTGCACACTTTTTACAGGTGGTGCAAAAGAGTCGGTATTTGCCGTCTCAAAACTCTATGAGCTTAATAGGTATATAAAGATCAATTTTGTTACAGCAATTTTACTGATGGTGTTTAATATGGGTGTAGTCTTAAGAATTGTATTTTCCATGGTTACAGAACTTATTTCAGAACTAAAGGAGTATATAATCCAGACGGTTAGAAAAGAGGTTAGAAGGAGTGAAGTACCTTTTATACCTATAAGGTTAATAACTAATGTATTATTGAGAGAGATATCCACGATTCTTGCAGAGGTAGATATATATCGTGGTGTTAGTTCTATATATATAGATTATGTCGGATATGATGAACTTGCACATCACAGGGGGCCATTATCATTGAGTAGTTTGATTACACTCTATTCTATAGATAGAGATATTAAAAAGCTGTTTAAGGCCATTAAGAAGAGTGGTAATCAATATGAGGTATATATTTTATCAGATCATGGTCAGGTTCCGACACTCCCATTTGACAGGGTAGGGGGTCAAAGTTTCGAAGATTACATAATTAAAGAGGTTATAGGCACGAGAATAATTTATAATAAAGGTAATATTGAGTATTTAAGAGAACAAAGACAATTATCTTTTTTGAACTATTTACAGTCTATAAGACAATCAATGCCACGGGGATTCGGATATATAGCTGATGTATTAATTGAAAGGATTAAAAGAAGAGTAAAGGAGTCTATACCAGAGGTTGATGTAACTGATTTAAATCAAATATTCTTGTTGCCTACATCAGATTTGGCTCATCTTTATTTCAATAAATTTGATAGGAGACTTTTGGAGAATGAGATAGAGTATTATTATCCTAATATCAAAGAGATTATACTTGCACATGGAAATATAGCTGCTATCACCTATTTGTCTGAGGAAGGTGTCATTGTGGAAACGCCTGAAGGCAAGGCGTTGATTAGCGAGGGTAATATTAAGGTTTTGAGGGGGAGCGTCTCATCGTTCTTTTCACTTCTTTATAAAGGTATAGAGTCGGATATAGAAAGATTAACCAAAATGAAAAATTCTGGTGATATAATTATTTTTGCTGGTAGATTCAGAGGAAGGGTGCTCAACTTTCAAGAGGAATTGGGTGGACATGGTGGTCCATATCCAGAGGAACAAAGTGCGTTTATAATCTTTCCAAGGGACAAAAAGTTCAATTTTTATAGAATAAGAAATTCGACTCAATTATATAACTTTTTCAAAAAGGAATATAGATTTTATGCATAATATTTTTTATATCAGTTTTTGTTTTTGCCTGATAGAGTTATTTCTGGGGAGTAAAAGGGCCTCATTAATATAGGGGCATGTTTATTTCTGGAACTCTCTTATGTGAGAGTTTATATATATCTCCCAATGTGACCTTTGGGGAAAATGCACAATAAAAAATACCACAGATAAGAATGACATCAAATAAAAGTCTATCTTGTTTCTTGTGAATAGGTATTCTATGAGTCCTAAAATTGCTACCATCTCACATAGAGATAATGTAATTATGGATGATGCTTTGAGGCGGTTTATAAGGTTTGTAAAAGATTGTTTATCCAGTCTTTTTAATATTAGATGGCGAAGTAATCTAATTAAGATCGCTACAAAAAGTGCAGATCCTAAGAAGATATACCTTAATATTGGTTCATGGAAGGTGTGTTGATTTGGGGTTCCAAGAATCTTTTCTACTATAAGTATATAGAGGATTACACTTGCCATTATACAAAACCAAATTATCGTGATATTGCGATAATTGTTTTCAAACAAGGTCTTCTCCTCGGTTGTCAAGAAAGAAAGACTCATGAATCCTCCCTTGTAATAATGATGTTGATTGCATTGTCATCAAAATGTTCATCTTTCTCAATCCCCCAAAAATCATCAGGAATTACTTCTATCAATTCTGATACATTTTTACTTAAAAACTCCTGAATTGCATTGTACAACTTTAAGTCTTCTCTTTCTAATTTGATTATCAGGGGTATTGAACATTCTATGGTTTCTTCAAGGGGGCATTCTCTACATATGATAATTTCTCTGACCCCAAGATGAGCCAAATTGTCCTTGTATTGTAATATTTTATCTCTTAGTTCGTCTCTATTCATTTTTCTGCCTTCTTAATTTGATAAGTGTTTTTGCGATAGTATCCAGGAGCTTGCTTATTCCTTCTCTTGTAATACCACTTATAGGAACTATCCTAAATCTCTTCTTTTTTTTTCGTAAATCCGTGAGAATCGAGTTTAATTGGCTTTTACTTTCTATCAAGTCTATCTTGTTGAGTGCTATGATCTGTGGACGTTTCAGAAGGTCTGGATTATACATCTTCAGTTCATAATTGATGTCGTCTATGTCTTTTAATAAATCTCTCTCTGGAGCATAGGCTACGATATGAACAAACATCTTACATCTCTCGATATGTCTCAAAAATTTATCTCCTAATCCAACCCCTTTATGGGCATCTTTAATAAGACCTGGTGTGTCGGCCATTACGAAGGATAGTTCTTCAGAATATCTGACAACTCCTAAGTTAGGAACGAGTGTTGTAAATGGGTAGTCGGCAATCTTTGGGCGGGCATTAGATACTATAGATATAAGCGTTGATTTCCCTGCATTGGGTAACCCTATGATGCCTACATCGGCAAATAGTTTTAGTTCAAGTCTTACAGTTATTTCCTCTCCGGGTTCTCCTTTTGTCGCAATTCTTGGTGCCTGATTCGTAGGCGATTTAAAATGTATGTTTCCCAACCCACCCTTACCCCCCTTAGCGATAACCTCCCTTTGTCCATCGTAAATAAATTCTGTTATTAACTCATTGGTTTTATCATTGAAGACCAGCGTCCCAACAGGAACTTTAATTATGAGCGGCTCGGCGCTTTTACCATACATGTCAGATCCTTTTCCATGTTCACCATTAGGTGCAAAATAATGTTTTTTGTATTTAAAATCTACTAAAGTAGTCATTTGTGAGTCAGCTAAAAAGATTATATCTCCTCCCCTTCCTCCGTCACCTCCATCGGGACCGCCAAATGGTCTGTATTTTTCCCTTCTAAAACTTACACACCCATTCCCCCCCTTGCCTGCCCTTAGGTATATTTTTGCCTCATCAATGAACTTCATATCTTGTTTATATTGGTTGCAATTCGCATTTCGTTGATAATATCACTTAGTTTATAGGAAGGTTTAAATGAGAGTTTTTCTCTAATCCTTGCATCATCTACCATACAGGGGTATTTTAAAAAATCGACTTGCTCCGGATGCAAAGACGTAAGACCTGTAGTAAATAAGAGACTGAATATCTTTTTTTCAAAGAGTGGCAGGATGGGTGTGTGAGATATTTTGCTTTCTTTAAGGAGTGTCAAGAGAGGTATTTGATCCTGTCCTGAAACATTAAATATTCCGCGCTCTCTCCTTTTAATGACCAACTCAATAGCGTAAAGAACATCTCTCATATGTACCACTTGTATCATAGGATTGAAACCAGCTATGGTGGGGACGATCTTACTCCTAATATACTGCATAATACCATTGTTTATGCTCATGCCAACAATATGGCAAGGTCTTAGGATTGATATCAGCATTGACGGTGCCTTCCAGAAGTACGATTGAACTAATAAATCTGTCTCAACTAAATCTCTAAGGACGGGGATGTTCTTGGAACCAGAAAGCTGATGAGTCTCTGGTATAAAGAGTGGGTTATCAGGTGAAGGTCCATATATGTCTGCAGAGGAGAGGAAAATAAATTGTGGAACTTTGTATTTTACTGAGAGCTCGAGTAGATTTGATGTACCTGTAAGATTAAATTCATAATGCTCTTTTGTATCCACTCTTGGATTATGTATGATATTTAAGTGTATAACAACTTTTACATAGTATTTTCTAAATATCTCTTCGATCTTCTTTCGTCTGATATCTATCTGAAAATGTATTATGTCTTTTGGTCTATCGAGAAATTCGCGTCTATCGATACCTATGATTTTGTGTTCCTTGTGTAAATGAGCTGCCAATTCCTTACCAAAATTTCCACATATGCCACTTATTAAAATATACTCTTTCATGAGCTTTACCAGAAGATAGACCTTCGCTGTTTTAGTCCACTGTAAATCATGGATTGTAGTGTTGTTCTGACCTCTGTTACATTTTTTATCAATACATCTTCGTCTCCTTCAATGCTTTCGGTAAAATACATGGGTTTTCCAAAATGGAGCCTGTATTTTACGGGATACGGAAGAATGCCGATTGGGAATATCCAAGGAAATGTAGGGGTTATTGGAAATGCTGGCATCCCAAATAGTGCACCTATTCTCTTAAGGTTAGCAAATGAGGGTTGTTGTTCTTCTGAACCTATAACGGCTATGGGGACGATAGGGGTTTTGGTCTCCATTGCTATCTTCATGAAACCAGTACCAAATTCTTGAAGTTGGTATCTTTTGTTAAAGGTCTTATTTATACCTTTTACTCCCTCTGGGAATACAAGAAGGCTTTCATTCAT
The DNA here is from genome assembly GCA_026416535.1 of Deltaproteobacteria bacterium. Classification (GTDB taxonomy): domain Bacteria; phylum Myxococcota; class SpSt-1050; order SpSt-1050; family SpSt-1050; genus SpSt-1050. Next base: position 6,778 of record JAOAFA010000071.1, read on the forward strand.
ATTCAAAAGTTTTATTGCATTCTCTGGAGTCCCAACGATCTGACCTGTTCTAGCGAAGAAGGTACTGACGAAAGGCAGAGTCGGGGCCCATCTTTCAACCATAGAGCGGACTAATCTCGGTGGATCTTTCTCCAAGAGGAGAGAGGCAGCAATTAAAAAACCGTCAAATGGGAGTTGGCCTGCATGATTGGCTACAAACATGACGTTGCGTTCTGGGACATTTTCTATGCCAAACACCTGTACTCTAAAATAATACTTATAAATTATATATGCGGGCAATGCTGCATATCTCAGGATTTCGGGCTTAAAGCCGAATGGGTCATAGCCAAACTCATTTACAGGAGTTGGCAGCTTTTTTATTTTCTCATCAATATCGAATCCTAATATATTGTCTGTTAGTCTCTTAAGTTTCCAATCTAATCTCTTTGCAAGCGCATTAACCATTTAGTTCTTTTTCTTGCTCTTTTTGGTTTTCTTTTTCTTTATTTGATTTTTTTTCTGCTCTTCCCAGGGCGTGGCTATCCCTAGAGGATCATCGATGTAATCACCATCTAAAGGTGTTTCAGTTCTATCTTCTACGACGCCAAACTGGGCACCCCAAAGGGCCTTACCAATTATATATTCTCTCAGCTTTTGGTTTTCTTTTGCTATCCTTAGTCTTAATGTTTGATTTATCAGTTCTTGCTCTATTTTTCGTAGAAGGTCATCAATCAGATTCTTGTTTAGAACCTCATCAGATGTGAGTTGCATTATAATGCTATTTTTCTTTCCACTTCTGAGTTTTATATAGTATTTTTCCAATAGGAGATAGGCTACCGAATATACAGCATCTCGAGGATAAAACTTTGTATCAATCTCAAATTCAAGTGTCTTTGACATATACATACCTCTCTGGGCTAGAATTTTAAATCTATCATACCAAAAGCGAAATGGATGAAATCATTGCCCAATACGATAGGATTACCTTGAGCATCTTTGTGCAAATAACTGACCTGATTTATCTGATAGTCAAGTGGCTGAGATACTGCATAGCCGGCCGATAGAACAAGATATTTATTGTATGAAAATTTGAGTAATATATCTGTTTCCCAGCCAAAATTTCTTCCGCTCTTGCCCTTTGGATCATAGAGAGAAAACCTGTTTCTACCGTCGTAGACTACACCTTTAGATGAAGCCAATATAAAATAGTAATAGTTTAATGAAAGATTTAATCTTGGTATTGGGGACAGGCTGATGCCACCCCTTGGAAGAATAATATTAGAGAGGGCAGTCTGATGCATTATACCGTACTTGTATTCATTGGAACCGTAAAGCTGGAGGAACTGAAGAGATTGATCTTTGGAACCTGAGTCCCCTGTGGCATAAGCAAATCCGCCCCATATATAAGGGTACATTTTCAAAGGAAGTTGATATCTAACCTCTGCATCTGCGGCTCCAGCTATATGATCTCTTCCACGATTATTGCCAAACTGAAAGATAATTTCTCCATTCAATTTAAGATTGTTAAAATTAGAGTCAGTTCGGACTCCAAGTGTCCCTATGTTTATATCCTCCCCTGTTGACGAGGATATATCAGCTCCCACGCGATTATAAAAACCATAGCCATCCACTGTTAGATCATCTGTAATCTTGTTTGAATAATAAAGACCCACTAAATCATCCCCAGGAGTTTTATATAATTTATTGTTGATTCTTAGAATCTCTGATTCTCTGATCTTTGAGTATAGAAGGTAAAAACTCTGATTGCCAGTACTATACTTTAACAGAGCAGAGGTAGAAGGTTCGGCTTCAATAAACCATTTCCTATTGGATCCAATGTATCTACCATCCCCAAAATGAAGTTGTAAAATTCCTGCCTGTAAGGTTAGAGGAATGTTTCTAAAATTCCCGATCTCTATGTATGCCTCATAAGTCCCCAATCCATGATTCTCTTTGTACATAGACATGTATATTTTCTCACTTGGAATCCTTATTGATGAAGTCTTTGTATCAGTAAATATGTACAGATTTTGGTCCCCCCATATCTGGGTATGTCTTAACTTATAAGTTGCTGATAATCTATTTTTATAGTTTACACTTCCGCCAAAGATCGTTCTTTGTAGGATTTGCATTTCAGAATCATCAACCGCTGTATTATAATCTGTTGTATTATCACTTAGCTCTCCTCTAATTAGAGTCTCAAAGTTAAATTTGAAGACTGTATCATCGTCATATACAAATCCTGGTCCATTTATGGCTTTTATTCTCTCGGTCTCTTGGAGCTTCTTGTCATATTCCTCAATCTTTGTTTTTGCAGTCTCCTCAGATATCTCCTTCGATTTTTCTTGAATGTTTCTCTCTGTTATTTCAATGATTTTCTTTTCGAGCTCTTCGAGGGCAGCCCTATTTTCTTCTTGTAGTTTCTTAATCTCTTCCTCTATAGCTTTTTTATTCTCCTCCAATAGCTTAGGCTTTTCTTCATTAAAATACTTGTTTATAGCATCATTGCAGATCTGAGTGACTGTTTCTTCAGTAAGCTTAGTTGACTTTTTAGTCTGCTCTTGGGCAAAAGTATATACTGACATTAAAAGTGTGATTGCAACTAAAATAAGTTTCTTTGTTAAAAGATTCATGACCTACTCCTTAATAAAGTTGTTCTTTTCAAGCATTTTTCTCCACCTATAGTAGTGATATAGATAATACAAAACCCCCGTTATAGCAAGCATAATTATAAGCCATATTCCAATATTTATATACTTTTTAATTTTCATTCTCTCCAACTCGGAGTTTACTTCTTTTCTGATGTGACCAGACAGAAGAAGTATGTAATTTGAATTAGAAGAGATTTCCTGTCTAATAAATCTATGTCTTTGGGAACGCATATTATCGCGAGCCAGTTTTATTTTTTGGGAATATTTTTGATAAATATCCAAAGGTAATTCTGATTTCTTTTTATCAAGGAATGCCTCAGTAGATATTAAGATAGATTCAGCCTTCCTAAATTCATCCTTTACTGGTGCTATATCTGGATATCTGTGACAAGTTGCACATCTCTCAGGTCTTATAATATCTAAAGTGGGTTTGTTAATCCCATGGTTTGAGTGGCAGTAGACACAATCAAGCTTGTTTTTATGAACCCCTGATAAGAAGTCATCAAAAATTTTTTTATGACATACCCCACAGAGTTCATTTATACTATGATGCTCTCTTTTTAGTTTTTTGTAAAAGGGGCAAGATGAGAATATTTTGTCTCTCTTTTTGTTACTCCTTTTAATGAGAAACTTTTCCTGTCTGTGGCAGTCTGTGCAAAAGACCTTATTTTTGAAATGGACTGATTGTCTTTCCTGAATAACAGGTAGAAAGTTTTTCTTGTTCAGCACTAAGGAGGTATGACAACTATAGCATGTTTCCTTTTCGTCCTCCAAACTATAGGGTGTTCTCAGATGGTAGTATGTATCACCTAATAAATACAACGTTATAATGTTAGAGAGTAGATATATAGACATTAAAATTTAATCTCATCAACCTCTACAATAGCCTGGTTTTTCACTGATAGTATTTTAAGTGGTCTGAGTATTTCCCTCTGCTCATTGACCTTTATCTCCCCACTGGAGCCTATAAGACCTTTAATATTCAGTAGTGCATCTCTGAATTCATCTCTACTTTGAGGTCTCCTATCTCTAAGAATATAAAGAGTGATTAAGATTGAGTCATAAAACTGTGAATCTATGAGATTAGGTTTAGATTGATATTTTGAGAAATATTCTGCCACATACTTTTTTGTAGCCTCATTTTCTGAGTCTGCAAAGAATCCATCAATAAATATAGCGTTCTCAGCATATCTTCCCATTCTCCTTATCAGTTCTTCTGAATTCCACCCATTTGCCCCTAGGAGCTGAACAGGTTTTATCTTGCTTATACCAAGCACCTTTTGTGCGTTCTCTATTTCTTTTTTTTTGGCGTTGGTAAACATAACGTCTTCATAGGCTATTGCGGGGACAACAAGAGAGACCTTGTCGTAATAGTCAGGTATGAATAGTGCATCAAAATCTACAATAGGAGGGAAGTTAGTCTTCATCTTTTTTAGTAAAGCCTCTAGCCTGGCACCAGTTAGACCTTCTGCCCACTTAGGTAATTCTATTTCTTCATCCTTCTTTTTAGTGCGTAGTTCGGGATAGAATTTTCCAGTTATCTTTCTTGCCGGTGCCGTGAATGTAGTCTGATCGACTTCATAGTATTCTACTCCTGTTATCTCTTTGTTATTCCTCTCTACTTCATCCCAAAAATAGTTTGTCAGTTCTACACCATAATTGTTGTTAGGGTATATTATCCCAAACGTCTCCAACTTAAGCTTTTCAATAGCGTATCTAGCTAAGTAAGTAGCTTGAATTTTATTTGTTAGGCAGTTTCTAAACACGTAATTTCCAGTCTCTGTTATATCATCTTTTCTGGAAAGAATCATTATTGGAACTCTATATTTGTTCGATATACTTGCTGCCTTTACGCTCTCTTGTAAAAATACAGGTCCTAATATTGCGATAACATTTTCCTTGGTTATGATTTCTGTTACTATCTTTTCAACTAATTTCTCATCGCCTTGTGTGTCTCTGATAACAAACTCAAACCCATCATTACTTATATACCTGAGGTCGTTTTCTGCCTCATTTTCTATTCTTAGAAAACCCTGGAAGAGCTCCAAATTCTTAATGAATTGTTCACCAAAATGTCTATATTTACCTGTAAGTGGCAATAGAATACCTACCTTATTGGGTGAGACACTTACTAAGTCCATTATTTTTTTTTCAATTTGCAGTATATCTCCAGCAAATATACTATTAGGATACTCATTTTTAAATAACTTGATTGTTTTATCCAATTGATGGAGTTCTCCGAAGTGCAGTAAAAATCTAATGAGTCTATAGCCCACTACTTCACGTGTCCTACCCCTACATACATCAAACAACTTTTTTATCTCTTCATATCTAATTCTATCTGCGAGTTCAATGAGCCTCTGGATATTAATCGACTGATTATCTTTATCAATTTCGTTTTTACAATATCTTAGATACTCTTCTGCTTCGTTCGAAGGTTTTGTTGCTTCTGCAAGATTTATTTTTTCTAATAAACTAGGTTCAGAGACTTTCATTTTTGTGTTGTGAAGCCCCTCCATTTCTTTTTTTATACACACAAATCCGGCTAAAACAGCGAGAGAGAAGACACCGCAGATTAATGTCTTAGTCTTTTCCATGATATGAGACTCCAGTAGAAAAATGCTATTGAAATTTATCTACATGTTAGAAAATTTTCAAGGAGAAATTTCACTGAGTTTTCGTGTTGTTTGTGGAGTTCAATTTACTTCTTTAGTTAAAACTCGTCACAATTATTTTCAGAGTTTAATTGTTGTCATTATTTAAACTAAGGCCTTTATATGTCCTATAAAGTCGCATGGGGGCCTCAGATGACCACTAATTGATTGACAACATCTAAAGACAAATTATAGTCCAACTCGTTAGGAGGTATGTGTACATGAAAATTACTATAGTTGCGGGCTTGGTTTTTTTACAGCGTTAGAATTGTCCTGTGGTATTGATGAAGATGATATTGATTTTATGGATGGGATTCCCGACAAGGAATCTATTAAAATTGACTTTCCCCAAAAGAATAAAGCGCTGGCTGGTGAAGAAAAACTAATGTTAAAAACAGGGGTAGGTGATATTGCTGAGTACTATATCCTTACTCGGAAGTTTACTGAAATTGTAAATGGGACAATTTACTTTCTCCTTAGTCTTGTGGAAGATATTGTGAAGTCACCGGGTGGCAAGAGGGATGGCAATACAAAGGTCTGGGGTCCCTATACTCCAGGGGCTTGACCCTAAGACGTATAAGTCTACCTTGACAAGGCTTGAAGATGGGAGATGGAATTCCAGGCTTGAGGCACATGGTAAAAATTCGAAAGATTTTAAGGTGGTGATCTTTTCTGGAGAACATACGAAAGGATCAAGATATAGACATGGGAAAGGTTATCTATCTGTGGATTTTACACTTTTAAGGTCCATAGATCCCTCAAAGGTTGAGGAGGGAAAGATAGATGCCTCATATAACACGGACACGTTGCCATACATGCTTGATGTGAAGTTTATTAATTTTATAGGGCAGGATGGGAAAGGTCCAGTAGATTCTCTTTATGGGTATCGAAAAGGAAAGGATGGAACAGGTGAGTTTTCGTATGATGCTCTTGCCGATATGGATTCCAAAGGCAAGGAGGAGAATCTCAAACTCTTATCAAGATGGATCTTAGATGGAAGTGGTAGGTGTGATGGAAGGGTAATGGGTGGAGATATTGATGATCAAGGAATAAAAGAGATAATAGTCTCAGAATGTTGGGATGCGAATTATAAAAGGGTATATTTTGAGAGTTTCATAAATTCTAGTAGCTATGGAAAGCTAGGAGATTCTAATCTCTGTTTTTACAAGACAATAAAGCTGCCATAGTATGTTATCTTCTTTTGTTTCAATTCATCCCCTGGGAATCATAATGACTTAGTTTTTATTCACTCTATTTGGAGCCCTTCTACGAGGTGCCAAATTTTACTAGAATTTTATGTTAGTAGGTGAATGCTTTTTATTTAAGTGTTAGATATTGAGATAAATACACTCTATTTGGCATTATAGTATAATCACTTAGCCCTTTGTATTTGCTATGATTTATGATCTATAGTTTACAAACTTTTATTTTATCAGATTGTATCAATGAATCTCTATCCTTTAAGTATTCGAAGGATCGTAGTTGAGCATAGAGATATAGTTTATTGTCTTCTTCTGTATACTAATTTAATCTGATAATCTTGGGTAGAGATTTATTAAATGATGTAGTCTTCTTATTGATGTCTTCAAGATGATTATTTTTATATTGCTTATCTTAAAAATGTTGCCATAATTTTATTTTTATGGATTTTATGTCCTTCTTCTTGACATCGAGCAGATTGTAGATAATATAGATAACCTTCTTTAGGGATCCGTAATATGCGATTTCTTATCCTCATTTTAATTTTAATCTCTTGTTCAGGAATAATTAAGAACAGACACATAAAAACTTCTGAAGTCGTAAGTGAGAAGAGTACTCATAGAAATGAAGGGGAGATTATAGATATGCAAAACCAAAGCACCTCATCCTTTATAAAGGATTTCACTCTTAAAAATGGGCTCAAACTCATAGTAGAAGAGGATCACAGTGCTCCTGTTGTTGCAATTCAAGCTTGGGTTTCTTTGGGCTCAGCAGATGAAAGTGATGAGACGGCAGGCATAGCACACTTCCATGAACATATGTTGTTTAAAGGAACACAGAGGAGAGGTTTGGGTGAAATAGCAAAGATTATAGAAGAAAATGGAGGGGATATTAATGCTTGGACATCATTTGATGATACTGTATATCACATAACAATACCATCCTCGAAATATGATTTGGGTCTAGAGATTATATCTGATGTCTTGATGAATTCCACATTTGATCCGAGGGAGATTGCAAAGGAAAAGGAGGTAATTCTCGAGGAAATAAGACAAAATAGAGATATTCCACAGAGGAGGCTTATAGATGAGCTATTTTCACTTAGCTTTGATGTCCATCCATATAAAAGGCCTGTTATTGGGTATGCAGAGACTATAAGGAAGTTGAATAGGCAGAAAGTCTTAGAATTTTATAAAAAGTTTTATGTTCCTCAGAATATAGTCCTTGTTGTTGTGGGAGATGTTAGTGCAGTTGAGGTTTATGCACATGTGGAGAGGTTGTTTAGTAAGTTCAGTGGTGTAAAGCCAGCTGTGGAAAGAAGAGCGGAACCAAGACAAAATTATACAAAGATCAAAATTATTAAAGATAAATTTGTAGAGACACTTATAGGGGTCGCATTTCACATAACCAGTATTGAAGAAGAGGATACTCCTGTTCTTGACCTTTTATCTGTCTTACTTGGTGGTTCGCAGTCCTCTAAGCTTAAGGAAAGAATAATAGTTGATAAAACTCTTGCTACTGATGTTTTTGCCTATTCGTATACACCTAAAGACAAGGGACTCTTTATTGTAGGTGCTGAACTTCCATTTGTAAATGTACATGATGCCTTCCAAGAGATTTTCGATACTCTGATTCGATACAAATATGAAAGATTTTCTTCTGCAGAAGTAAATAAGGCTATAGTTCAGGTAGAGAGTGATGATGTCTTTTCATTAACTACAATGCAGGGAAGAGCTAGAAAGTTAGGATTTTATCAAACGATGACCGGAGATTATGAATTTGGCAAAAAATACTTAAATCGACTAAAGAATGTTACACCCGAAGAAATACTCCAGGTCGCGAAAAAGTATTTCACTAAAGATAATATGTCTGTTGTAGTCCTACTCCCTGACAGCGTAAATGAACCTGTCATATCTAATGAGGATATAATAAATTTGTTTAACAAATCCGAGGATTTTTACAAGAGGAGGGCCGATGATGTTGACTCTGACAAACAGGTGGTCAAGAAGGTTTTGAAAAACGGTCTGACTCTTATTATGGAAAGAAATTCGAGACTGCCAATAGTTTCGATAAGAGCTACAAGTCTTGGAGGAGTAAGGTATGAGAATGAAGCAAATGCAGGTATAAGTAATTTCGTGGCCAGGATGCTTACTCGTGGTAATACTTCGATGAATATTTTTCAGATAATGAGGACAATAGATAATATAGGGGGCTCTATTAGTGGTTATTCTGGGAAGAATTCACTTGGTTTGAGAGCGGAGTTTTTAAGCAAGTATCAGGAATTGGGACTTAAAATCTTCCTGGATTGCCTATTTAAATCAGAATTTGCGGCTGACCAAGTAGAGAAAGAGAGAAGACTCATATTGGAGGAGATAAAAAATAGGGAGGACGACCTTCCATATCAGTCTCTTCAGCTATTCCTTACAACTCTATATCAAAGACATCCTTATAAATATCCTATACTTGGGAATGAAAATAGTATTTCGAAAGTTACTCGTGAAGAACTAGTAGACTTTTATCGGAGAGTCATTGTACCTAGAAATGTTGTAATAGCCATTGTAGGTGATATAGAGCCGCATACCTTGGAACAAATGATTGATGAATATATGCAAAATATCCAGGATACAGAATTTACTCCTAAGAAACTTGATCCCGAACAGAAACCATCAGGTGTTAGAACACAAATAATCTACAAGGAAAAGGAGCAAGCACATATTGTTGTTGGTTTTTTGGGTTCGACCCTTTATGAAAAAGATAGGTATGTATTGGAGATACTCTCAGTCATATTAGGAGGACAGAGCGGAAGATTATTTGTAAATCTAAGAGATAAAAAGTCCCTAGCGTATACTATATCAACTTTTAATGTTGAGGGGATAGAAAATGGTTACTTTGCCATTTATCTATCTTGTGCGCACCATAAAGTAAAGATTTCTCAAGAGGCCATCTTTGATGAACTAAAAAGACTTAGTATAGAGGGTATTTCAGAAAGCGAACTCGAGAAGGCAAAAAATTATCTAATAGGTATTCACTCGATTGAAATGCAAGAATACTCTGTGAGGGCATATTTATATTCACTGGATGAGCTATATGGTTTAGGATATGATTTTCATAACAAGTATACTGAAATAATAAAGTCTATAACTCTTAATGATATAAGGGAAGCTATTTCAAAGTACTTTGAATTAGAAAATGCCGTCATTTCAATAATAAAATCGCAAATCAAATAGAGAGTATTGAGAATATAGGCAACTCTTGTTTTAGCTCATGGATTAAGATCTTATCAGCTTTTATCTCGCCCTTTAGGAAAAGTATGGAGGAAGACTCCACTCTATAGGAATATTTCAGTCCTGTTATGTCTGCCTGTATGTCGAGGTATTTTAAGAAGGTATATCTTGAAAGCTTTTCTAGAACTTCTGGCTTGATATCCATGACAAAATTTTTTGTGGCAGGCTTGTAGGGAATGATTTTCATCTGCAATTTATTTAGGCTCAAGGTGATATTTACTTCTAAATCCCCAAAATAAATAGGGTCTATCATAGAAAATGCCCTTACGACAACTATCGGATTAACACCACACTTTATTGATACATCTTTCTGTTTGTTGGTGGCAAAGTGTATGTATTCGATTTCTGTATGAAAGAGTAAGAAGGGGAGTAGCATATTGTAGTTAGTGGTATCTGTTGTAATATATGAGTCAATGTAAGTCAGCTTTTCATTTATTAGTAAATATAGGGCATGGCAATTAGGGCATAAAAAGAGGTATTCATTTTTGCCGCCTAAAAGGTCATAGTTGCATTGTTTGCATCTTAGTAGGATTGTCAAAAAGGAAACCTCCTGTAAGTTTTTTTCCTGTAAAATTTAATAATCTCTTCAATTACCTTAAAAATTGGTCTCAGTATTTTCTCTAAATATGTTTCTTCAGGGATGTTCAATTTGTTTATCTCAACTTTTTCTCTTTCTATTACGATCTCTCCATAATTTCTATAAAATATCCAAGCAATATATATAAAAACTAGAAGTTCTATCACAAACCCTATAAATACTGGGAGGAAATAAAAGGACATGAAGATTACTCCACCACCATGGGTATTTAATAGAAACCTTCCAATTCCGCTAGCAAATAAGGCAGTGAAAAATGCAGCCACTGCCATGGGGAGAAATCTATTATTTTCAGATTCGGGGGCAGTTCCGTATAATATCTCGCCTGTAAGGCCATCAATGGAGTAGTGATAGATATTTCTTCTATATTTCAATACTACCCTAATGATTGGGTAATAAATTAGGATACTATTTTCCACAATTATCTCGGTCTTTATGTTTTCATTTGGGGTCATAAAACGCAAATTAAGATCATCTGTTGGTGTAGTAAATACATCTGGTTGAATAAATACTCCATTCTCTGAAGTGAATTCTCTTAGTGGTCTAAGAGTATTTTTATTTTGAAATATCCGATCTGCGTCAACTTTTATGGTGCCCCAATCAGAAAGTTTTACGGCAGGTGCCAAATACTTAAATGAAGTCCTTATAATTCTTGTGTCTCCAACTAAGCTGTTTGTAAGACGGTCTTTTTCTTCAAGCAAATGTTCACTACATCTAAAACCTGTGATGTATATAAAGGGAACGTAATATAATGTCCTATTCATTACCTTTGATTTAGGGATGAAATCATTAGCAATGAGAAAGTGTTTCAATCGCGATAGTAGTATAGTTGTTGTATCTTTTACATTGACTAAGGATTTAATAAAATATGGTGTGATATAGTTATTAAGCCTAACAAGTATAGGTGAGTTGCAATGACTGCACCTGGTTATTTCATCTGTATTGCTTATTAAGATCGCAGCACCACACTCAGGACATTTTGTTGTCTTTGTCTTCAGATACATATATATCCTCGATTAATCTAAATATTGTGGGGAAGAAAAACCATATGATTAACAGAGTGATAATACCTAATATAAAGCCTATGATAAGCGAATCAAAGGATATGAATTCAATGAAGAGTAGAAATGCGATTATTATGAAGATGTATATGTATACTCTTTCGCGAATGTTGTCCTTTTGAATGGGCATTATCTCAGAATAAACCTCTTCTGAGAATCCATCTATAACTAGTTTGTATTCTTCACCAAGATAGCTATATTCCACAAATATTAAAGGATAATATATCAAGTTTGCATTTTTACCAGTTAACTCATTGGGTTCTACTTCGGGCTCAACTATTTTATAACCCAAATTCTTTTTATCATCAAAGAATATAAGTTCTCCACCTTTAAATTTTATTTGGGACAAAATGCCGAAATTTGAATCTTCCCTGGCTGGAACAAGTTCGTTTTTATTATTTATTCTATAAAAGGGATACAAGACAGCCTCTTTTGTTAAAATCTTTATTTCTCCGGAATACCCCTTTTTTAAGAAAAAGTTCTTAATTACAAGATCTGTTTTATTTTCGCTTAAAATGGGTTTTAAGATATATCTTAATCCGGAACTTTTTGAAAAGACGAAGACTGAGGCCTTGCAGTAATTGCATGTAACAAATACGTTGTCTATCTCTGTGGTTATTTCACCACCGCAGTGTGAACATTTCGCGAGCATCAGTACACCTTTTCTATTGTTACATCTTTGTAGTAATGAAGAAGGATGTCTTTGTAAGAGAATCCTTGCTCGGCCATGCCTATTGCACCTGTTTGGCACATGCCGACTCCGTGTCCCCATCCACCGCCAGTAAATATTAGACCCAAGAGTTTCCCCTCTTGACTCACCTTTTTCTCAATAATCATGAGGCCACTTTTAAGTCCTCCAAATAACTGCCTAATATTAAATTCTGTATCTATGTAATACCTCTTTTTACCAGAGACAATTGTAATTCCTCTAATTCGACCTGACTTGCCTCTTCCCTCTATAACTATATCATTTATTTCTTTGATATCAAATCTTTTCTGAACTAATTTTATTAATTCATCGTAATTGATCTCGATTTTCCATCTATATGCCTTTTTATTATTATACGATGATCTTGCACAGTAACTTTCATCGGTTGTGTAAAGAAATTCCTCTATATTATCCTCGGTAATGCCCTCTTTATATTTTTTATAAAATTCGCTGTTTTCGTCCGAATCTGGTCTCGATACTAAATAAGGTTCTAGGTGTTCATTCCACACAACATTATTATCCTCACTATATCCACCACAATTACTTGAATATACTGCCTTGACAAATCTCTTTTCAAATAACATTACCTCCCCAAAAGTCTCTTTTATTGCTTCGTCCGTAGAACCCGTATAACTATTTACGCCGTTGTAGACTTGGCAGTGCTGGGTAGCACATAATAAATAAGGAGTCGCAGGATGCCTATGACCTATTGCTGAAAGAATTTCTGTCCTTGCAGCAACTGATTGTGCTTTAAGTGCGTCTAGAGGTGCAGATGCATAAGTTTCTGAAGGAACAATTCCTCTAAGTAGTTCCTCTAAATCAATTCTGTTTATTGCAGCAAGAGAACCATCTGAGTCAAATGTAAAATAGAAATCTCCATTAAATATTCCATAGCTCAACTTCTTTGCTTCATCGACGAGGGTAAGTCTCTCTTTCCCTTGCCTAATCCAGACTATACTATCTGCTTGTATTATCATCTTTTTATCTCTGATAAGAATCTTTATCTTACCAGAGGGATACCTTTTGATGACAGGTAATAAATAGGTTCTAATTTTGTGTTTTTCATATATCTCTGACATCAAACTATGTGCCTCGTCTTTTTTATCAAATGTGGCAATTGAGAGGTAGTATTGTCTATTATCATATATCCTCCCCTGTAATCCAAAGATAGACCCGATTACTATGCTTTCTGTTGTAAAACCCATATTTTTGAATCTCTCCACTGATTGATCAAGCGTCCCTTTATCATTAAAATTCACTTTATCAACTATTAGTTTGTATATAATTTTTCCGGAATGAAAGTTTCCTCTCTTTATCACTGCATCTCTTGATTTAATGGCTTTAATCTTATTATCATCATCTTTATATTGAATTTCAAAATCACCATTAGAAATGATATTATAGGCTGTACTCTGATTTGATATGAGGATAGAGATGACCGGTATATTTTTATTGTTAAATTTTATAGAGTGAAAATAATGTGTGGTAATTTCAAAATCAAGCTCATCTCCGTAGATTTGATTAATAAAAAGTATGAAAAGAAAAAAGACTATCTTCATAAGATTCAAACGCAAGAAATATATCTTAATGTAATAAATTAGCAATAAAATATTGATTAATCTTTTGCATTCCTGAGATATGTAAAAAAATTACTTCAAAGGAATTCTACACTCTGTAATGGTGAAATCAGCTATTTTCAATAGCTTAGTTTTAATGGTTTTGCTACCACAGAGACTTAGATTGGATTTCAAAGTTCTAATATACCGTAGAATAAGAGAGAAAGAAATAGAGGACTGACAAGAATATATGTGTAAGTAATTTATTTGATTGAGAGGCAAAGTTGCTTATAATATATGAAAACTTATGGAGAGGCTTCTGGATTATGGAATTTCTCCTATATTGGAGATAAAGTATTGGGTATAACTATTGTGTGGTTCTATGTTATAGAAAGAGAGGTTGGATTGTCGATTAATTTTTACTGTAACCGAAAGCCTTATTGAGCTAAATTAAATGTTAGGGTATGATTTTCTTTATTTTTAATTTTAATGTGATATTGTTACATGAGAGTTATGAGTATTAGTAATGTAATTAATAGCAAAAAGATTTTTTTTGTTACAGGGAAAGGTGGCACGGGTAAGAGCACTTTGGTTGTAGCACTTGGAAGGCTCTCATCTATTAAACAAAAGACTCTGATCATCGACTTCGATAATAAGAGGTCTACAATTAGGGAGATATTAAAGTGCCAGAGTATAAGTACAGAGCCAATCAAAATATCAGATAGCTTATATTTTTCTCATATAGAACCTGAGGACGCACTTAAATTCTATTTAAATAGCTATCTTAAAAGTGAATTTCTTATTAACCTTGCGCTGAATCTTAAGCCCCTAAGGACATTTTATAATGCATTACCTTCTGCAAAAGAGATGTTAATAACGTATTATATTGTGCATCTTATAAAGCATTATGATTTTGAGAAGATTTTCATAGATATGCCCGCCTCTGGTCATGCTGAACTCTTCTTTAAAATTCCATATTCTGCAAAAGGTATATTTAGCAGAGGACCTGTCATAGATATTATTGATGAGATGCATATGTGGTTATATAGTAATGAAAAGTCTGGAATTATTCAGGTTGCATTGCCAGAAGATGTGGTTATTTCAGAGACGATGGAATATTATGATAAGTTTAACTCCATAAACCACATAAAGGTATTAGCTGTTGTAGTTAATAAAGTGTATAGGTTTAAACATGTAGAGCTTGACATACTGGACTCGTTCTTGAGTGAGGATATTAAGTCCCTATATAATTACTATTTAGCGAGGTTTAAAGAACAGAGGGAATTAATAGGTAAATTGTCAAAAAAGGTTAATGATATAATTGAAATACCATTTTTTGTTGGGTCAAATTCTTTGGAGAGTATTCTGGAGTATCTAACTGCAGTATGAGAGAAGGCAAGACTAAAATGGTATTCCTTTTCGGACCAGGTG
This sequence comes from Deltaproteobacteria bacterium, assembly GCA_026416535.1. GTDB lineage: Bacteria > Myxococcota > SpSt-1050 > SpSt-1050 > SpSt-1050 > SpSt-1050. Next base: position 21,898 of record JAOAFA010000071.1, read on the forward strand.
GCGTTGGCAAAACAACTATAGCATCTGCCCTAGGGATAGGACTGGCAAAAACAGGATATAATACTCTAGTTGTTACAGTTGACCCAGCAAAGAGGTTGAGGGATGTTTTGAGAATTAAGGAAATTGGGTTTGAACCAGTTTCATTAAACAGATTCTATAAAGAGGAGACAAATTGTGAGATTTTGGGAAATGTTGATGCAATGATGATAGATTCGAAAAATGCATTCTTAAACCTACTTAGGAGATATATAACTAATGAGGATGTAATTAACAATATAATCTCGAATAGAATCTTTAGGTTTTTGTCAGAATCATTAATTGGTGCTCAGGAATATCTTGCTGCTGAGAAGATCTACGATATATTTTTAAGTAATCAGTACGATATAATAGTGGTTGATACAGCGCCTTCGAAAAATGCCTTTGAGTTTATTGATGGTGCAAGTAAGATGGCTGAATTCCTTGATAAAAAAGTCATAAGATTCTTTGTAGATACAAGTGATTCTGATTCAATCAAGAGCCTTTTCATTAAAAAGACAGGCAAATTTTTATACAAGATCCTTGGAATAATATTTGGAGAAGAGTTTATAGCTGATATGAAAGGATTTTTGAACAATATGACAGAAATGTATGATGATCTTCTAAAAAGGGCCTATGAATTGAGCGCTTTGTATTTATCGGATAATGTCAAATATGTTATAATAGGCTCTCCGCAGAAGTTATCTCTTGGAGAATTGAATCACCTTCAAAAAGGTCTACATCAACGCGGTATCACTGAGATAACAATGGTTTTGAACAGAGCTCCTTATTTTTGGGGGAGGGAGGATTTAATCTCGCAACTAAATATGATGATGACAAATTTGAAAAACAGTGATATAAAATATAACCTTGAATTCATACTCTCTTTGGAAAGAGAGATGCTTGAATCAGCAAAGAGAGATTTAGAAAGTCGAAGTCATGCCGTTGGCACCAGGAGAATTGTATTACCTGATCTTTATACTGATATCTCAAATTTTGAACAGCTTTCGAAACTTGGGGATATAATGAGAGGAGGTTTTAATATATGAGATATAGAGTCTTCATATTTTTTGCTACCTTTTTGGGAGTGTTGAGTATATGTGAGATTATTTTTTCTCAGGATGCAGAATCATTAAAAGCTCAGGGAGATGAGGCATATAAAGCTAAGGAATATGATAAGGCTATTGAATTTTATAAGGCAAGTTTGAAGATAAATGGGAGGAATTGGCAGGTTCATGAGGCGCTCGGAAATGCTTACTTCAAGGCTAAAAGGTATACGGAGGCGGCTGCAAGCTATGCTGAGGCACTCGGATATAACCCGCAATTGATATCAGCGTATTACAATATTGGATATTCGTATATGAAAGCCGGTCTTTTTAATGAGGCAATAAAGTATCTCGAAAAGTATACTAATCTAAAGGCTGATGATCCGGATGGGTTTTATAGATTAGCTGAATCTTATTATTCGGTGGGGGAGAAAGAAAATGCGATTAAAAATTATGAAAAATTTTTGTCGATGGTAAATAAAGATGTTTCACAAAAAAAGATAGATGATGCTAAGCTAAAACTTAGTGAGTTGAAAGGACAGACTACAAATTTTGCTACTGTGCCGACCCCTATATCTGTATCGCCTATCAGTGGACAACAAGCAACAGGATCAGTTGTTTCTCAAGTTACACCATCTATCTCAACACTACCTTCTCAAAATTTGGAATCGTCAAAGGGTATATCTCAACAACAATCCACTAATCCTGATCCATCAACGCAAGCTCAAGGTAATCCTACATCGATAAATGTAGATGCTATGATGAAGACATCCTTGGCAAACGACCCAGCGATAGAGATAATAAGAGAAGCAGATGGACACCTCGCTAATGGAAACTATAGGCTTGCCATTTCTACTTATAGAGATGCCTTGATTAAAAATCCGAATAGCATTCAAGCACGTTATAATCTTGGTATTGCCCTTGCCAAAGTAGAGAGGTATGAACAGGCTATAGCTGAGTGGGAGAAAGTACTGCAACTGGATCCATCTAACGTGGGGGCACAAGAAAATATCAATAGGGCGAGGGCGAAGATGGCAGGTCTTACGACTACATCTGCTCAGGCAAGACCTCCTTCTCCCCAGCAACAATCTCAACCTGTTCAAAATCAACAATCACAACTCTCTCCCATAGAGGATTTGCTTGCAAAGGCAAATAAAGCAAACAGTTCTGGAGATTACGTGGCAGCTATTAAGTATATTGATGAGCTTCTGACTATGAGAAAAGATGTAGCTGAGGCTTATGTTGTAAAAGGAGATGCGCTTTTAGGGATGGCGAAATACTTGGAAGCTATAAACGAGTATAAAAAGGCACTCGCATTAAATCCTCAGTTAGCAAACCCTCTCTTTGGAATGGCAGAATCCTATAGACTTCTTGCAAAGACTGATATGGCCATTCAATATTATAAGCTATTTTTAAATTCTCCTGCACAAGATAAGGCAAAATGGAGGATTGAGCGCGCGACAAAGATGTTAAAGGCATTGGAGTCTATAAGATAATAAATTTTAGGATAAAGGTTATTGACATAAAATTATATCGTGGCATAATAAAAGTGATATCTTAAATGATAGGGAGATTAAAATTATGAAAGGACTATCCGGAATTACATTGTTGGTTTTTACTATTTTATTATTGAACAGTATCTCTTTTGCTGAAGATTACTCCACAAGGATTAAGAAAGTAGCTGATCTATATGATAATATGGAGTATGAGAAATGTCTAAAAGAAATAGCTCAACTTGAGCAGTATAAGTTCAATTTGAGAAAGGAGGAACTCCTCGAATTGTATAAATATAAGGCGTTTATATATATACTGTCTGATAGGAATGCCCTCGCGGAAAATGTTATTAAGGAAATTTATGAGATTGATCCTGATTATATGCTACCACCCTCCGTTTCTCCAAAATTAAGAGAGCCTTTTGCAAGAATAAAGAAGACTATTAGAAAAGAAGAGCCTCCGAAAACAAAGGTCATTGAGGCGAAACCTGTAAAACCTGATATTGATGAGAGGGTCACTATCATTTCAGGTCCTGAAAAGCCAGTAAGAAAAGAGAATTTTTTTGAGAAAAATCTCATTCCTCTGAGTATTGTTGCAGGTGGTATTGCACTATTTGTCCCAGGACTGATCGTTAGACTGAATGCTGCATCTGATGCTGAGAATTACAGGAATAAACTTGTGAATGCTCCAAAAGATGAATTGGGAAATATAATAGGAATTACGAAGGCAGAGGCGCAGCAAAAGCAGGATGATATTGATACAAATGTAATGATTGGGAATACTCTAATAACTGTGGGTTCTCTTGCCGTAGTAGGAGGAATTGCAACATATTTTGTGCTGGATAAGGTAAAAAAGGACAGTAAAAAAGAAAAAGTTTCATTAACAATCAATGAAAACGGTTTTGTTGTAGTTGGTTCATATGGTTTTTAATATCTGACAGGAGGAGTCTGATGAAAAGAGTCAGCCTGATTTATATATTAGTTGGAGGGATAGTCTTATATTTTTCTTCCTGCTCTGAGGATATAGGGATTAAGGACTTTACCTTTCAATGTCAGACGAATGAAGATTGTAAGGAGGGTTATATATGTGATAAGACAAAGGGTTGTATAAGGGTTGTAAAAGATGCGGGAATGGATATCAGTAGTGTAACAGATATCTCAGAATTGACCGACTTAATGGATATAGAAGATGTAATATTGGATGCAGAAGATATATTGGATGTTGCCGATATCACTGATGTAGGTGATGTCGAGGAGATCACTGATATAATTGATGGTGGAATTGATGTTCAGGTAAGTTATGTTTTAAGGCTTGATTCTGTTTATGACTCAAATGCCGGGATCTGTTCTTCTCCAAACTATATTCTTGAGTCAGTAACCGGCTTTACTGCCTCGGATGAGATGAAGAATAGCCAGTTTATATTGCATAGAAGTATGTTTTTTAAGAAATGAAATCTTAAAGGAGGTTTTATAATGTTAAGGAAGATGGTTATATTCTTTATTATGTTGTCTTTTTCTGCGTTTTCTTATGGTGGGGATATACCGAGGGTAATACTTCATCAGGGTTATCTGACTGATACAAACGGTAATCCAATCAACGGTAATGTAAATATTTCATTTGCAATTTACGAGACATTGAGCGGTGGCACCCCTCTTCTGGAAGAGGATATTGGTTCAGTAACTATAAAGGATGGTTTTTATGCACTTGAGATAGGAAAAAATTCAAATCTTTATTCAATTTTTTCGGATAAGAATAGCCTCTTTCTTGAAATTCGTATTAATAATGAAGCATTATCTCCGCGTCAGAGAATCGGTGCAGTTCCATTTGCATTTGTTGCCTATGATGTGGTTGGAGATATTCATCCCTCAAGCATTTCTATCGGAGGCAAAAAGATATTTGATGAGACAGGGAAATGGGTGGGTGACAGCTCTTCTATCCCCGGAGTAAAAAGTATAACAGCAGTCTCCCCACTAACTGGAGGAACAATAACTGATTCTGGAAGCATCGGAATTCCTAAAGCTGATCAGAATACTAATGGATATTTATCGAAAGATGACTATTTAATTTTTATAAACAAACAGAATAGGATAAAAGGATTTTGTAACCCTGGAACTTGCATAAAAAAGATAAATGAAGATGGCTCCGTGGAATGTGAGATCTGTGGTGGCTCTGGTGGTTCCGTGTCAATTAGTGCAGGGACAGGTATTATTGTTGACCCAAGCCCAATAATCGGTGTAGGTACAATCTCAATTGATAAAACCTATTTTGATAGTCTCTATGTACAACAGGGACAACCATCTTCTATTACTGAACCTATGATTGCTACTGCCGCTGTTTCAAAAGAGAAGCTAAATAGTTCGGGTTGCACCAATGGTCAGATTCTCAAATTTTCTAGTTCAACAAATAGATGGGAATGTGCCTCAGATGAGACAGGGTCCGCAGTAAATATAACAGGTGGAAATGGGATTATTGTAACTCCTAATCCGATTACATCAAGTGGGGTAATATCCTTGTCTTCTGACTTCGTAGACGGAGCTGCTTATGATTCAAGGTTTGTAAATGAGGGACAACCGAACAGCATAACATCTGCTATGATTGTCAATGGTGCCATCACTGGCTCACATATTGCTTCTTCTTCCATAAGTATTGACAAGCTAAGTCGATCGGGGTGTACAAATGGCCAAACGATTAAATATAACGATATAGCAGGTAACTGGATTTGTGCCACAGATAATAACACCACTTATTCAGCAGGTACGGGACTCTCGCTAACAGGTAATGTCTTCTCTGTGAAGAATAATAGTTTTCAATGTCCAGCACTAAACCAGTCTATCAAAACTATAAATATAGACACAGGTGCTGTAACATGTGAGGACGATGACAACTCAGGTGGTACTGTAACTACTGTTAATACTGGGACAGGTCTTACTGGTGGTCCGATTACAACATCGGGTACAATCTCGCTTGCCTCTAATTATGTAGATGGTAGTGTTTATGACAGCAGATTTGTAAACGAGAGTCAGGCAAAC
>JAOAFA010000073.1 GCA_026416535.1 Deltaproteobacteria bacterium
TTATCTTCCTCTCAAGATTTCTCTTCAAATGAACAAGACAAAGTTGATAGTCCAACTCTGGAATAAGGCATAAATTGTCTATCTTAATCCGCTAAAATCATCAGATACAACGAGCATCACAGCTTAATACCTCTCTTAACAGAATCATTTAAAATAAATATGGTGTCCCTAAAGGATCTTTTCCTCACATCTAGGTCTATCAACCGCCTCATTCTTCACCCTTGTGGTCTCTTCATCCTTGATGCTCATATAAATAGGCATCTGCGAAAAGACAAAAGAGGTTCTCTTGAAGTTCCATTGTTCTTAATGCTCCTCCTTTATAGATTAAAGCAAAGCCTTTATCTTATTTGGAGAATAACTCTCAAGCACGAAGTTCTAATACAAAATCTACTTATTAAGCAGAATGGAAGGTTTAAATTCTCTTTTCCTATTCCTTGGGACTGATAACCCCCGTGTACCTGAAAGACATGCCAATTCTCTTTAATGGTAGCCGTTTGGCTTGTTTCTATGGACTTTCTCAAGTTCCTTCTTCATAAGTTCATTTAATAGTAGTTTGTTACAAAAGGTATTCCTTCATGAGAATCTATATTTGGTATTTCATCAAGTATCTCTTTTAGTCTTGATTTTTTTAATATCTTAGAGGCTTACTTTGATTTAGTTTTTTCATTATTTTTTGATTCTTTTCTGTTCAAAGAATTTTCTGTTGAGCTATGTCCAAGTGTAATTCAAAAACCTAGTGAAGATTTTACTAATTAGCTTAGTTCAATTCTCAATGAATGGTTTTAAAAGTTTGGCTCTGCTGGGGTGTCTCAATTTTCTTAGAGACTTTGCCTCGATTTGCCTAATTCTTTCTCTTGTTACATCAAAGTCCCTTCCGACTTCTTCAAGTGTATGATCTCCTTTTTCACCTATTCCAAAACGCATTCTAAGAACTTTCTCCTCTCTTGGAGTTAAAGTGCTTAAGGCCTTTCTAACCTGTTCTACAAGATTTACGTTTATTATAGAATCTTGTGGATTTAGGACCTGCTTGTCTTCTATAAAATCCCCAAGATGTGAATCTTCCTCTTCCCCTATTGGAGTTTCCAAAGATAGAGGTTCTTTGGCTATTTTAAGAACTTTTCTTACTTTGTCAATTGGAAGTTCCATTTTTGCCGCAATTTCTTCTGGGGTTGGTTCCCTACCCAGTTCTTGGACTAGGTATCTACTCGTCCTAATAATTTTATTTATGGTTTCGATCATATGAACTGGGATCCTGATTGTTCTGGCTTGATCGGCTATTGCCCTTGTGATTGCCTGTCTTATCCACCATGTAGCATATGTTGAGAATTTGTATCCTCTCTTATATTCAAATTTTTCCACGGCCTTCATCAATCCTATATTCCCTTCCTGAATAAGATCGAGGAATTGAAGTCCTCTGTTTGTGTATTTCTTTGCAATAGAGACAACAAGTCTTAAATTAGATTCAATCAACTGAGTCTTTGCTGCCTCAGCCTCTTGCTGACCTTCTTTAATCAACTTGCATTGATTGTTTAAGAAAGTGATATAGCTATTTATGTTTGACTCAGTTATCTTGGTGTCAAAGATGATTGATAGTAATTCTATCTCTTGCTTTATTAGCTCTTTTAGTGCGATTACTTCACTTTCCCTCTGATATTTTTTTATATTTTTCCTAATTCTTCTAAGCAAAATAGAAGGTCTAGAAGCATATCTTCTTACATCATCAATACATATCCCAGTCTCATTAGAAATCTGCTTGTATTTGTTTTCTATTTCTGTAATCTTCTTATAATGCTCAAAGAGCATAGATACTATTCTGTCTACCTGTTTCTTGGTAAGTCTAATCCCTGCTATGATGTCAGCCATAGAATTTCTAATCTCTTCAAATTTTTTCACATATTTTTCGTTTTTCTCTTTTGTTTCGACAAAGAGGATTTTAAACATTTTTGTTAGTTCTTTATTTAATGTGTTCAACTTCTTAGCTGAAGTCGCTATTTGCTGAATTGCTGCCTCTTCGTCGAACTCAACATCTTCGTCATCATAGTCTTTTACAGCATCCTTTAGTCTAAGACTCCTCTTTAAAATCCCATCACATATAATAAAAACTTCCTTCATCGTGAATGGTAAAGAGGCTATAGTCGAGAATATCTTCTTTTCGCCACTCTCTATCTTTTTTGAGATCTCAATCTCTCCTTCTCGAGACAATAACGCTACCGATCCCATCTTTCGCAAATAAAGCCTTACAGGGTCATTTGCTCGAGTAAAACCTTCTTCCAGATCAATATCTTCCTCTTCCTCTTCTTCTTTTACAGATTGTTTAAGTTTAATATTGGAACCAGAGTCTACAATCTCTATATCTTGCTCTCCAAACATACTCATTACATCGTCAAGTTGCTCAACGGATGTGATGTCAGGTGAGAGATAGTTGTTGACTTCATCATAGGTTAAAAATCCTTTAGACTTACCTAGAGAGATCAGATCTTGTAGTTCTTTTGACAGGTTGTCTGTGCCTTGACGACCTTTTAGTGATTTTTCTGGTGTCCCTATAGTCTTTTTACTTTCTACTGAGTTTATCTCAGGTTGATTAGTTGGATTCTGAGTATTTTTGGTAATTTTCTGATCAGTCTTCACACTAGTGTTTGCAGGTGAAGGTTTCTCTGTGGTGTTTTGAGAGCAGGCATTCTTCTTTTTATCAATTAAAGTTGTTTTTATTGACTTTGATTTTGAAGCGTTACATCGTTTTTTGTTTGTCTTAGACATATTTTATCTCCCTTAATTGAATGAATTTTGACAATTCCATCCTTTTTTTTATAAGGACATCAATTAACTTTTCGTCACCAGACTTTTTTGCAGATATAATGTTTTGGTCTAATTCCTTTAACTCACTTTTTAATTTATCTATTTGTATTCTGTGTATGCAATCTAATAATATTGAGAATGCATCCGATTCATTATCGGGAAACGTCTTGCTCATTACTACCTCAGTTACTTCCGAGTATAAAACAGGATCACTTACGATTATATTAGAGGAACACCCGTTATTATAGGCAGAGACAATCTCTCTATAGGCATTTATAATATCTGGAGAGCCTATTAGGTCTATAATGTTATCTGGAAGGTTTTCTGTAAGGTGTGGGAATTGAGTGAGGATCGAGATTAGCCAAATTTCATATGTCTTATGTTTTTTATCCTTGATTTCTTCTGGTTGAACCAGTTTATACTTACTTCTTAAGTAGCTATAGATAATCTCCTCTTCGATACCCGTTATGTTAGAGGCCGTTCTAATTGCCTCTCTTTGTTCTATTATATCAGGTAACAGTTGTATATAGTTAACCATCTTTCTTATTAAATTAGCCCTTAGATGGGTCTTCTTACTAATAGCTCTTTTCACGTCTTCTGCGAGATAGTTCACAAAAAAAACTTTGTTTTTAATTAGCTCTATAAATGCTCTATGTCCATTTTTGATTGCATATGAGTCAGGATCCTCTCCATAGGGTAGTGGAATGACAAATACATTTAGTCCAGAAGGAAGAAGTGCCTTGGCTGCTCTATAAATAGCAAACCTTCCAGCATTGTCTCCATCAAAACATAAATAAATATCTTTTGTAAGACGTCCAAGGAGTTTTATATGTGATTGAGTTAGAGCTGTACCACAAGTGGCTGTCACATTGTAAATATTTATGCTATTAAGTGAAATCAAATCAAAATAACCCTCAACTAATATAGCAAAACCCAATTTCACAATATGATTTGTGGCAAGATTCAATCCATAGAGATAAGAACTTTTGTGATATATTATAGACTCTGGGCTATTAATATATTTCGCTACTTCTTTATCTTCACTGAGGCATCTACCAGCAAAGCCTATAGTCTTCTTGTTTTGATCTATGAGGGGAATGACGAGTCTTTCTGAGAATCTGTCATATATTTTACCTTGTTGTTTTAAAAATATACCACAGTCCATTATATCCTCATTAGAGAATCCGAGTTTTAAAAGTTTACTAAAAAGCGCTTCAGAATTTTTAGGTGAGTAACCAAGATTGTGTTCTATGATCAGATTTTCAGTTATACCCCTACTCTTAAGGTAGGAAAGGCATTTTGTTCCCTCTTCTGTATAGAGGGATTCATTATAATATTTCATAGCCTCGTAGCAAATTGCATATAAACGATTCTTTTTCTGTACTGAATCGTCAGATTCTGTCTCTATACCTAGTTTTATACCCTTTTCGTGTGCGAGTTCAATAACAACCTGGTAAAAACTCTTTGCTTCTATCTTTGACAAGAAATTAAATACACTCCCACCTTCACCACACCCAAAACAATGAAATATTTTTTTTTCCCTACTTACAACGAAGGAAGGTGTCTTCTCTTTGTGAAAAGGGCACAGACCCATATAATTAGAGCCCCTTTTCTTCAAATTAACGTACCGCGAGATATGCTCTACAATATCACACTTATCCCTTAATTCATTAATTATATTTTCTGGGATACGGTTTCCCACCTCCAACTCCCTTTAAGAGAGTAGAAAAAACTTTTTCAAAGGTTTATTTATTTGTTCTTTTTAGCAGATCTCTTCCGAGCAGCCATTGCCTTCTTTTTTCTTTTCACACTAGGCTTTTCATAATGCTCTCTTTTGCGAAGCTCAGAAAGTATTCCGGCCTTTTCTATCTGTTTTTTAAATCTCCTCATTGCACTCTCAAAACTTTCACCTTCTCTAACTTTTACACCTGGCATTAAATAAGCCTCCTCTCATTAAGAGTTTTATATTATATCCACTAAGTTCTTAATTGTCAATATTTACAGTAGCTTGTTATGAAAAATTTTGAGCTTTTGTGATGTGTTGTAGTAGTTAGGTAGGACAAGATATTTATATATCTTTTGGAAAAATTCTCCGGCCCTTTGGGAGTAATCTACTTTTCCTCCTTGCCCGTTTTACTCAATTTTACTCTGACATACCATTATATTAACTCATTCTCAAAGACAAATTCCTCCCCTAATACTCCATACTAAAATATTACTCTTCCCAGGAGGAAATAAATAAAGGTGTAATTTAATTAAACCCTATATATACTCACTCCGTTTGTACAAAAATAGAAATGTTGCAATTTCGTAAACAATCAATTTCTCAATCGTATATCCATTTACAAATATCAACTCAAAGCCACCTCCCATCCAAAAGAATATATCAGAGATGATTGTCCAATGTAAAAGACAGATCAATAACCAGTCTCTCTGATTTATCATAGTTTTAGTCCCCACATATCTTTAATCACCTGCTTTACAATTTTTCCTTGAGGATTCTTAGGTAGAGTATCTTATGATCTTCCATGGCTTTTATCCCTCTCTCCATATGATTTTTGCTACAGCCAAATAGGCTATTTGTATATCTCATAAGTATATCAGTTTCCTACAGAATCACTCTCAATCTTTTTTGGAAGATTAAATCAATACTATATCCTTAACTTATTATTCCTCTTCACACTTTTTAACTCTTACAGTGTGCTACAATTATCTCAAAATGATAAATTTTATGCTTGGAATCATTGATGAAGTACTACCATTCATTGAAATCCACAGTGATTCTTATGCCACCGTTTAGGGGTTGCATAAAATATAGTTATAAGATTCCAAACCAACACGGGTATCTTGTCTTTCAGTAAAACAACAAAAATTTATGTTGCAATTTTGATCCTTTTAGTGTTATAAGTCCTATTCTCTGTTTGGAGAGATGTCCGAGTGGTCGAAGGAGCTCCGCTCGAAACGGAGTGTCCCCTTCTAGGGGACCGGGGGTTCGAATCCCTCTCTCTCCGCCAGAGGTAAGGGCTTTGGAGAGATGTCCGAGTGGTTTAAGGAGCACGATTGGAAATCGTGTGTGTGAACTAAAATTCACACCGTGGGTTCAAATCCCACTCTCTCCGCCATTTTTTATGGCCGGGCCCTGCGCGACGTGAGGATTACAAACCCCGTCAGGTCCGGAAGGAAGCAGCGGTAGTAATCTCTCCGGGTGCCGCAGCAAGCCTGGCCTCCCATTCTATTTAGGTTCTATGTTGATAAAAGGATGACATATCTAGTTTTCGCAAGAAAATACAGACCACTGACTTTTGATGAGGTAGTAGGGCAACAACACATAGTTAAGACATTGAAGAATTCAATTTTAAACAATCGTCTACATCATGCTTTTATCTTTTCAGGGCCTCGTGGAGTCGGCAAGACCACGACAGCGAGAATTCTGGCAAAATCCCTCAACTGTGAAACAGGGATTACTATATCACCTTGTAATCGGTGTTCTATTTGTATCGAGATTACGAATGGTTCATCTATGGATGTTCAGGAGATCGATGCGGCAAGTCATACTGGAGTTGATAATATAAGGGAGATTATCGACAAGGTAGCCTACACCCCAATCAAGGCGAGATACAAAGTCTATATAATAGACGAGGCGCATATGCTCTCAAAGGCAGCCTTCAATGCCCTACTAAAAACCCTTGAAGAACCTCCCCCTCATGTAAAATTTATATTTGCAACAACCGAACCAAATAAAATAATTCCAACGATTACTTCGAGATGCCAGAGGTTTGATTTTAAGAGGGTTGAAAATACTGACATAATTACTCATCTCGAAGAAGTCTTAAAAAAAGAAAATATCAGATATTCAAAGGCTGCTCTCTCTATAATTGCGAGGGAATCACACGGCTCCATTAGAGATGCTCTATCAATACTTGAACACGTTATCTCTTTCTCTAGCGGGGATGTTAACGAAGAGGCTATTACAACGGCTCTAGGACTTATCTCTAGGACGACAATAATTAAACTTTTTAAATGCATTCTCAACAAAGAAAAAGAGAAGGCCGTAGAAATAATCGATGAATCATATATGGCTGGATTTGACCTGCAGCTCCTCTTCAACGAACTAATAGCACTAACTAGAAATGTCCTTCTTCTAAAAATTGGGCAAGAGAAGATTATCTACAACGACCTCACAAGTGAAGATGTAGAGGAACTTAGACCCCTGATTGGCCAATACACTACTCAAGGCCTTCACATGCTCTTTGATATCTTTTTCAATGCCTCTGATGAGATCGCTAAAAGTGAGCATCCCTTGTTTACAGCAGAGATAGCTATCCTAAAGGCGATCTCAGTTTCATCACTTAAACCTATAGAAGAAATAATTCAAAGGTTTGAAAACTTAGAAAAAAGGTTATTAGATAAGGTAGCCACTACATCAGAACAGTCTAATAGAGTGGCAGAAAAAGAAAAAGCAGATCTGGATCAACCGGATATATGGCTTAAGATAATTGAAGAGACAAAACGGCGAGGAAAGATCAATCTTGCGAGCATCCTCGAAGACGGAGTTTTTATTGCGCTTGATGACAATAAGATGAAAATCGGTTTTAAAGGAATGGTCCAACTTGCGTCCGTTAGAGAGAAAAAGAATATTGATTTCATCAAACAGATTATTAATGACATAACAGGAAAAGAGGTTGAATTGGTTATTCAGGATTTATCAATAGTTGACAAGGTGCCCTTCTCAATCAGTGAGGAGATTACAAAAAAAAAATCTGAGTCAAATAGAAAAGAGACAGAAGAGATGATTCAACACCCACTTGTTCAAACAGCTATCCAGATCTTCAATGCGAAAATAATAGAGGATAAAGATAAAAAATAATGCAGCTCGACGAAGATATTGAAAGTGTTTTAAATATTTTAAAAAAATTACCGTTCATCACTAATAGAACTGCACAAAAGATTCTATTTTTTCTGTTAAAACATAGAGGATCATATACTCTTGAACTCATAAAATCTCTGGAGACCTTGTTATCCATTAGAGAGTGTAAAATGTGTAATATGCCGAGTAGATCTGAGTTGTGTAATATCTGTTCTTCTCAAAAGAGAAATGACAAAGAGCTTATTATAGTAGAGGATTTTCCGGACCTCTTTACGATTGAACAAATGGGAGAGTACAACGGTAAGTATTTCATATTGAATAAGAAACTAGATATTAAAAATGGAATTGGTCCAAGCGACCTAGGGATTGAAAAGCTAATAGAAGTCATAAAGAATAGAGGGGTTGAACAGGTTATTTTTGCCTTTGACCAGAGTCCGGAAATGGAGGCTACAAAAGGTTTGATTATCGAGAGACTGAGACCACTAAACATAAATATATTTACAATTGCTGTGGGAATTCCCTTTGGTTCAGAAGTAGAGTTCAGTGATAAAAGGACACTCAGATATGCCCTATTAAACAAAATTAAAATTGAATAAACTAGGCTCCTTATTCTTTATCTATCAACGAGGAATCCTCTGGGTGTGCAATTAGCGGTGCTTGTGGAACAAGAGCACTCGTAATCACAATTGTAATACGTACACTGAGAAGATAGGGATAATTGCCCTAAACAGCTTGATGGTCTTGAGCATGAATTCTGGTAATTGGGGCATTCGTAAACTAAGATGCCCTGGGTAGCCTTTATTCTTCCAGCCACAGTAAGCATTTGGTCTGGTGTTGTAGTACCAATCCCAACCTTTCCATCAGCGTTGAATACAACTTTTGTACCTGCAGAGCTCCTGTGAAATCTTAGTTGACCTGAGCCTTTTGCTCCCACTACATCAATATTCCATGAATTAATTGTCTCCCCAATAGTCGTAGTGTTTGTATCATTCAATACCAACTGGCCACCTTCGCTTGAATCTCCTTTGATTGTAAAATTAATAGCTGATGCAGCATTACCATTGACATCAAGTTTTGCACCAGGATTAATAGTCCCAATACCTACATTTCCACCGGTTGCAACCAGCTGACCACCTCCCACATTCAAACCATTTGCAGGTAGATTAAGTGCCCCCGTCATCGTATCCCCAGCCCTGTTTACAGGTGTATACCCCAACGCATCCTGCTTGGCATCAAACCTCTGATAATCAGCAGCT
>JAOAFA010000079.1 GCA_026416535.1 Deltaproteobacteria bacterium
CTCAAGAGCATATTAAGCAGAACATCAATAGGCTTTCCATTCTCAAAAACCTCTGATCTTACTATATTCCCATTAAAGAAAAACACTCTCATTATGAATCTTCCAGACTTTATATGTAAAATTCCTGACTTTCCTTGTTGAGCGATCAATTGAAAAATATCAGCAAGATTAAAGTCTTTTAGTGAACCTGCAAGTGCCATACTTAATCCTTCTTAAAGCAGGTCCTTATATTAATAGCATATGCTACAACCCCCGCTATCAAAAACGGGCTTTTAAAAAACACCTCAAAATCCGTTGTCGAGAAAAATGGCAGCGGGTTAGGACGATTAAAGAAAAACACTGACACAAACCCAGCAACAGACAAAAGCAGTATAAACAGACCCTTAAATGGCATACCCCTCATAACAAAAATACTCCCAGGAATCACAATAGAAAGTAATTTAGTTATTATATTATGGAAAAATTGGTAATCTGATATCTCCTTATCTTTCATAAATCTAACCTTTGGATCTGAGACATCCCTCCTTGTAAAAACATGAAAACACTGTGAACACTCTTCATCAGAATAAAGTTCAGGACTACAATACTTACAAGCTGGTCTCCCACACCTGTGACATAGCTGGGATATATTTACATATCTCGATAAAAATCCGATTCCAACAATAGTAATACCCATTAAAATAAGCCAGAACACCACATCAGAGGCAAGTATTCCACCAGTGATATAGTGCTCAAATGGTAGATACATACGTTTCCCTGAAGAAACATCTCCCTTAAAGATCTGGGCAAAACTGACATCATATGACGGCTCCATATCAATTACAAACCTATTTATATTTGAACTCGACCTTCTCAATGCCTCTGAGACCAATTCCTCATTAAATCTCTTTGCATCTGTCAACTCAGAATTACTCTTATCAAGTTCTTTCTTCCTCAGAAATAGACGTGAAATATTGTAACGAATAATAGGAGATTGAGGTTCTATATTAAGGGCAGTACTAAACTGTGCAAGGGCCTCATCATACTTTCCGGTTATGAGGTATACATTCCCAAGATTATTATAAGCCGCCACATTTGATGCATTAATCTCCATTGCCCTTTTATACATCCTTTCTGCCAACAAAAACTCCCCTTTTCTTTTATGAATGAGCCCATATGAAACATAATCATCTGTCCCCGCCAATCCACTATCAATCTTCTTCTTCAACCTCTCTATAGAAGAGGGATCTTCAAACTTAACTGCTCTATATACATATTGGAGATCACTATTGTACAACTTCAAAGCATTATTATAAATACTAAAGCTGAATGGAAGCATTGAGACTAAAACAACTAAGCTTATTAAAAGTGCCTTTTCTTTTCTTTTGAGATATAGCCATAAAACTATGCTGCATATAAAGAAGAAGTGAAATATAGATAGAAATTTAATTACTAGCACAAAAAAAAGAGAAATCCATATTATATCAGATAGAAAAGCAGACCTTCCTGATGGGAACAAGTGAGATAGGTCATGAAGTATTCTACTTGAATTTTTGATCAAAAGCACAACAATAAACAATAATGATGTTAGTGAGATTATCAAAGATGTTATCGTCAATATATTCCCCACTACGAGCGGACCCACAACAATAGGAAGAAAGACTCTCTTTAATCCGCCCCATATAAAATTTATGGTCTTGATGATATCGGTTTTATTAACTCTCCAGTTGAGATAAGCACAAAAAAACCAAACCTCATATAGATCCGGTGATATAGTCATAGCAGCCTCAGCAAGTCTTTGGGCAGAGACAAAATCATTTGCTCTAATAGCATTTTTAGATTCAATTATTAATGCCAAAGATATGGGAGGAATATCTGGTATCCCACTATCAAGTTTTGCTTCTACAATCTTTTTCAACTTTTCATCTGCAACTGAAAACTCTCTCTTCTTCAAGTGTTCAAGTCGTTCAAACCAGATTCTGTCTATCTCAGGCAGTCGTCCTTCTGGAATACTAAGCTGTGTTAAACCCTCCAACTGTGTCTTATTTTGAGTGATATCCCCCTTTTGAGTCTCCATAACACCTACATTGTCTGACGCCTTTTTCTGGGGATCAGTCGGTTCTACCACTTTCGCTTCTTTACCCAACTTTTTTTCTTCTTTCTTAACTTCCTTCGGTTTATCTTCATCAACATACTCAAACGAACCAGGTATAACCTCCTCCTCCTCTACCTTCTTCACTTTTTCCCTATCACTCTTCTTCTTTACCTCCCAAATCTCCTCTTCATTCAAGATCTCCCCCTCTTCCTGTGCATACAGAAAAAACTGCAAACCTAAAATAGCCAATACCAGTATAATAATTCTAAATCCTATTTGCATAACTAGAAAATATTCAACGCTATTAACACCTTATCCCTGTATAATTCTACAAGGAAATATACTTTTTGTGAATCCAGAAACACAGCCCTATTTTATATCTTAAAGGTTTTTACAGAGAGGTCTCTGCCAACAATTACTATACTCTTATCTGGAATTACCTCTTCCTTATCCAACAGTCCTTCTAACGCCCCTCCAACAAGTGTAACCGCTCTAAAATTTTTATGTTGTTCTGCTAATATATCCGTATCCGTCCCTCTTGTTTTTTTCAAACATAGTTGACAATCTACTATAGAATCAAATCTACCCATATATAATGGTTCCTTTCCAGCAATACCAATCATATATTCCCCATTACTCATTATTGACGTAAAACTACTCCTATTGTAGTCATCTATCCCAAGAATATCTTCAATTATCCTTATAGACCGAACTATAGCATTTATTAGAGCCTCTCCCTTTATATCCTGCCTATCCAAATCCCCTGCCCTAAATAATTCAGCAAGAATAAGATGAAAAAACAGTTCGCTATCGGTTTCCCCCTGAATATTCCTCATTAAAAAATCTGGTAGCTTAAAATAAAGTTTTGTATCAATCTTCGAAAAATTGTAGATAGAGCCAATGTGCGCAAATACAAAATTCCTAAACCTAAACGGATGAGTATTTTCTATCTTATACAGCCCTGTCTCAGCAATTCGTATGTGA
This sequence comes from Deltaproteobacteria bacterium, assembly GCA_026416535.1. Lineage (GTDB taxonomy): Bacteria > Myxococcota > SpSt-1050 > SpSt-1050 > SpSt-1050 > SpSt-1050. Next base: position 3,059 of record JAOAFA010000079.1, read on the forward strand.
ACCAGGAAAGTATCTGACTTAACATCCCGTGCAATATCATAGCAACTTTTATCAAGTCTCTGCTTATTAAGAGGTTTTTTGAATATCAAGGCCCTGAAGTCATTGTAATATCCCATCCCATAACCATCAAAACTAGTTTCAGGGTCTGGTTTATATATATCTTTTTTAGTATACAAAAAGCAGCTCAATCTATCAGGATTATTGCACATTACTCCAAGGAGTCTGCACATAAATTCTCCTCACCCAAATTATCAAGGTAAATGATACTTCATACAGATTACTGTTTCAAGAAAATAAATTTTGGATTGCGTTTGACACAATGTGTCAATCGTGATATAATATTATACAATATGCATGTTGATATCATAAAGTCCAAATTCGAACAAATAATAAAAAGGATAATCCTTGAGAAGGATAAAACCATAAATGATCTTTACGCAAACCTTACCTCCACATTTTCTAAGTCGGAGATAGAACATAATGAAATAGAGAGAATTATTAACAATTATGAAGCCATTTGTGGAGAATATATAAGAAAGGGTAGAAAAAGATTTATAGAGATATTTAATTATCTCAACAAAAGATTTTATCAAAATATAAGACCAGAGCTTTTGGAACTAAACAATAGACTTGACAGAATCTCAAAAAAAATGCAAAAGGTTCAGAGATTAACAAATGAACAGGGCAAATAGATACATATCTTTAGCGGTCATTCTTTTTTATAGCTGTAACGACTTTACCTCTGAAAGGAGATATTTTAATAGAACTGAGGAAAACTTCAATACAAACATCAAATCACTCGAAGAACAAAACAATGATAATCTTAGGAGATCTATATCGTTACTCATTATGAGTAAAAATGGGGAGATCCCATACACCCTGGTAGAAAAAATAAGTGACAGCATTATATCAACCTCTTTAAAATACAACTTTGATCCAATCCTAATAACTACTATAATCTACAAAGAGAGCGAGTATAATCCGTTTTCAGTTTCACCAAAGGGCGCTGTAGGGCTGATGCAATTAATACCCAGATATTTTCAGGATGAAAAGATAAACATATTCGATATAGATACAAACATTGATAGAGGAACAGCTGAATTATCAAGGCTTCGAGACAAATACGGAAATTACATAGATATGCTCATGGCATACTTAGGTGGAGAGACACTACTTAAAAATTACAAAAAGGGAGATATACCTGAAGAGACAGCTATATTAATGAACTACTACGCAAGTATGATCTTACTAAACTACCAAATCCTTTCTGCAAGATTCAGAATAAATATTAACACAGAGACTGAGCTCGTTTTTATAAACTAAAAATATAATCTTACTTCATATCATAGTCTGAAATATACCCCTTATTTCGGAGAGATAGCCTATTTGCTTTTCCTGAAGGGCATTTAGCATTTTTAGTTTTAATCCATCATCAAGGTCATTATCATACTTCACAATATTAGAGACAACAAAGACATCATTCAAGTTACCTAGCGATGTCTGCATCCTCTTCATGAGCTTCATCTCCTCTTCATAACCTTGGGGTAACAAGGATTTAAAAAACTCTATTGAATACCTAAGTCTCTTACATAGTATTCTGAGACTATGCAACATCTCAGGACTATATTCGATATCGCTATTTATTTCACTAATTAATTTCATGATTCTACTCTCTATCCTACGTATCCGTCTTATAACCAGTTCTCTTGCTTTACGATCACCCTCTACCTTTAATGGGAATAACAAAATTGCATTTATCTTTTTCCATATAACATTATATGGGTTAGACCTCAAGTAGTTAATCAACTCCACCTTTAACTCATATTCTGCCTTTTTCTTCTTTTCATACCACTCCAATATCCTATTATCCTGTTTAGCAATACCCATATCACCAATTAATGCCAACGAAACCTCTATATCCCTAGAAGTACTTGTCTTGTCAAAAAATTCTTTTAATTCATCGGCTATAATATTTGTATAATATTTACTAAAAAATTTTCTCAATAACCTAAGAATAGTCCTCAATTTTCGCACCGATACTCTCAAATCATGAACGGCTTCTGGATCCCTACCTTCTATTACCCTTTTTATATTCCTTCTAACATCGTTAGCTAATCTTATTAAACTTTTTTTGATAAACTCACTAACTCGCATAGAAGCTCCTTTTTATTTATAAAACTTAGATTTATCCAAAAGTCAAATTCCTAAAATGTTGTAAGATATAAACTCAGACCCTTATTCGAAGGTAATAATATATTGGTCACTGACTGCCTAATATCAATTTTTATTTCTCTCTCCGCGAGTGTAAATCAAATTCCAACCACAAGTCTCTTGTTTTAACTAAAAACATTATCAAACATCTATTTTAAGATATATAAATCTACTCTCACAAATTAAAAACAATTTATGATCTTAGCAAAAGCAGATTTCTCAAGCTGATCATTTCTAAAATTGGTCGGGGCGGCTGGATTTGAACCAGTGACCACTTGCACCCCAAGCAAGTGCGCTACCAGGCTGCGCTACGCCCCGAACATATGAAATACTTATAGATTAAATCTACTCAAAAGTCAACAACATGATAAAAAGCATAAATCTGAAAAATTTCTTATATCACTTCAATTACTCCACTATATAAGTCTAATACCTCAAACAATCTCAAGGATAGACCCTTTAATTGCCGGTATTTCTTAACAAATCTATTCCCTAATTCTTCCCTCCACACTCTTTAAAAATAACCATGGATAATAAATCAAGATATTGTTTTAGTATCCTACCGGTTGCCCCCCAGATCGTGTAGTTCTTATAATCATAGAAATACTGTTTAATCTTGAGCCTCCCATATTTTACATCCTCAACCCTGGGCACATAACCCAATAAAAAATTTAAGGGAATGTTTAAGACCTCTGCAATTTCATCATTGGGACATATCCCTTCAAGAATATCCCTCTTGTTTATAAAGAATACGAATGGTGTAACTCTAAATCTTGAGATTGTTAAAATGTCATCAATCTTTCCAAGTAGTTCATCTTTTCTCAACTCTATATCCAACTCTTCTTTGGTTTCACGAATTGCACAATCTACTAATCTTTCATTTGCATCCCTGGCCCCACCAGGAAATGATATCTGCCCCTGATGATGTTTTACTTTATCCGAGCGAAGGGTAAAAAGTAAATAATATTCCCCATCATATAAATGATTAATCAAAGCAACAGCTGAACTTTTAAATCCCTTTCTATAGATTGACTTTCTCTTCCTAACACTTAAAATATACCTCATCTCTTCAAATATATGTTCGGTAATATCTAGCCTACCCATTTAAATCAAAACCCCTCATTACACCAATGATTATCTTAGATGACTCTGGTCTGAGCAACATCAATTTTTCACAATCGCACAACCGGTCTTCTAAATACAACCTTGTCAACAAACACTTCATCCCATCCACCGTCTGATCTCGCATCTCAGTATAACCTAATAATTTTAGTAAATACTCAAAGAAAAAACTCCTCTATACCTCTCAACCCCCTGAAATTACTACTCTTAATCTACACAAAGCCTCCCTATATGTAAACAAAATTACTATTGAACAATCCTATAAGAATACTATAACAAGCCTAATGCAAGTCGCTTCTCGAATTACAATGTTTACAAAATAAAATACCAACAAAGAGCTCTACCATTTAGGAAAAAACCTTTATCTTCTTTAGTAAATTCAAATATATAATATACTAAAGTAAAATAATTTCTTGCCATCTACCATTATTTGTTTATAAATTTAGGAACTTATGAAAACATTAATCGGTCAGGCAATAATTCTCGACAAAAGCGAGCTTAAGGAGGCAGACATAAGGGTTCTGCTCTCAACAGATAATTTTGGTCACATATACGCAATAGGACCAAACGCCAAGAAGAGCAAGATAAGATTTGTAGGGGGTTTAAATACCTTTTCTCACATAGAGTTTTCTATAAACAAGAAGGAAGAACTGTTTATATTAGATGAGAGTACCCTTATAGATGAAAACGGATTAGCATTTGAGAATATCCACAACTTTATCACAGCCTCTTCATTAGTAGAAGTTGCTGAAAAATTGTTTACACTTAATAATCCTGCAGAGACTGCTTATTACAAGCTCAAATTTGCACTTGCCCACTTAGATAATAAAAAAGACCTAAAACTTATATTCAGTTTTCTTAATCACTCGTTGATTGACATTGGTGAGATACCAGAGCTAAGCGCATGTACTATGTGTCAAAGAGCCATAACAGGAAAAAAGATCCTATTTAATTACTATAGAGGTGGAATAGTCTGCAATATATGTTCGAAAAAGGACAATAGAGGCGAAAATATCCCTCAGAATTTATACAAATTTTTAACCGCAAATGCCTCTGAGGCCAATAATTTTGAAGAAAGGGTTGTAAGACAAGGAATATTCCTTTATGAGAGATACATTAGATTTAAATTGGGTATATCTTTTAAGAGCTTTTTATTCTTATGAAGGTCCTCCTTATCATACCTTCTATCACTGATTTTGCAGCTCATGATATGTGGGCTGCCCCATACGGAATGATGGTTATAGCCTCAGCACTAAAAAAGCACAACATAGAGTTTGATATACTCGATCTACTAGGGAGAAATTATACTCGGAAAGAGTATGAAGATGGACGAAGACGCTACAAAAGAACAATAATAGAAATGCCTAAAATTTTAAGAAACAAAAACATTAAAAGGCATTATGCAATTTATGGAGCCAACTTCGACGATATAGAGGCGGAGGTCGAAAAACTAACAAACACCTACAAGTTAATCGTCATGTCTACAACCATGACATACTGGTATTATGGGTACAAGTATATATATGAGAGATTAAAAAATAGATTTCAAACCTCGACCTTTGCAATAGGTGGAGTATATGTAACACTCCTCGAATCACATTCAAAAACTGTATTTGAAGGTGCTCACATCTTCCCAAATCAAAGACTCCAATATTTTGACAAATTGGTCTCAGAGATCTATGGGAAGGAATTTACATGTTTTTCACAACCTTTCTCACTATGGGAATTTCCAGATGTAGAGTCGTTTTCACATAGAAGATATATTCCTGCCCTACTTATGAGGGGCTGTCCATTTAATTGTACCTATTGTGCATCAAAGACTCTTGTTAAAAATTTAGAACATAAAGATCCAATTAAACTTGCAGATTGGGTAATTCAAACATGTGAGACAACAGGCATTGATAATGTTGCTCTTTTCGATGACGCATTTTTGTATAGGGCGGATGAATTCGCAAAACCATTTTTAAGAAGGATTATGCAAAGTAATCTACGTCTTCGCCTTCATGCCTCAAATGGACTTCACCCAAGATTTATTGATGAAGAGCTAGCCTCTCTCATGAGAAAGTCAGGCTTTGAGACAATTAGACTATCACTCGAAAGCTCTGATGAAAAGATTATGTCAATAACAGGAGACAAAGTAAAACGTACCGAGTATGAAAATGCAATCAAATACCTACAAAAAAGTGGATATAAAAAAGCTGAGCTCGGAACATACATAATTTGTGGTATACCACATCAATCCCCCCAAGAAGTCATAGATTCTATAAAATATGTTGATGACATCGGCGGAGTCGTCTACTTAGCCGAGTATTCTCCTATCCCTAATACACCCCTTTTTTATGAATCAATAAAAATCTCTCGTTATGATCTACATGAACCACTGTGGCAAAACAATACGTTGATGTCATATTGGAATCCTTCATTTAACGAGGAGGTATTAAATAAACTAAAGAATTTTTTAATAGGACTAAGAAAGGACGTAGATAAGGCTGACGATGATCTGCAAAAAAGTAAAACCAGTAAGTAATTTGGTATGGAAGATATTGTTAAGAAAATACTCAACCCAAGAAATAGAATCAGCAAAACTCTAATACTTCTTCTTTTTACAATCATGGTTGACTTTATTAGCTATATTGACTGGATAACAAAACACTAAATATTTGCAATATTCTATCTAATACCAATAAGTCTAACAGTCATATTCTTAGTAAGAGCTGGAGGACTGCTCATTTCTTTTATTGCAGCCTTCATCCGGTTGGTTATGGACTTAAATTTCGATTCTGATTACCATCATATCTTCTATCCTATCACAAACAACATCATGAGATTTGGGTATTTTTCAATACATGTATTTATGCCCTCGGCACTTATCGAACTACTAATAAAGACTGAAGAGCTCTCTCACAGGCACACTCACATGTATCAAAAACTCAAGAGCATTTTACACTCATCTCAAGGCCGAAGTCAGTAAAGCAAAGAGAAATAAAAATCCTTTGTCGATAATCTACTTTGATTTTGACAATTTCAAAGAAGTTAACGGCATCTACGGGCATTCATCTGGTGATAATCTACTCAAATCATTAGCAGACGTTGTAAAAAGTTGTTTGAGGGAGACCAATATATTTGCGAGACTCGGGGATGAATTTTCAATAGTCCTACCAGATACTGGGGAAAATGAAACTAAAATTATTTCAGAAAGGTTTAGAGGAGAAGTAATGAGACTTATGAGAAAAAACGATTGGCCTGTAACCCTGAGTATAGGCGCTATTACATTCAAAAAATTTGATATTTCAGATACGAAATGCTACATAAGGTAGACAAGCTCATGTACAAGGTAAAAGGAGTGGGGAAGAACGGCTTTTTGTAGGAAAATTACAAATAACAGAACAAAAAGCCGACGACCGGATTCGAACCGGTGACCTACTGATTACGAATCAGTTGCTCTACCTGCTGAGCTACATCGGCATGACAATTAAAAAATAAAGTATTTTATATCTCTTGTCAAAATTTAAATTACATTTGAACCTTGTGATTTATTTAAGATTCCGTTGTCTTAAATTATTATAACTCTTCTTATAGATCTCCTTTCACTAAAAGGCACATTCGAAATATTCCTATATAATATCCGAATCAGTGGACAACTAAAGATGGACTACTATCTTTCAATTATACTACTCATCGGACAGAAAAAAATAGATATGATTAATTAAAGCACACAAAAGATAGATTTACATCCCCCGGGCAAAAGACCCCAGCCACTGATTAATTAACATGTTTACCTAATAAAACTTCTTAAGAATATTCTACAAATTGCAATATTTATCTTGATGCCACCCAAATAAATGTAGATGGCAATTAATGTCGATATTTAAAGGCTTTGTATAACAGGAGACTCTATTACAACATTTTAATTCTACTTGATGAAATAATAGATTTTTGTTGACAGATTTTGGCAATTTGGCTATTTTGCCAAATTGTATATGATTTGATATGAGACTGAGACAAGGTATTAATCAGATATATGAAACAAGGGCAAGAATATTAAAAGCTATAGCCCATCCTACGCGCCTCTTCATCCTGGACAAACTCAAAAACAAAGAATACTGCGTATGTGAGCTCACCAAACTAGTCGGTGCTGATGTCTCAACAGTTTCAAAGCATCTCTCAATAATGAAAAACGCGGGGATATTAACAACACGCAAAGAAAAGAATATTGTTTACTATGACATAACCTGCGATTGTGTAACTAGGTACATTGAATGCATAGATGAGGTAATAAGAAATACCGCCGTTAATCACCGAAAGTTGTTAAAAACAATAAAATAAAAGGAGGTGTAAACAATGAAGATTCAGATTTTAGGAAGTGGTTGTGCAAAATGTAAGAGACTGGAAGAACTGGTTCGTCAGGCAGCAGATAATCTTGGTCTTACTTATGAAATAGAAAAAATCGATAAAGTACCAGATATATTGAAGATGGGTGTGATGATAACTCCAGGACTTGCAATTGATAACAAAGTAATACTATCAGGGCGACTTCCTTCACTCTCTGAGCTTACATCAATAATAACCTCTTATCTTGCAAAAAATAGCTAGATGATGAACAAAACTGACATAACTACATCAAACAACATAAGTAGTAAACTATCCATTCTTGATAGATATCTGACTCTCTGGATATTTCTTGCGATTATCACGGGGGTATCCATAGGTTATCTCTTTCCTTCAACCGCTGTATTATTAGATAAGATGAGTATAGGGACTACAAATATTCCAATAGCCATTGGTCTTATTCTGATGATGTACCCCCCTCTTTCAAGAGTAAAGTATGAGCAATTACCTAAGATTTTCAGAAATATTAGACTACTCCTCTTATCCCTCCTTATGAATTGGATAATTGGTCCACTTGTAATGTTTCTCTTAGCTATACTTCTACTGCCAGACCAAACAGGATATATGACAGGTGTAATCCTTGTTGGACTCGCAAGATGCATAGCCATGGTACTCGTGTGGAACCATCTCGCCGATGGAGATCCCGAATACGCAGCAGGGCTTGTAGCACTTAATGCCATATTCCAGGTCCTTTTTTATTCAATATATGCCTACGTCTTTCTCTCTCTTCTTCTACCAATATTTGGATACCGTGGCACCCTTGTAAATATCACCATAGCTGAGATCGCAAAGACTGTATTTATCTACTTAGGAATTCCATTCGTCGCTGGCATAGTTACTCGTTATTACTTAATAAGGATTAAAGGTACAGATTGGTATCACAATATTTTTATTCCTAAAATATCTTACATCACTCTCATATCCCTCCTCTTTACAATTGTTATAATGTTCTCATTTAAGGGTGAGTATATAATAAGGATTCCGATCGATGTGATCAGAGTTGCCATACCATTGACCCTTTACTTTATTGTTATGTTTCTTATAACATTCTATCTCGCAAAAAAAATTATGGCACCCTATCCCCAAACAGCTACAGTTTCACTAACAGCTGCAAGTAACGACTTTGAATTAGCAATAGCTGTGGCAATTGCTATATTTGGTATTGCATCAAAGGAGGCATTTGCAACAGTAATAGGTCCTCTCATAGAAGTTCCTGTATTGCTTGGACTTGTAAAAACCTCCCTATATTTTAAGCAAACATTATTTGACAATAACAATTTAACTGTGGAGGAAAAGTAAGATGAGAATTGAAATATTATATTCCCCAGGATGCCTAGGCCTCGAGGAGACAAAAAGTCTTATTAAAGAGACAATGCTATCCTTGGGGATCAATGGTGAGCTGTTATGTATTAATACCGATATTGATAAAAGGTCTTATTACAAAGGTTCTCCTACCATACTAGTAGACGGAGAAGACATAGACCCACTATCCCCAGAGAAACCAAATAAGGACGGCTGTAGGATATACGAAAATGGGAATCCCTATCCTCCAAGGTATATGATTGAAGCTGCAATACTGAGAGCTCTCAAACCAAAAAAAATACTATTTATGTGTGTTCATAATTCAGTTCGTTCAATTCTTGCAGAAGGGATCGCTAGGCATCTCGCCCCCGCAGATGTGGAAATCCTATCTGCAGGGTCAAATCCAGGCGGTGTCAAAAATGATGCCTTAAAGGTCTTATCAGAAATTGGAATAAGTACAGTTGGGCTCTATTCAAAATCTGTTTACGATATTGATACAAAAGGAGTTGACTGCGTAATCACTTTATGTGAGGAGGAGGCATGCCCATTATTTTTAGGTTCGGCCATCAAACTTCACTGGGGACTCAAAGACCCGTCCACAGAACCTGATCTGTCAAAGAGGCTCAATGCCTTTAGAAAAACGAGAGATGAACTTTATAAAAGGATATCACTTCTCTTTAGGGAGAAGACAATTGAATGATAAAAAATTATTACTGATATTCTTGGTAATCTTCTTATCATTCTGGTTTTTACCTATCGATAACTTAAGTTTTAGGAACGCCCTGATTGAGGCATTAGCACTAACAAAGTGGTATGCAAGGGAGCATGTAATATTTTGCCTAGTCCCTGCATTTTTTATCGCGGGGGCTATATCAGTGTTCATCTCCCAGGATTCCCTAATGAGATATTTAGGCATAAAGGCAAACAAAATAGTTGCCTACAGTGTAGCCTCCATCTCAGGCTCAGTACTCGCGGTATGCTCGTGTACAGTACTTCCCATCTTTGCTGGTATATACAAAAGAGGGGCTGGACTAGGTCCTGCTATTACATTTTTGTATTCTGGTCCAGCAATCAATATACTTGCAATAATCCTAACCGCCCGTGTCTTAGGAATCGAGATAGGCGTCGCAAGAGCAATAGGGTCAATCCTATTTTCAGTCTTAATCGGAATTATAATGGCGATTCTCTTTAAATCGAATGACCGAGAGAGGATATCAGACACATCAGAGTTACCTTATGAACCTCCGAAGAAAAAATCTTTAGTAAATGCTATTTACTTTACACTACTTGTCGGATTACTCATATTTTTAAATTGGGGAGAAGCTGAGAATAACAACTTTTTCAATTTTGTTCACTCGATAAAGTGGTATCTCAGTGGATTGGTATTTATATTTCTATGCATAACTACTTTTAAGTGGTTTACCAAAGATGAACTTATATTATGGGCTGACTCATCATGGCAATACATAAAAATGATGTTTCCTTTGTTATTTGTGGGTGTATTTGCTGCAGGCTTTCTTTTTGGAAGACCAGGAAATGAGGGGATTATACCTTCGGAATTTGTAAGGTCCCTTGTAGGAGGAAACTCTCTAACCTCTAATCTATTTGCCTCAGTTATAGGAACAATCATGTACTTTGCTACGCTAACAGAGGTACCTATAGTTCAAGGGCTCCTCGGTTCTGGGATGGGGAAAGGACCTGCACTTGCGCTCCTCTTGTCAGGCCCAGCACTCTCGCTACCTAACATAATAGTCATCAGCAATATCCTGGGGACAAAGAAGACAATGGTATATGTCTTACTTGTAATTATATTCTCTACGATTATAGGCCTAATTTTTGGTAAACTGTTTTAGCGCCTTATCTTATCAGTCAAACCTCTCACCTGGCAAGATGCGAGTTCCAGTAAGAAAATCCTTAACATCCAACGGATTTCTTCCTTCTTTTTGCAATCTCTTAATAATGAGCACCCCCTCTCCAGTTGCAACAAAAATACCCCTTTCTGAGGATTCAATTATGGTGCCGGGTGCAGATGGGTTGTGAACCTCATAAACATCTGCTGCCAAAACCTTTATCAGAGAACCTTTGTAATAAGTAAATGTAGATGGCCATGGATTAAGTCCTCTAATCCTATTAAACAACTCTATTGCTGACTTGTTGAAATCAAGCCTTCCATCCTCTTTTTTTAGTACAGGCGCATATGTTGCCAAGGATTCATCTTGTTTTTCATAAACCAGTGTCCCACTCTCAAATCTTTCAATAAACTCAGGCAACATCTCACACGCCAGTTTGACAAGCTTGTCATGAAGTATCTCTGCATTATCCTCCCTTAATATTGGTATCTCTCTTTTTAACACTATGTCACCCGAATCAAGTTTATAAACCACCTTTTGAAATGTTATTCCAGTTTTCTCATCTCCATTGATAATAGCCCAATTAATCGGTGCAGGACCTCTATATTTAGGAAGAAGGGATGCATGAATATTAAAAATACACTTGCCATTTACATCAAGAAAACGTTGAGAGAGAATTTTCCCATAGGCCGCTACTAATATCAAGTCAAACCCTTTTTTACTAATAAACTCTATAACTTCATCTGAATTAATATTTTCTGGAGAGAAAACTTCTATATTGTGTTCCATAGCTACCCTCTTCGCCTCAGCCACTTTAATCTTCATCCCTCTACCTGCTGGTCTATCAGGTTGTGTAATTACCAGAATCGGCTTGCAGATCGTCAACAATCCATTCAAAATACCAGCAGCAAAGGCTGGTGTCCCCATAAAAACAATCCTACATTTTGAGTTCATCTCTTCTCTTTTTTGCCTCCTTTTTCAGTCTTCTATAATAAATAGCTTTTTTAAGTGGTGAAAGCCTATCTATAAAAACTATGCCGTCTAGGTGATCAATCTCATGTTGAATCACCCTAGCAAGCAGACCATCGTCATCTATAACACGTTCTACTCCATCGGTATCGAGATACCTAAACTTAACACTCTTAAACCTCTTTACCTCATCTCTAATACCAGGAACAGACAGACAACCCTCCTCCATAACTAATTCACCACCACCCTCCATTATCTCAGGATTGATCATCTTTAGCAACTCTGACTTCCTCTCCTCATTAGAGATATCAATGGTAACTAGTCTCATATCTATCCCCACCTGACTAGCTGCAAGACCAACACCATTTGAATAATACATGGTCTCGGCCATATCATCCAAAATTTTTAACACCTCAGGAGTTATGTCTTGAACTTTTTTAACCTTCTTCTTAAGGAAAGGGTCAGGAACTTTTAAAATATTTAAGACTGCCATAACACTCATTAAAGCATATTAATTGGGTCAACATCAACAAAAACCCTAACATTTGGATGCTTCTTATATATATTAGGTATCACATTTTTCAAAATTTTTCTTACACCTGCTCCCTCCGCTGTTTTTATCATCAGTTGATATCTATATTCATTCTTCATCTTTTTGACAAATGAAGGAACCGGTCCAAGAACCTCCGACCTCTTCAAATGCACAAGATGATCTTTAACCACTTGTAATACATTAACACATCTCTCTTCTTTAATAGAGCGAGCACGTATAAGAATTATTTTCGAGAATGGTGGATAAAAAAGATTCTTCCTCCTCTTCAGTTCTACATCCAGATATTCATCTATATTACCATTCTTTACAGCCAAAATGGAGGGTTCAAACGGATTGAAAGTCTGAATTATAACCACACCTTTTTCTTCACCCCGACCTGCCCTTCCGGACACCTGCATCAAAAGCTGCATTAATCTCTCCTGAACTCTAAAATCTGGTACAAAAAATGCCGTCTCGGCCAATATTACTCCTACAAGGGTTACATCAGGGAAATGGTGCCCTTTGGCAACCATCTGGGTCCCTATCAATATATTTGCCTCACCTCTTGAAAACTTGGAGATTATGCTTTCGAGATCATAGAGATTTGACACAGAATCCCTATCCAGCCTGATTGTCTTCGCATTAGGTATTAACCTCGAAACAACCTCCTCTACCTGCTCTGTCCCAAACCCAAAATTCTGGATATTTATCGAATTACACTTAGGACAGATATTTACAAATTTCTCCAAAAAACTACAATAGTGACATAATAATATAGCCTCTTTTTTATGATATATTAGATTCACATCACAATTTGGACACTTAAAAAAATATCCACACTTTGAACAGATCACTATGGTATTAAATCCACGCCTATTTAACATAAGTATAGCTTTGCGATCGTTACTAACAGTATCCAATAGTGCCCTATATAGCCTCTCACTGATAAAAAAGGGTAGTCCCTCCACATCATCCTTTTTTTCATCGCTTCTTGTAAGACTTACTATCTCTATTTCAGGGAGAGGTTTTTTATTTGCCCTAATAGATAACTTTGAATGTTCATAACGCCCTGTTTTTATATTGTATATACTTTGTACAGACGGAGTTGCACTTCCAAGAATGACCATACAGTTTTCTATCTGACCTCTCTTTATTGCTATATCCCTTCCATTATAACGAGGTGACTCTTCCTGTTTATAAGCACTATCATGCTCCTCATCCACAACTATCAACCCCAAATTATTAAGAGGAGCAAATATTGCAGACCTTGCACCCACAACCACTTTGACATCATTGTTTTTAATTCTAAGATACTCCTTTATTCTCTCTTTCTCACCAAGGCCGGAGTGTAAAACTGCAACATCACAGCCAAGGGCAACTCTTATCCTATAAATTGATTGAGGAGTCAGTGCTATCTCTGGAACAAGGAAAATAACACCCTTATTCTCACTAATAACCTTATTAGCTACTCTTAAATATACCTCTGTCTTCCCACTACCGGTGACCCCATAAATATAATGTACACCAAACCCGTTAGCCCTTTCTTTGTCAATCTTCTCAATTGTATTCTTCTGTTCATCAGTAAGGTGGATCACCGATGGTTCACTTACCCTATATACAGAGGACAGAGAATTATTCTCTTGAATACTAATCACTCCCATTTTATACAAGTACCTTAGCAACCTCTTATCCCTCAGAATTGTCAACACATCAAATAATGGAATGCTCCTCCTCTTATTTAGCTCTTTCAAAAAAACCTCAATTATAGGGTATCTCTTCACTATTTTATCTAACTCTTCCTTATTACCATCACCAAGATTATCTCCCAAAAATACAACTACGTTTCCCTCGAACTCCCCTTTCTGTGAAACCGATAGACGCACATCATCGTCTTTTAGCATACTAAATATATCTACGAGAGATAGTCCATACCTTCTCTTGAGATACTCTCTCGATAAGATATTAATATCCCCTCTTTGGGAATTATCTTTGAATACAACCCTATATTGTGATAATTTGAAAAGCCCTGATGGTATAGCTGAGAAGAGTACACTTCCAGGTGGTTCTATGTAATAATCAGAAATCCAGAGCAACAATTCAAACATATTCTTTTCGAATATAGGATTTATCGGGAATACATCAAGAACTTCCTTTATTTTATTTTCGGGTATATTCGGCAATTGATCTTTATTCAATCTTCTTACAAATCCTATCTGAATACTATTTTTTAGAGGGACATATACTGCATATCCTTCTTTTACAAAATGCAGAAGCCTATCTGGTATCTTATACGTAAAAGATTCAAACAGAGCATTCTTCAATATTACTTCAGCAAACACTGCTAACCATCAGTAATAAAGGTGCCTAATTCTCATTAAAGTATCTATATAAGACAAAATCGGTGATCCTCTTTTCTTTCACAATATAGTTCAATACTCTATCCAAAATAGACTCTTGATCCAACATCACTTCACTCAACCCCCCTTTTTTGCTATATTCAACAAATTCAATCCCTACATCATACGGTATATTAGCAAGAGATCTGATTTTTTGCTCAGCCAAAACATAACCGCCTACGCCATCAACTAAACCGAGTAATTTTGCCTCTGCCCCTGTAAAAACTCTGCCTTCAGAAAGCTCAGAGACCTTACTAATATCAATATCCCTTGATAATGAAACCTTACTCCTAAAAAACTCGTAAAACTCATCAATAAAATTCTTTATTCCCTTAATCTCACTATCACTCAGCCCTCTAAAAATACTATCTGAGTCTCCACTCTGCTTTACAACATACGGTTCGTAATTAACACCCAGCTTTTTTAACAATCCTGAAATATCGGGCTTCAAGAAAAATACACCGATTGAACCCACTATGGACAATTCATCTGCTATTATATAATCAGATGCAATAGCAGAAAAGTATCCTCCCGATGCTGCCATAGAACCAACTGAGACCACAAGAGGCTTTACTGAAGATAACCTCCTTATATCCTCATATATCAATTGACTTGCTAATGTCGAACCACCTGGAGAATTTATTCTCACAATGACACCTACAATTGACTCATCTTTCATAATTTCACCCACTATATCTGAGATGTCAACATTGCCAATTGACTCAAGACCAACAGTATCACCAAATCCCTTGCCATACACAATATCTCCATTCAGATAAATAACCGCAATCCTTCTCTTTATGTGCCATCCACCCCTAAAGATCCCAGTTTCTGTATAATTCTCATTTACTGGATATGGTTTACCAAAATAATACTTAGTATCACTTAAAATCCTCTCAAACACCGACACATCATCAACTAACCTTTCTTCCTTTGCCCTGCGAGGTGAGAATAATGCATTGGAATAAATTTGTTCAAGCTTTTTATCTTCTATGCCTCTCGATTTAATTATTGCATCATCCAAAATCTTTTGAATCGAGCTTAACAACCTTTGTGTCTGTTCCTTTCTCTTATTGCTCGCCTTTTCTAATACAAGAGGTTCAAATGCCGTCTTATATTCCCCTGCTGCAACCACATCAAATCTCAATCCTATTTTCTCAAAAAGATTCCTAAAATACAACCCTATAGAGGCAGCCCCTTTTAAATAAATAGAGCCTCCTTCATTTAGGATTATCTTATCAGCTATATTGGCAATATAATAGGTCTTATCATCACCTGACTCTAAAAATGCCACTACCGTCTTCCCCCTACTCTTAAATTCAGATAGGGCTCTCCTTATATCACCAGCCGCCCCCAACGAAATGTCGATATCAGATACATAAAGAATCAAACCCGAGACCACACTGTCATTTGCAGCCGACCTAATAATATTTATAATGTCCAAGACAGATCTACTCTTTTTCCTAAGTCCAAACATGTCCTCTCTGACTCCATCAATAACAGTATTATCCAACCTTATCAAAATCACCTCTTGAGACAAAGCAAAAAGTTCTTCATAACTATTTTTGGAATATCTAAATGCAATCCCTTTGCCATCAAAATCCCTATCTTTGTCCGAGTAGCTACCCAAAAAAGAGAATCCAAATTTTGCAAGATCAAGATTTATACCTCCATACATATCTTTCTCTTCATTAATACCATAATACAATCTCAACCCTTTCACTGGATTTATAGCCACAAAGTATCTATTGGGGATGTCCTTATTATGCTCAATAAAACTAAAATCGCCATACAGCTCGAATAAATCGGAAAATGGTTTTATCCCTAACCCCAGATTTAATCTTCTCGGCAATTTTATATCTCCAACTGAGGGCTGACCCAAATTCTGTCCCACTACCGATATATTAAGGAATCGTGCAGGCATAAAATATGTGCCTGCATACCAATCGAAGGATAAGTCATATTTAGGTTCAATTGGATCAAAGATAGAAAACCCAACCCCCATAACCATATAATCCCCTACCCTAAAACCAAATGGGACAGAATATTTTAAAAAGTCCACAAAATTACTGTCGATGTAGTTTATCCCCAATCCAAAATTCTTGATCTCAACTACAGAACCATAAAATTTAGATTCATTGGAGAATGATTCTTGATAAAAGAATGTAAACTGATTGTCCTGAAGATAACCAAATATAGCTGGGTTATCAAGAGCACTTAGCGAGTTGTATACCGACGCATAAGGATTAAATTTATTATAATAAAGAAACTCATCCCTGTCAGCATAGATTTCACGACAAAATATACTAATAATAAGTAAAAAAACTTTCTTTTTCATGATCCGAAACTCCTCAATAATTCATCCACCTATCCCATAATTTTTTTTAAATCAAAAAAATTTTCAATTCCTATTTCAGAAAAAATTATGGTCTAGTTAAACTAACAATCTTTAAATATCTTCATAGGATTTAGAAGGTTATGGGGGTCAAAAAGCCTTTTTAACTGTTTCATTACCTCTAATGCATTTGTATCCAATTCCTCTTCAGAATAACCCTTTTTTAAGAAGCCAACCCCATGTTCACCAGATATAGAACCACCATATCTAACAACAATATCGGTAATTGACTTCATTATCTTTTCAAAATTCTTTTCCATCTCCTCTTTGCTGCCAAAAATAAAATTTACATGAAGATTTGAATCCCCAGCATGGCCAAATATGGCGATTCTAAAAGAATTCTCATGGGCAAACCTCCTCAATTCATGAACAGTATCTCTCAATGAACTCAATGGAACAGAGATATCGTCGGCAATTTTGTATCCACCCAATAAATTTAAGGAAGGAGAGACATCTCTTCTTATATCCCATATATCCTCTATCTCGTGTACATCATCAGAAAAAATTACATCAGTTATATTAAAGGATGATAGAATCTCTTTCACCTTCTTAGACTCAGATAAAACAGACTCAGGTTGTCCATCAAGTTCTATAAATACAATTGACTGAATATCCTCTTTTTTTAATTCACTAAATTCACGTGCCCTTCTATTCACAGATATGCACTCCTTATCCATAAACTCAATGGAGCACGGCAAAACACCACTTTCATATATCTTAAGCAAGACATCAATCCATCCATATTCTTCAAAAAATGGGATCACAAAGAGAACCCTAGTTTGAGGCTTTGGAATTAGTCTAAGTATTGCCTCTGTAATCAATGCCAACGTGCCTTCTGAGCCTGCTATTAATCTCATAATATCATACCCTACAACGGACTTTAACACCTTGCCTCCCAATCTCAGAACCCTACCATCAACAGTAACAACCCTCAATCCAAGAAGGTAATTCTTTGTTACCCCATATTTAACTGCATGAATACCTCCTGCGTTATGAGAGATATTCCCACCAATAGTAGAGACCTTGACAGAAGAGGGGTCAGGGGGATAATATAATCCATATTTTGCAACCTCGTTATTTAATTCCTGAGTTATTACACCGGGCTCAACAACGGCAACCATATTTATTCTATCTATCTCCTTTATCTTATTCATCCTAGCAAAACAAATTACAAAACCACCACAAATGGGTAAAGGACCTCCAGAACGTGATGTCCCCGAGCCCCTTGCTACAATCGGTATCTTATACTCGCTGGCAACCTGTGCTATTCTTACAACATCAATCTCACTCTCAGGAAAGATAACGGCATCGGGCTTAAAGAAAATCTTTGTGGAATCAAAAGAATAAAGAGAGAGATAATACTCTTCAGTAAACACCTTTTCCTTACCAATAACGGAATTAAGTCTCCTAATAGCTTTATCTAGTTGTCTCTGATCCAACATCATTATTAACCGATATTACCTTACTTTCCGTGAATTGAAAATATTTCCTGTACTCTTCAACCATTTTCAAAAACTGACTCATATATCTCTTATCAAGAGGTTCGGTTGGCGGAGCTACCTTTTTAAGTGGATTTATTATCTTTCCATTATGTCTCATCTCAAAATGGAGATGTGGTCCAGTGGAAACACCTGTAGATCCAACATATCCAATCAATCTACCCTGCTCTACCGACACACCTTGTCTAATACCCGCCCCAAACCTTGAGAGATGTCCATACCTGGTCTCCAGTCCACCCTTATGTTTTATAATAACAAGATTCCCATAACCTCCCATTACACCTGCAAAGGTAACTACTCCATCTGCAACTGCCCAGACCTGAGTCCCTATCGGTGCTGCATAATCAACTCCATGATGCATTTTAATTCTCTTGTATATTGGATGACGCCTTTTACCAAAGCCGGACGAGATCTTGCCATATTTCAAAGGCGATTTTAAAAATGCCCTCTTGTTTGCAAGCCCCTTCGAATTATAATATCCACCTTTTTTATCTACCACAAAGTAGAAAGCCTCTTTACTACCTGTCACCTTGCCATTATAACTAGCTGCAAGTATATTGCCGTATTGAACAAAGTAGTTCCCACTATAGTATTTTTCGACTACTATCTTAAATTCATCATCCGGCATAACCTCAGTGTAAAAATCTATATCCCATGCAAACACCTCGTTAGCAAGTATTATTGAAAGCTGGGGATCCTCCCCTATCCTCTCCATCGTTTCATATAAAGAACCAGAAATCCTACCAGTTACAAACTCAACCCTTTTTTCAATCTCGTACTCCTCCTTATAAGCCACAAAGTTTCCATCCTCATCTGACTCAATAATGTAACTCTCAATCGGCGAAGAAGAGTACTCAAACGACAACAAATTATTTGTATCCCTATCCAAAGAGACAACAAAAGTATCTCCAGCCTTGCACTTTCTAAAGTCAAAAATACCTCTCAAATTCAAAATAATCTGTTCAGCAATCTTATACTCTACGCCAGCCCTAAGCAAGGCCAGAGAAAGCGTTTCTCCATCTTCTATGTTACCATAGATCTTCATGAAGTCAGGTAAAGGGCCTATTGGTTCCTTATAAATATCCTTTTTTATAGTATCATGTTGTGAAAGGGTTAAAGGTCTATTATACTCTGCCTTTATGGGATCTATTCTATCTTTACAACCGATATGAGTAAAGAAGACAGAAATGAAAAACACAGGAATGAAAAGTAGATGAAATAGATGCATTACACATTAAGTTTACTAATTAACTATTTATTCTTAATTCTTTCAAGGAGCGCAAGCCTAGCCTCAGCCTTTCTCAATCTATTCTCCCACTTTTTATATTCTATATCAAATTGGGTAAGTTGCATCAATTTTTTTTGTGCCTCTTCTTTTAGTATATTTGCCCTCTCTGGATCAATCTCTTCAGGCCACTCAGTGGCATCCACGATAACATCTACTACATCATCATGGACACTGGCATACCCATCAGATACACAAAGTTCTTTTTCTCCATCTTCGAATTTAATAGTCGCAATACCAGGTACGATCTGGGTTAGAAATGGCGTATGCCCACTTAATATCTCAAAATATCCCTCTTTACCCGGCAGAATTACACTGACTACCTCACTATGGATTACCGCCTCTTCAGGTGTAACAAGAGTAAGTTTTATAAGACCCTGCTTCTTTGCCATTTACATAAGACCTTTCTTCATTTTTTCAGCATTCTCAAGGACCTCTTCTATGCCACCCACCATATAAAACGCCTGCTCTGGAATATCATCAAGCTGACCCTCTACGATCATCTTAAATCCCTTTACTGTATCCTCCATCTTAACATATTTCCCGGGTCTACCTGTGAACTGCTCAGCCACATGGAAAGGCTGACTCAAAAACTTCTGGATCTTACGGGCCCTCATTACAATTAATTTATCTTCATCACTCAGTTCATCAATTCCAAGAATGGCTATAATATCCTGTAAGTCTTTATACCTCTGCAATATTTGCTGAACCTGCCTTGCAACATTATAGTGTTCTACTCCAACAACCTCAGGGGTAAGAATCCTGGAGGTGGAATCAAGCGGGTCGACAGCGGGATAAATACCCATCTCTGCTATCTGCCTCGAGAGGACTGTTGTTGCATCAAGGTGAGAGAACGTGGTTGCTGGTGCCGGGTCAGTAAGGTCATCAGCTGGGACATATATTGCCTGAACTGAAGTAATCGAACCTTTCTTTGTAGAGGTTATCCTCTCCTGAAGTTCACCCAGGTCAGTTGCAAGTGTGGGTTGATATCCAACAGCACTTGGTATTCTACCCAAAAGTGCAGATACTTCTGAATTTGCCTGAGTAAAACGAAATATATTATCAATAAACAACAACACATCTTGATTTTCCTCATCCCTGAAATATTCAGCAGCAGTCAGTGCTGAAAGTCCCACCCTTGCCCTCGCCCCCGGCGGCTCATTCATTTGTCCATATATCAAACAGGTTTTATTTAATACACCTGACTGTTTCATCTCAAGCCACAGATCATTACCTTCCCTAGTCCTCTCGCCAACACCACCAAACACCGAAAATCCACCATGTTTTAATGCCACGTTATGAATCAATTCCATAATGATCACTGTCTTACCAACACCTGCGCCGCCAAAGAGCCCTATCTTTCCACCTCTCATATAAGGCTCAAGGAGATCAATTACCTTTATACCTGTCTCAAATGCTGAGATTGAAACATCCTGTTCCAAGAAGGACGGAGGATGTCTGTGAATAGGGTAAAACTTTTTCGCATTTATGGGACCTGCCTCATCAATAGGTTCGCCTATGACATTCAAAATTCTCCCTAAAATCTCCCGGCCGACAGGCATCATAATTGGACTACCAGTATCTATAACCTCCATGTTTCTGACAAGCCCATCTGTGGTATCCATGGCTATTGTTCTAACAGTATTCTCTCCAATATGCTGAGCAACTTCTAAGACAAGATTATAGGGCTTATCAGAGATTGAAGGGTTTGTAACCTTCAAGGCAGTATAAATCTTCGGAAGCTCACCTGGAGGAAACTCGACATCGACAACAGCCCCGATTACCTGCTTTATTCTACCTTTTCTTAATGTCTCAGCCATACACTAAACTCCTTTATGTTATTTTTTAACAGCCTCAGCCCCCGTTATGATCTCCGAGAGCTCTTTAGTAATCGCTGCCTGCCTTGCTCTATTATACTTTAGCGTCAATATATCTATCATCTCAGACGCCGAATTTGTGGCATTCTCCATAGCCGTCATTCTCGCACCGAATTCTGAAGCCGCAGATTCTATCAAAGCCCTATAAACCTCTATTGCTAAACACCTAGGAATAAGATCGTTCAAGACTTCCTCTTTAGAAGGTTCATATATATAATCAACTAAATAAACCTTCTCAGCACGTGGTTTAGGGATGATTGGTAAGAGTGTCAAAGAGGTTACCCTCTGCTGAATAACAGATTTGAATTCGTTGTATATCAAAATAATCTCATCAAGATTAGCAGATAAAAAGTTATCTATTAGGTCATTTGAGATATCAAGGGCTATCTCAAAATTTACATTATCAAACACCTTAACAAACTCTCTTCGAAGATTATAATTTTTTCGCCTAAAATAATCTCTTCCTTTCTTTCCAATACAACTAAATGTAATACTCTCATATTTCCCAGCGTTCTCTTTAATAAAATTTTCTGCATATCTAATGATATTCGAATTAAAGGCGCCACAAAACCCTCGGTCTGAGGTCATGATAACAAGCTCAACTCTCTTGGGCTCACGCCTTGAGAGCAGAGGGTGAGAGGTTATATCAATTCGGGACGCCAAATCATCTAGAATATCGTAAGTACTTATAGCGTAAGGTCTAATCCTTAGCAAACTCTCTTGTGCCCTCTTAAACTTTGCTGCAGCTACCATCTTCATCGCACGCGTAATCTGCCTAGTATTTATAATAGAAGCTATTCGCCTCTTAATAGATCTCAACGACGGCATAATACATACCTTTAGGGTCTAAAAATATCCTTGAATTCTTTTAGTGCCTTCACAATATCTCTTTTTAGACCTTCATCCAATTCCTTCTTCTCTGCGATTCTCTTCAAAATCTCTGGGTGCTTAGTATCCATAAAACTAACCAGCTCCTGAACATATCTTCTAATAGACTCCACAGGATAATCCCTAATAAAATTCTTCCCATTCTCATCTTTTTCTGTTGCAGCAAATATTATTACAACTTGCTTCTCCATCGAATAAGGTTTATAGAGATCTTGCTTCAGCAACTCAACAATTCGCTTACCATTCTCGAGCTGTTCTTGCGTAATTTTATCTAAATCCGATCCAAACTGTGCAAACGCCGCAAGAGATCGGTATTGCATAAGATCGAGCCTCAGCTTACCCGCAACCTGTTTCATAGCCTTAGTTTGTGCATTACCCCCAACTCTCGAAACAGAGATACCGGGATTAATAGCAGGTCTAACACCCGCATAAAACAGATCCGTTTCCAGATATATTTGTCCATCTGTAATAGAGATAACATTGGTCGGTATATATGCAGACACATCTCCCGCTTGAGTCTCAATAATTGGTAAAGCTGTAAGCGAGCCGCCACCATATTTATCAGCCATTTTTGCCGCCCTTTCTAAAAGCCTTGAATGTAGATAAAACACATCGCCGGGGTATGCCTCTCTGCCCGGTGGTCTTCTGAGTAAGAGCGAAAGTTGTCTATAAGCAACTGCGTGTTTAGACAAATCATCATAAACTAATAACGCATGCTTCCCATTGTCTCTAAAGTATTCTCCCATAGTACAACCAGAGTACGGTGCAATGAACTGTAGAGGAGCCGGATCAGAAGCATTTGCACATATCACCGTAGTATACTCCATTGCCCCAAACTGATTAAGCTTATCAACAACCTGCGCAACAGTTGACTGTTTTTGTCCTATAGCAACATAAAAACAATACACATTTTGTCCCTTCTGATTAATTATAGTATCTATTGCTATCGCCGTCTTACCTGTCTGCCTATCACCTATTATTAACTCTCTCTGTCCCCTCCCTATGGGGATCATTGAGTCAATGGCTATTATACCTGTCTGCAGAGGTTCTTTTACGGGTTGTCTATAAACTATTCCAGGAGCCTTTATTTCAATATTCCTTCGCTCGCTCGTCAATACAGGCCCTTTACCATCCAATGGTCTTCCTAAGGCATCAAGGACTCTGCCTACAACAGCTTCTCCGACTGGGACATCCGCTATTCTCCCCGTCCTCTTAACCCTATGACCCTCCCTAATCTCCTTGTCATCACCCATAATGGATATACCAACCGTGTCCTCCTCTAAATTCAATACCATCCCCATAACTCCACCCTCAAACTCAACTAATTCCCCTGCCATAACATTCTCCAAACCA
Organism: Deltaproteobacteria bacterium; assembly: GCA_026416535.1. Classification (GTDB taxonomy): domain Bacteria; phylum Myxococcota; class SpSt-1050; order SpSt-1050; family SpSt-1050; genus SpSt-1050. The sequence continues at coordinate 27,127 of JAOAFA010000079.1, forward strand.
TACACCCGTGCAATCCCATCACCGGCTGATATAACCGTCCCTGTCTCCTTTAAATCTATACTCTTGTCCACTTCTGAGATATAATTCTTTATTATCTCACTAATCTCTTGAGAAGATATCTTCATAGCCTTTACCTCTTCTTAAACAATAGTTATATTTTCAAGTGAATTAATTCTTCTTAGAACAGAACCGTCCAATTCTAATGACCCAATTTTAACTATTGCCCCACCAATGATCTCTTTCCTAATAACAGAATTCAAAATCACCTTCTTGCCAATTATATCAGAAAGTTCTTTTTCTGCCTTTGAAATCAATGACGCATCGATTGGATATGCACTAATAAATTCACCTCTCAAGACACCTTCTTTCTTATCAATCTCTTCATCTATAATCTCAACTACGCTTTTCAAATAGTGCAGTCGATAATTTGAAAACATCACCATAACAAGATTACTTACAACTCTATGACATCCAAGTTTCTTTAGGACATTTTCAAGTATACTCTTTCTCTTATCTATAGCCAAAACAGGTTTCGAAAGAACCTCACCAAGCTCTAGAGAACTAGAGATAGTATTCAACACACTTACCAGTTGGTCCCTAAAGCTTCTGAGCTCCTCTTCACTTGAAGAACTCTTTATGATTGCCCTCGCATATGCCCTGGCGGCGCTCTTCTTTATCATATAATATACCCAAACCTCTTCCTATCCATACTTTTAATTGAATCCACAAACTCTTCCACAATCTGCCTATCGCGCTCTTGAGTATATTGACTAATGACCATCTGAAGTGCTTTATCAGTAGCATTCCTCATTATTTGCCTCACTATCTCCTTCTTAATCTCGAGAGACTCAAATAGAATCGTCTGTTCCGCAGAACTGATTAAGGACCTTGCGGTCCTTTTAGCATGGTTTAAGATATCCTCCTTCTCCTTTTTTGCCATATCAATATACTCTTCTATAATCGCCCTTTGGTAGTAATCACTCCTACTTAACTTTCCCTCAATCTCCTTTAATTTCGATATAGCCTCATCTCTTATCCTAATAGACTCATCCATTTGTCTCTTCATATTTTCATAACGTTCATTAAAAAACTTACCAACCCTCTTTTTCAAAACAAAGCCGAGAAATCCAAAAAGGACTACAAAGTTAAATATGAACCAAGCAACAGGTGGGTTCTCAGTATCCCAACCAAACCAGTTGATATGCTCGGCCCCACCATGTCCGCCCCCGTGTCCAGCTGATAGATCAGCCGTAATACCAAAAATAATGATTAAAAAAACTACTACCCTACTCATACCCTATTCATATTCTTCTACTTAAGCTGACCTTTCAATATCTTCTCAGCAATCTGTTTACTAATCATATCTACTTGAATTGAGGCCTCCGCCATAATCTTTTCCTTATCCCTCCTCAGACTTTCCCTTCCCTTTTCAATAATCTCTGCTACCTCTAATCGGGCCTTATGAATAATCTCTTCTCTCTCCAAATTCGCCTCATCCTTTATTTTCTCATACTCCGCCCTTGCCTCCTCTCTCGCCGATTTCACCAACTCATCGAATCTCTTCGAAAGCTCTTCTACTCTCCTATTAATCTCCTCCGCCTCTTTTCTATACCCTACCAAAACCTCATCCCTCTTTTTAAGTCTCTTCAAGTAAGGATCGAAAAGGATAAATTTTAGAGATACTACAAGCACTACGAAAAGGATAAGTTGTATAAATAAGGTATAATCTAAATCTATCATCTTTTTACAAGTGATTCATAAATTTTTCATAGAATCCCACAACAACCTTTTTTCAGTTAACACATCATGACGCACTATGTCAATAAAAATTCAATCAATTTTCAATTTGATTTTTTAATTTAACCTGAATAAATTATATAAATGTATGGGATCCGATATAACGATAGTAAATCGTGAAGAGATATTGGATTTAATACCTGAGGGGATCCAGATCCTTGATAAAGAACTTAGATATGTATTTGTAAATAAGGCTTTTGCAAATCAATCAGGGGAGACTGTGGAAAGGCTGATTGGGAAGGGGATTGAAGAAGTATACCCCGACATTAAAGGGACTGAGCTTCAGAGAAAAATACTTAATTCTGTAAAAAACAATACTATAGAAGAGCTAACAAGTGAGACTGTCACACCTGGTGGCAGGAAAGGATACTTCTTAATAAAGATCACACCTTACGACAACATGGTGATTATATTGTCGTCTGATATATCAGCCCACAAGCAGAGAGAAGATAGAATTATTTTGCTCAACCGCTTATTAAAAAGCATAAGGGAGATAAACCAACTGATAATAAAGGAAAGGGAGAGAAATAGACTCATTAAATCTGCCTGCAAAATCCTGCTCGACTCACTGTTATTCAGGATCATAGCAATTCTGCTCTGGGAAGACAAAGGGGTTCAACATTTTTCCCTAAGTGGTGATAATAGACTACTTTCAGAACTAGGCGAATTAATCAACTCTAATAGATTACCTGAGTGTATAAGAAGATCTCACTCAGCAAGCATCATGTTTATATGTAGAGATGAGGTAGAACTCTGCAAAGATTGTACCTGTTCCCAAAACTACTGCAAGGGTATGAACACAATTGTTATTCCCATATCTTATGGAATAAAAAATTACGGTGTTTTATTTTGCATAGCAGAAAGAAAGATTACCACAGGAGATGAAGAACTATCCCTATTAAAAGAAATATGCAGTGATATTGGTTTTTCAATTCATAACGCAGATATAGAAAAAAAACTAGGAAAATCACTCAGGATGATCGAAAACTTTATGAACCACATAGACAGCATTATGGTCATCCTAGATCAGCACAACAATATAGAATACATAAATCCCCACATAAAAAATTTTGGTTTTGATGATGCCGAACTTTTGGGCAAGTCACTTCTACAAATAATTATAAGCAGCGAACAGGATTTTGTTACCAACGCATTAGGAGATATTAAAACTGGGAAGACAAGAGAGTTTGAAATTCACCTTACCGACCACCAAAAGAAAATACATACTTTCAGTGCAAAGGGCAGGCTGCTTACAAATGAAGATGGGGAGCCAATAACAGTTTTGATAATGGACGACATAACAGAAAAAAAACTAATAGAACAGCAGATGTTGGTTGCTCAGAAACTTGAATCCATTGGCAGACTTGCAGGTGGAATAGCACATGATTTTAACAATATATTATCTGTGATCTTAAATCACGCCGACTTTGCACTGAATAATAGCAAAAGTGACGAAAGTATCTTAGAAAATATAAGGAGTATAAAGAGTGCTGGATTAAAAGCCGCTAATCTGACAAGACAGTTATTATCGTTCAGTCGACGTACAATAATAGAACCAAAAATAATTGATATAAATAGTTTCATCTTAAATTTTATTAAGTTTATGAAAAGGGTTATAGGAGAAAACATCAAAATCGAAACTTCCTTAAATAACAACGTAAAGACAGTAAAAGTTGACCCCGGACACCTGGATCAAATCCTCATAAACCTCATGATTAATGCGCGGGATGCCATGCCAAAAGGAGGAAAGATTACAATCACCACTGATAGCATCTTCCTAAATGAAGATTATAGACTAAAAAAATTTAACCTCAAAGCAGGGGAATATTCAGTAATCATTGTATCAGATACCGGAATAGGAATGGATGAAACGGTTATGGAAAAGATATTTGAACCTTTCTTTACTACAAAAGAAAAGGATAAAGGGACGGGATTGGGACTTTCAACTGTCTACGGGCTTGTCCGTCAGTACAACGGAGATATCTTTGTTTATAGTGAGGTAGAACACGGAACCACTTTTAAGATATATCTTCCATCAATAACAGACAAACAAGAAGAGAAAACCGGAGAGGATGAGATTGTGAACCTAAATGGAAATGAGACCATTCTTCTTGTAGAAGATGATCCCATGGTAAGGGATATTACCGCGAGGATCCTCAAGACAAGTGGATATAAAGTATTATCTGCATCCTCTCCTTCAGAGGCATTAAAACTGATATCTGAAACAAATGAAAAAATTGACCTTCTATTAAGTGACATTATCATGCCCGATATAAACGGCGTTGAGTTATCAAAAATGATCCTTGCAAAGCTTCCGAATTTAAAGATACTTCTTATGTCGGGATATACGGAGGATACCCTCTCAGGTCTTAATATCAAACAGAGACCCATTGATATTATTCAAAAACCATTCGACTCAATGGCCCTAAGAAAAAAGATTAGAGAAGTCTTAAACAAATGATATTTTATCTTGCAAAACCACAATTTTGAATTAAGCTTTTATACTAAAGTGGAGGAGTTTTTATGAAAAGACACTTATTTTTTTTAGTATCTGTACTTACCATATACATTGCTTGTTCGGATGAGAGTTCAGATGATTTCATTTCAGATTCAATTTCCAAAGACACATCTTTGGACATAGATCCTGTAGATAAAGAGGAGATGAAAGACATAGATGATATCTCGTTTGCAGATCTAAGTCTAAGAGATGCGACAGAGATTACTGACACAACAATCTCTGACTCTGGAGGTGATGGAGACAACAATGATATAATAGTCATTCAAGATGTATCCACTGAGTTAGGTATAGGTGATATCATTATTACAGATATTCTGGATATACACTATCAAGACACAGGAACGGATAATATCATGTATGATATAGACATAGATGCAGACGCCATGGGCGAAGATATTACAGACTCCGGGGATACGGTATCACTACCACCTATCGTCAACGAGCTCATGATAATGCCAAACTACGGTGATACCAAACTCGGCCAATATATTGAGATCTACAATCCAAACAGATTTGACCTTGACATTAATGGATATAAGCTCAAGACCGAAAAAGATGAATTCATTATATCTAATAAAGAATGTGACACAATAATCAAAGCTTATTCATTTATTGTTATTGGGGCAACAAAAGATCCTCTTAAAAACTCTTATGCAAAGGTCAGGTGTGAATGGAAAGACCTATTCACCCTCACAGATGCAAGACAGTTAGAGCTTCTAGGGCCAAATAATCTCTTAATTGAAAAGATCGATCTTACGAAACTTCCTACTAAAAAAGGTGCATCACTCGAAAGGAAAGGAGACAAGTTCGAACCCTCACCATCACTTATAACGTTTTTAAACGAAACAGGCCTTTACAATGGAGACAGGGGTTCACCTTTTAAAACAAACTATAATCTAGTAATTAAAAGCAAACTATATGAATCAGAACCTCAAGAGGATAGATTTGAAAAAGAAAATACAGTTTACAGATATCCTGCCGATTTAGCAAAAGGTGATATAATAGCATTTCATGCAGATGTGGATAGAATAAGTGGTGATTTAAAACTATTTGCATCATTACTCGATTCTGACGATAGATTTATAACACCTGATATCTACATATCAGACATTAGTTATGACTTTTTCATTTACCATCTTATCAAAGATACGAAAAGATATTATTTCCAAATCCAACCTGACTTCTTCTACAAATTCAATCCGGCAAATATTGAGGCAACATACTACAGAGCCAATAGTATTAAGACCACAAAAGACCTAATAGAGCTGCAAGTTGGAGACAAATATCAAATCACAACATACGCAACTTTTAGCCAAAATCCAAATCTGAAAGACTTCCTAATTGACAAGACTCTCCTGTCATATTCATCTAATGACCCCTATATAGCTGAGATATCAACAGATGGTGTAATCACAGGAAAGAACATTGGAACAGTCACCGTATATATCAATTATTACTACACTGATGGAACAAGCCTAAATACAACGATGGTAGTTAATGTATATAACCAACCGCCGAATGAAACCTGTGCAACCGCTTTAGATGCTACAAACGGACTTTCAACATATAGCTCAACAATAGGCACACAAGACGACTATAACCCTAAAGAATGCATATTCTCCATGTTCTCTGGTGGTGACATTGTCTACTATGTTGACGCGGAACCTAATGCAATATACGAGGTGATCGTTACACCCTATGCAAGCTTTGACCCCATGATTTATGTCTACGACGATTGTAGCAAAAATGAATGCCTTTATGGAACAGTCCTCAACGGTGCAGGTGCCCCAGAAAAACTAACATTCAAGAACGAGACATTCTCCAAAAAGCGATTTTATATTATAATTGATGGAGAGGCTGGGGATGAGGGCTCATTTCAACTTACTATAACTAAAAAATGATAAATTACTAAACCTTGTAAATGTGTACTACAACAACCCTATCCCTTGGTCTGTGATCAAATTCCGCAAGTACAATTTGTTGCCATCTTCCCAATACAGGTTCATTATTCTCTATCGGAAAAACAAAAGACTGTCCCAAAAGAGTTGCCCTTAGATGTGAATACCCGTTGTCATCATCCCAAGTAGCATTGTGCAGATAATCTCTATCTTTAGGGATCAACTCCCCCAAAAACTCTCTCACATCTTTTGCAAGACCACTCTCGTATTCCATAGTCAATATGGAGGCCGTAGAACCTACAACAAATACTACTCCAAAGCCATCCTCTGCACCACTCTCCTTTACACAACAACGAACATCAGAGGTTATATCTATAAGATCATCCTCTCCCTTGGTCTTCTTTGTAATCCTATACTTAAATAATTTCATAATGTGCATCTTCAAATACAAAATAATCAATAAGTCAAATATTTTCCACCTACCTAACTTTAACTCTCACGATGTTGTGAAATATACATAAGAATCCCCTACTAAAGGCTTCCTCTACCAATTGAGGATGAAAACAAGGCTAAATCTTTTTTCGACACCCTATTTAAATACTGACCTATTACCTTAGACATATACCAACACCGCTTTCTGGGGGGAAAGAAGAGAAAACATGAGAGGATAATTAACTAGGTATCTCTATCAAAACAAACAACAATTAACTCGGAGATTTATAATCTCTGTTCCATCATAGACAAAAATAAGAGCTAATGAAAGGATTAATTTGGAGATTCTTACGTAAACCTTTTTAAAATCAGAATTAGAAGGTTTTACCTAAATAAATGTGGATACTCAATTTTCAAATAATCTCTCAGGACCTCATGCATTTCATGATTTCTTGGTGAATCCGGCTCTGAAAAATCCATTAGAAGTGATTTTTCTGCAAGGGGTCTCAATCTTATATCGAGGCTATGAATTGGAGGAATTATTTTATCCTCTATTCTCCTCGGTTCTGCCTTATAAGGTCTAAAGTCAGGTGTATTAGTAAATACATCGAGCATCGGCGCAGCCCTCAAATCTGTCTGATACAATGATTCAAGTCCCAAGATCAACTCAAATGTTTTATAAAAAGAGGGAAAACTATACTGAATCGAGGAGACATACCCTCTCTTGACATATGGTCCTATTGCCAGACAGACTGTACGATGAGAATCAATATGGTCAGAACCACTCTGTGGGTCATCTTGAACTACAAATACTACCGACTCTTTCCAGAAAATTGAATTACTCAAATACTCTATGACAAGTCCCAAGGCATAATCATTATCTGAGACCATTGAGTCAGGAGCAAGTTTACCTGGACTTACACCATAGGTATGATCGTTGGGAAGAAGCATAAATATAAAAGTAGGCATTCTCTCTGGATTCTTTTCCCACTCTTTTAGCCTGTCTCTAAAATAATTAGCCCTTTCCTCATCTTTGGGTGACATATTCCAGATTACTCCACCAGGCCATTTCCTATCCACATACTTTTCAAACCTCGGCTTTCTCCCATAGAGTCCCTCGAGGTCAGCCATAACTCCAACAGCCTCCCCATAGACCATAAAGTTAATCCTATTTTTTAAAAGATAATGGAAGAAAAACTCAGAGGCTGGATAACTAGCTGGTTCAACACCTGGCAAGAATAATCTTGATTCATCACCTATAAGCCAATTTCTCTCAATATAATCATTTGTGGTAGAGGAGGTAAGCCATATATGCCCTTGCACAGAGACCTCTGATTCAGCATAGCAATTGTCAAAGACTGCAAACTCACGAGCAAGCTTATGTGTATTTGGGGTAAACATCTCACCAAACATCAAAAGTGATGGATCCGTCTTGACGCCTTCCATATCACCAAAAACCTGATCGAATGTCTTATTTTCCTTAATGATAAATATGATGTGCTTTATTGGGGATTTATAATTTTTGTTAATTGGCACAGGAGAATTTATATTTTCGCACGGGAACTCATAATATCGAGAAGGTCTTGAATTATTGTTATAAACAATCTCGGAGTAAGACTTCAATTTCTTGATAATATCTTCAATCTCTATGATTGACACACTACCAAAAAGAATTTCATCTGCCTCCTCACCCTTTATGTTTGGAGAAGAACCATTGCCTTTAGCATTGAGGACAAAAATCCTTTTGTTGTCATTAGAAACTACAACTCTCACAGGGTAAAAGCCAACAGGTATCCTGCCCAACACCTGATTATTTGTAGTATCAATTATAGAGACCGAGTTCAAAAGAGCCTCTGCAACAAAAATGTACCTACCATCTTTTGTAATATCCATTGTAGTAGGAGATGTCCCATAAGGGACACCCTCTGGATTTAACTTTATAACATCTGTGACCTGATTCTTTGATGTATCAATCACTGATATATCATCTGTATCACTATTTGCCACATATATGAATCTTCCATCTGGTGACATCACTATGCCCTCAGGATTCTTTCCAACATTAATATTTGCAATTACAGACATTAAGTTCAGGTCAACGACTGATACTGTATTATCACCCCAATTAGACACATACAACCTACTTTCATCTTTACTCAGCTGGAGCCAAAATGGATATGCGTAAGGTAACTCATTTGTATGAATCCCTACCCTTATCGAACCCCTTAACTGCAAGGTCCCATTATTATCTATAATCGCTACTTTATCACCCAAATGCTGAGCAACATATATTTTCGATTCATCTTTACTCAATACTAAATGTCCAATAAACCCTGAAAGAGAAATAGAATTAATCCTATGGATCGAACCCTGATCATCAATTTTTAAAATAAGGACATTATTGTTTGCTCCTCCGGATGCATAAATTGTTCTATTATCCTTCGAAAGATACAATCCCAAGAAATTTCCGTATTTACCCTCAAGTGGATATTTATGTATGACTTCTCCTATACCTAAATCTACAACCTGGAGATACTTCTTACCATCAAGTGTTCTACCTCCGTTTGAGACAACAAGCCAATTTTTATCCGGAATTTCAATTACATTCATAGGGAAGGTATTGACAGTTATATTCTTACCTATCGGTGTAATCATCCTACCATCTATTAGAAGTATCCCATCCGATGTCCTCCCAGGTCTTTGATATGCTATCTGATTTACATTGTAATCACACCTTCTTACTTCAGTATCCAAACCAGCTATGTCTCCACCAACCCCAATATCAACAAACACACCCTCATCACTCAGATAAGTACCATCCCTCTCCCCACACCCATAGATAACCATAATTAGCGAAATTTTGAGAAGTATTAGTAAGAATAATTTCATTAGGTATACCTCCTTACACTCCATTAGGGTATAATACCCTGCCTTTAAAAATATTACAACTTTGTTCAGTTTCTGTTAATATTAGGAAAAGATACGGTGAATATATCAAAAAAGATATTTCACCAGATTGACAATCCACGATACCACCACCAGAGGAATCAATATAATCATTATTTGTCTTTGGAACCTATTAAAGAGATTCACTATTATCAACTTATTCAATATTACCTCAGCCACCGATAAGATTATTCCTATTAAAAGCACTGAATAAAGTAAAGGACCCAATATATTAAAATAAAATGCCTCTCTCATTCTCATATGACCAATAGAGATAAATGAGTGGGTCATTCCACACGAGGGACAAGGAAGTTTAAATAATGCTTTAAATGGGCACATCAAAAAAGGAATATTAGGATCTTCTACAACTACTGATGCTATAAGAATTGCCAATAAAATAATTAGTACAATAATTGACCTTTTTCTATTTTGGCTCATAGTTACATGGATCTAATATTGAAACAAAACCAAACAAGATTCTTATCACCAAATTAAAAAATTGCAAATCTTCAGAATTACTTAATAAATTGACAATACATATTTTCCAACTAATATTTATAAAAAATAGGAGGATCTATGAGTGATAACAACAACCAGATTGAAAATAAGCCACAGGAAAGAAAGATTGAGTTCAAAGACTTCATAGCCTCTCTTTACATGAGTGCTGTAGTATCTTTAGGACTAATTCCTGATCCTATTACAAATGAAAAGAGGAAGAATATCAGCTTTGCCCAGGAGACCATTGAGATACTAAGAATCTTAAAAGAGAAAACGCGAGGAAACCTTACAGAAGAAGAGTCAAAATTCTTAGACGACTGCACATATAAACTTATGTTACAGTTTGTTGATGCGATCAAGGAAGGAGATAAAAAAGCTTGAGTAATATTTGGCTTATACTGATTTTGCCAATATACACAGATTTTTCTGCCAAAGAACGACTCAACATCTCCACTGAATATGACTCGAATGTCTACAAAAGGCCATTAAAGGACAACGAACTACTAAAATCCGACTTCAATCTAAGGCTTCAATCTGATCTCAATCTAAGGTTTTCGTCAAACAAACATATCCTCAAACTCAATATCATTAATGGCGGTAAGTTATTTATTAATGAATCAGATGCAAATGCAATAGCAAATCAGGGTGAAATATCATATTCTTACAAAGCTGGTAAATTCATACCTGAAATAGGACTAGATGCAAAAGACACTTCTACAATTGACACTATACAAGATTATACAATAATTATGCCATTCGTTGCATTAAATTATTATTCTAAATCATTATATCTCAAACTACTTCAAGGATATGAAAGATTCATCTTAGATTATAAGGAGGACTACTCTTACGATGGCCTAGTATCAGGAATCATAACGAATCTCTCAATTGATGAGGACTTAAGTTTTAATGCAAACTATATATTCAAGTACAACTACTACGACTCGCCCGCGTACAAAAAATTGGGGGATTTAGATAAAGACATATTATTGACTCAAAAGACGACAAACAAAAGGCGAGACTCAAATCACAATCTACTTTTAAGATTAAATTATGAATCAGATATAATTATATTCTTCTCCTATAATCCGGAAATTAATACCTCCAATTCAGCCGGTGAATCTGTATTTAGGCAAAGATTTCAACTCTCTATGACTTCACTCCTATTTTTTAAGATATACATTAACATGTTAATCTCAATCATGATATCCTCATTTAAGGATGGGATATTAATATCTGATGAGCTATTACTAATTAATGATAGCGAAAATAGAAATTACATAATCATTAAGCTATCACGTGAGATTTACAAGAAGACAATGATAGAATTCAAATACTCCTACTATTATTCTGAGTTTTCAAACTATATAACACAATTTAATCGCACTGTAATATCTTTAGGATTCTGTTTTAAATTTTAATCACCTCTGATCTTGATTACAAAGGACCCTCTTCATATTAAGAAAGTATTTCATTTTTGTATTTATATCAGTATAAAACACATAATAATCTTTGCCAATTAAAGACATATATGGTTTCTCAATGAGAGATACAGGAGAGATTATCAATTCCGAGATCTTCTTGCCACTTACATCCATATCAGCAAACAATATATATCCCTTATTGTTTCTAACAGCCTGAAATGTGCTTCCAAATATATTGCCATTATAGATTATCACAGGTAAGCCAAATTCATCAAAAAGAAAATCAACCTTCTTCAATATAAGGCTATACATCTCACTATTGAGGACAGTTATATACATGGTCCCAACAGATGTCTTTGACTCCGTCCATATCAAAACAAAATAACCACCCCCATAGCCAATAGCAGTGCCAATTACACTACTTGATGTCTCATAAATAGGGTATCTAACCTTCTTACCATCTAAAAGACCATTCTCCATTATGACTACTTCTACCTTACCGTCTCTAATCTCACAATAAGACGTATATATCTTATCATTTTCTATAACCAAGTTATGCCCATATGAATCAACATCTCTATTTGAGATAATTCTCATTGAGGTCATTTCTCTTTTCAATAAATCTATCTCTCCCAAAAACACCGCCCTTTTACCTTTCTCAATTGTCTCAAAAGAAAGATAATTAGAAGCTTTATATTCCGTAAAAATTAGATTATCTATAAAATCATATCCTTTATAAAATTCAACTGGTTCGGTATAAAAAAGTCCGTTATAAGAGACACTTCTATATAGAATTTTTGATCCATCTTTACAATTTTCTGACCAATAAATATCAATCCTTTCTTCATACAGACTTACAGCAACACTACCGAAGCGACAATCAATAGGCAATTCTTTCACATCTGTTAAAAATATTACTTTTATAGTATCATCAACTAGAGAGACCCTCAAAATATGTCCCTTGTCTAATATTGACTCAATGAAAGCTACTGCCATATAGCCTTTATAAGTAGTTGAAATCAGATTTGAGACCTTACCAGTAAGATCAGTAGCAATGCTATACGCCTTATTTTCTACTTCATACCTACAGACATTATCTACAAACCCATCACAATCATCATCCCGGAGATTTGATGGTATCTCTTCATCCCCAAACTTCTGACATCTATATTCACAACCATTCTCATATTTGCCATCTAAGTCTATATAACCACTTATGCAATACTCTATCTTACACTTAGCACTTATGCACTCGACGCTTGACACTCCTTCAGCAGTTCCACAAACATTTCCACACCTTCCACAGTTATTTAAATCAGTTGTTATATTCGCCTCACATCCATCATTTGAATCCTTATTGCAATCCGCAAAATTCTTATCACATCTTTTTATCGCCAAATTCCCATTTTCATCTTTACTAGCAAATCCATTATTCACTCTCACTACTTCAATCTCCTCTCCCTCTTCTACACTATCACCACAGTTACAACCGCTTACAAGCACAATCAAACTAACGAAGACCAAATGTATCAAATATCTCCATTTCATTATTCACATCTCCAGATATAATCACTTTTCTATTTTCCCCTGAGAACTCAACACCATCCCACCTCTCTAAAGCCCCGTAATCAATTAAATATTTATATTCTATCTGCGTATTGTTGCATATATATGTTTCATAATACGAACTCTCAGAATTTACCTTTGTCATTTTCATACGATTTGGGACCCAATTCCCGAGCTGGACAACATCCCCGGAAATAAAAGCCGACTTACCAGCCGATATCTCAAATGACTTACTTGATGTATTGAGATTGAATCTCACCTTTACCGGCAAGACACTACTCTTCTCATTGATTCTATATAATCTGACCTCGTATGGTTTTAACGGTCCAACAAATAAGTAATTATAATTTTCCTCGACTTCGATACTCGAATACGAAAAGAGCGAATCAAAGCTGAGAATCCCACAACTCTTATCTCTAAAAACCCCTATATTTAGGCTAACAGTATCAATATACATATCTTTCATATTAATAAGCCCAAGTATCTTACCTTCATCTGCTCTCACAACAAATGAATAAACAAAATCCTCCTGTGAATTTTGGACATGAAAAAATTCAGAATTAGCAGAGATTTTTATCTCCCTTCTCAATTTATACATCGATCTATAAAAATTATACAATGGGTTGTGCTCACTGAAATTTTGCCATGGCACATACCCCCTATATTCAGTTATACCCAACTCTTCACCATAAAAAATTTGAGGTGAATTAGGAAAAACAAACATAAGTGTTGCAGCGGAGATCTGTTTAGAAATCCCTTTTTCATTATAACCACCATAATCATTTAGTGCCGTACTCTTATGGGGGACATCATGATTTTGAATGAAAAATGAATGTGTAACGCCTTCAGAAAACTTTCTTCTTAAATCTGCCCTCAACCCATCGATAGCATTAGGTTTATTATTTCCATTCACAATTGAATTAACTGTCCAATAATAAGGGAAGGTAAACGCAACATCAAATTCACCATTGTAATAATCTTTTATCCCATAGCCCTGATTATTGTTATCAAAATCCCTGAAAACCTCAGCAATTAGGATCACATTAGGGTTAATAGACTTGACAAATCTTCTAAGATTCATCCAGACACTATGAGAGGGACCTGTCACATGGTCTATCCTCTGTCTCTTATACACATCTCC
>JAOAFA010000100.1 GCA_026416535.1 Deltaproteobacteria bacterium
CTCCTATTCACTTATCTACGACATACTTTCAAGAGGTGCCGGGTAAACATAAAGGATTTGAATATTCACGCACACAAAATCCTACGAGAAAAATACTCGAAGAGGTTATTGCTTCACTTGAGGATGGAGAGTTTGGACTTGCATTCTCCTCTGGATGTGCAGCAGCAATGGGGGTTTTGAGTTTATTGAGACCAGGAGATGAAATACTCTCATCTTCTGATATTTATGGAGGGACATTTAGAATATTTGAAAAGATATTAAGACCACTTGGTATTAATACAAGATATGTATTTAGCAATGAGCCAGATGAGTTTAAAAGGTGTTTGTCATCAAAGACTAAGATTGTATGGTTGGAAACCCCCTCTAATCCCCTATTAAAACTGTATGATATTAATCAGGTTGCTTCAATCAAAGGTAGTGATGTTATTCTTGTTGTGGATAATACATTTGCTACGCCATATTTTCAAAAACCTTTGAATCATGGAGCGGATATAGTACTTCACAGTTCTACTAAATACTTAAATGGTCACAGCGATGTTGTAGGTGGTGCTATCGCTACTAACAATGAAAAGATCTATAGGGAGATAAAGTTCTATCAAAATGCCGCTGGGGCAATTCCATCTCCTTTAGATTGTTTTTTGGTTTTAAGAGGAATAAAGACCTTGCATATTAGAATGGAGAGACACTTTGAAAATGTAAAGAAGATCCACAGTTTTCTTAAAAGAAATCCTTTAATTAAGAGAGTATATTTTCCAGATATCCAGAATGACCCTATATATAGGAAGCAGATGTTGGGATTCTGTGGCATTATTAGTTTTGAGGTGGACTACGAGAAGGCAGACATAAACTCTTTTATAAGATCACTTAGGATTATCAAAAATGCTGAGAGCCTTGGGGGTGTTGAGTCACTCATTTGTGTCCCATCCAGAATGACACATGCCTCGATGCCTCTTTCAGAGAGGAAGCTCAGGGGTATTTCAGATAATCTCATAAGATTATCTGTGGGGATTGAGAATGTTGATGATTTAATAGAAGATATTTCTTATGCGTTACAAGTAGCGCAAAGTAGCAGGTTTGATTATGAAATTTGATTTAGCCGAATATTTAACTGTGCTCTCTCCAAAAGATAGAGTGGGTATAGAAAGACATTTGCTTGTGAAAAAGAAGGGTCTTTTAAATAAATATAATATGCCTGGAACAAGAGAGGCATATACACTTTTTGCGGGTACTATTGTTTTAAGAGATACTTATAAGTTCATAAAAGATAAAATTGAATCAATGTTAGGCTCAGTAGAGAATCTTACTGTGCTTGATCTTGGAATTGGTGAAGGGTTTATGTGGAATAAGATATTAAGTTCTCTTCAGCCGAGTCTAAGAAAAAGGATTGGGATTGTAGGTATTGATTTTTCCCATATTGCTCTCAAACACCTTAAGAAGAACCTCTCAGGTTTTTCACTAAATGGTCTAGAGATAATTAGGGCAGATATGAACGAGTTAGATCTTGTAAAACTTAATCTGAATCCGGATGTTGTTATATCAAGCCTTGCCCTGCATCATCTTAATATGAGAGAAAAGGTAAAGATAATAAATGGTATTAAGAAGAGTTTTGATACAAAGCTTATGCTATCCGAAGTGGATTTCAATCTTGAAGCTATTGAGGATATAAGACTAAGAAATTATGCAGCGTCTCTGCTGTACAGAGATGTTTTTGATACAATCAGGTCAATAGAAAGCCAAAAGAATGCTGAACTAATACTTCATAATTTTTACTATGATGAATTTTTAAATATATTAAAATCAGACAACCCTAGTCTCGAGGAAAGGTACATCCCTTTATCTGAGTGGATGAATATAATGAGAAGTGCAAATATCAAGTTAACTGATATCAGGATAACTCTTACAGGAATTAACAATATATACAGGATAGGTATTATTGAAGGCAGAACCTGATAATGATATACTTGTTTATAATATTAATAAGAAATAAAGGAGGTAGGCATGAAAATAATGGTAGCAATACTATTTATTGTGATATATATGTCTTTTTTACTCAAATCTTTTCTTATTCTGAAGAGGTCGAAAAATCACAGGATATAAATGAAGAGACCAAAGTAACTACTAATGACCAGAGTCAACAAAGGCGGGGAGAAGGTAAACACAGCTATGGGTTTGATGAGAAACCTTCAAGAAGAGATTTATCGAAGAAGATTCTGAATCTTGTCCATTCTCCATATGCGCTCTCTACTTTTATCTGGGCATTATGTGCATCAAGGATACCTTTTACAATTGCGAGTCCGATTCCGTGCCCTTGTGGGTTTTTATCTACTTGTGATATCGCCCTTGAAAATGGTTTGAAGAGTTTTTCTAAATATTTATTTTCAATCCCTATACCGTTGTCTTCAAACACTATTTCCACTCCTTCTGGTTTTATTATTGATTTTATGATTATATTCAATTCCCTTGATGGACTTCTGTACTTAAATGAGTTTTCAAAAAGATTTTTAAAGGCTATATAAAGTTTTTCTTTATCACCCCTTATTACTGGAAGTCTATCTTCGAGCAGAATTTTCGCATTGTACTCCCTTATATATTCACTCATATCAGTCATAATAGTTTGCATTAAATTGTATAAATTTACATTTTCAGTCTTATATATTTGTCTCTGAAATCGCGATATGTCAAGCATATTGGATATCAATCTCTCCATCCTGATAATATTTTCACCGATTCTGTCAACAAAGTGTTTACCCTGTTCATCAAGGCTCTCGTAATATTTCTTTTGAAATAAAAGTGTCATTCCTTTAAGAGTAAATATTGGTCCTTTGAGGTCATGAGAAAGGGAGAATAAGATGGTCTCTAATGCCTCGGTTCTTTTTCTTAGGATATCCTCAATCTTTTTGTGCTCAGTGATATCTTTACCAAATAAGATTATACCTACATTGTTCCCTTCTTTGGTCTCCCTTAGTATCCATGAGGTCAGAAGAAATTTATCATCTTTGTTTTTGTCAGTTATCTTTAATTCAAAATCGTTTACAGTCTTTCCACGCAGGATTCTCCTATATATGGGGAGTAGTCTTCCTCTGTCCTCTTTTAGAACAAATTCTGACAACGGAATTTTTCTTTCTGCTTTATCTATGTCTATTCCGGTTAATTCCTTAAAAGTAGAACTTGCATATTCAATCCTAAAGTTGGAGTCCAATACCAAGATAATGTCACTGCTTTTTTCAAGTAGTGTCTTCAATCTCTCTTCTGACATAGTTAGATCTTCTTTAGTCTCTTTAAGTGAACCAGTAAGACGATTAAAATTGTTTATTATCGCTGCAAACTCAGTATATTTGATCTTATCCATATCTATCTTAGAACTCTTCCCTTGGGCAACGTTTTCGATCTCTCTTTGTAGTCTTGCAAGAGGTTCGGTGAGTAATTTTGTAGTAAAAGAAACAAATAACAGCAAAAGAGTTATTATGAGAATTGTAAAGGGTATCCTATATTTGTAAATAGGTCCTACTGCTTCTAAGGTGCTATTGAGATTTATTTCAAAGAGTAAAAATCCATTCTTTGTGTCCCTGTTTGTATCCTTGTAAGTTGTCTTCTTTACATAAGAGAGATATTTACCTTCTTCTATAAAATATGAGTCATGTGTATTGATTAACTTGTTAATATCGGTGAAATTTTTCTTTTTATTGAACTTTGCCTCCCCTTTAATTTCGTATATTATCTTTCCATCTTCTGAAAATAGAGTCATTCTGTGAAGTTCATTTTTATGAAAGAACATCTCTATTTTAGGATAGAGCTCACTAATATTACCTCCGTTTTCAATCAACTTTGTAGAATAGTTAATAAATAATTTGAACCTATGTAAGAAGATATTGGATATAACCTTTCTTATGATGTAATTATTAATGAATATGGATACTATGATAAATGAAATTCCGACTGCTAATGACGCACAAAATAATTTTGCACTAAAAGAACCGCTATTTGATTTCAAAATTGCTTATACCTGTCTTCTATAACTCAATGCACTCAAAGTCAAAGCCTTTGTAGATGTTATCCGACTCATTACACTCATTTCTGGTTGAAGAGGAACCGTCATAGTCTACCCAGATGTAGATATCTACGTTTTTTGGTGGATTATTTATAATGAATTTGATTTTCTCTGAGTCTCCGGGTTCAAGTGTGTATTGTGTATTTACAACTGAGAGCAGGGTTCCACCTAGTTGTGGATTGCCATTGAACAGGGCGATTGGTATGCCTGCAGGTACTTTAAGGGCGCCCCTATTTTCTATCCATACCCAGGCAGTAAACTGGGTCGGGCAGTCATACCAGTTTACGGCAAGCCATGTTGCAACAAGGTCAGGTGCTGCAAATGGTATATCACCAGCAAATTTGTTTAACCTGTATGTGTTATGGGTTTTCCACGATGGTGTCTCTTTGATAGGAAGTTTTCCATCTTCATTTATATTATCAATATGGTAAGTGTGCTGATTCCATATTCTCCTTGTATGTACCCAGTTGTCATTTTTATCTCTGAATACCCTGATACCTGTTGGATTGCCTGTCTCTCTTGAATAATTGTTTGCGCAAATAACTATCTCAGCCTTTCCGTCATTGTCTATATCTGCCACAACTGGGTATTCATAAGCCGTCCAGCTTGTATTTGTTACCTCAAACAAAACAATACCATCATTGTATCCATCATTGTTCCCATCCTTTTTTGACCCTTCACCATCATATACCCTAAACATGTATTCATCATTATAAAGGACCTCTACGTATCCATCATTTTCAAAATCGAAGAGCGATGAACCAGTTGCATGCGAGCTATAATCTTTTATAGGGCTGACCCACTTGACAGCACCGTTTGTCTCGAAAACCACATAGGCAGAGTGACCGGCAATCCCAATCTCAGGCTCACCATCTGAATCAAAATCAGCAATTGTTGGTGCCCCTACCCTTCTACCATTTGAACCTGGCACATCAAAGGGACCCCATCTTACGGCACCTGTTAGTGCATCCTGAAGTCTAATCTTGCCTTTTGATACCACCACAAGTTCAGGTTTTTTATCTCCATTAAAGTCAGCTATTCCAACAAAACCATCTCCAAGTGTCCCTGAACCAGATGGATCTGGGATATCAGACCATTTTATAGATCCATCAAAATTATAAACTGTGCTTCCAGTTATAATCTCCATTTTGCCGTCTTCATCAAGATCAGCAACAGCGGATAAAGGACCAACACCATTGTCGCCAATACCTTTCTGGCCAACCCACTTTCTTACGCCGTTATACTGCCATACAGCTGCACCGATTATTATCTCTCCATATCCGTCTCCGTCAATATCTGCGATTGAGGGTCCTCCCCAGTTGAGACCTGCATGCAAGTCTGCGTACTTCACACAGTTATTCAGATTTGACTGAGCACAATGCCACTTAATCTTTCCCTGGTTGTCAAATACAACCGGACCATCAGTGGAATACCTTAGTGCGACTATCTCTACTTTACCGTCTTTGTCAATGTCAGCGGCTGCAATATTACTTGCGGGCATGAGTCTGTAATCACTGGAGATCGTAAAACCGTCCTTGGGGAATAGCTCTGCACCGCTATTGCCTGAAAGAATCCTTAATATTCCAGCACCAAGACAAACACCACCACATCCGGCATATGTGTAAAATGAGATAAAGGCTACGTCAGGTATGTCATTCTCATTAATCTTCCCATCTTTATTGTCGTCTGTTGTGTTTACAACAATCGGAGTCGACATCACTTGGTTGTATTGAGGTAGAACCTTGGGGGTGTTCCATTCCCACTTGATCACTGGGTTGAATGCCCCTCTAGGAGGTTTATATTTACAGGTATTGTTATAATTTCCGCCCGTATTAAAGTTTGTATCGTCGTCACATGCATCACCTTTCCCATCCCCGTCTTTATCTTTCTGGTCAGGATTTGGTACATATGGGCAGTTATCACTCGAATTTTTTATCCCATCTCCGTCGATATCCTCATCGCATGCATCCCCAATCCCATCTTTATCCATGTCTCTTTGTCCCGGATTATTTGCTTTGGGGCAATTATCCTTGTCGTCCTCCACTCCATCTCCATCTCCGTCGCTCTCACAAGCG
Source organism: Deltaproteobacteria bacterium (assembly GCA_026416535.1). GTDB lineage: Bacteria > Myxococcota > SpSt-1050 > SpSt-1050 > SpSt-1050 > SpSt-1050. Next base: position 6,124 of record JAOAFA010000100.1, read on the forward strand.
TCGCCCTTTCCATCGTTATCTGTGTCTTTTTGATCTGGGTTAGATATATACGGGCAGTTATCATCTTTATTTTTTATCCCGTCTCCGTCAATATCCTCATCGCACACGTCTCCTTTCCCATCCTTGTCAGTATCCTTCTGGTCTGGATTTGCCACTTCGGGGCAGTTGTCTTCACCGTTGTTCTTTCCATCTCCGTCGATATCCTCATCGCACATGTCTCCTTTCCCATCCTTGTCAGTATCCTTCTGGTCTGGATTTGCCACCTCGGGGCAGTTGTCTTCACCGTTGTTCTTTCCATCTCCATCGATATCCTCATCGCACATGTCTCCTTTCCCATCCTTGTCAGTATCCTTCTGGTCTGGATTGTGTGTATCCTTGCAATTATCTATGTCATCTGTTATTCCGTCGTTATCCGAATCGCCCTCGCAGGCATCCCCGATGCCGTTTTTATCTTTGTCGGATTGATCAGGGTTAGATATGACGGGGCAGTTGTCATCTTTGTTTTTAATGCCGTCCCCATCTATATCATCGTCACAAGCATCACCTTTTCCATCCTTGTCAGTGTCTTTTTGGTCACTGTTTTTTACATCAATACAATTATCATTGTCGTTTGCTATACCGTCTCCATCTAGGTCATTGTCGCATATATCCCCTTTCCCATCCTTATCGGTGTCTTTCTGATCTGAGTTGGATATTGTGGGACAGTTGTCAACCTCGTCGTCAACCCCATCATTATCAAGGTCTGTGTATTCCGTATTCTTCTTTTCGCACTTTCCATTTTTACAGATATATCCCTCTCCGCAGTCGGTATTCTTCTTACATCCAGTTGCTTCCTCACCACAAGAGTATGTAAAAAGTAGGGAGATTACTAATAATAAAAGCATGAATATTTTGGATTTAACCATAAAAAACCTCCTTCACTACCTTTAAGGTAAAACTTACGTAAGGTTACTTTATAATTCCGAATTTTGCAATAATTTTTTCAAAGACCTCTACTATTTTGGGGTCAAATTGTGAACCAGCCTTTGTTTTAAGTTCATTCAGTGCCTCATCCAGACTGAATGCCTTTCTATAAGGTCTATCAGATGTCATAGCATCAAAGCTGTCGGCCACTGTAATAATGCGTGCCAACAGGGGGATCTCCTCGCCTTTTAATTTAGATGGATAGCCGCTTCCATCGTATCTTTCGTGGTGATGTAGGACAATTCTTTGAGCCTCTTTCAAAAATTTTATAGGTCCTAATATCTGATCCCCAAATAGAGGATGATTTTCTATCACCTTTCTATCATCAGGGCTTAAGGTAGCCTTTTTGTTGAGAATGTTGTCAGCAATACCGATCTTCCCTATATCGTGCAACAGACCTGCATAACTAATTAATTTCTTCTGGTCTTCATTTAATCCGAGCTCCTCAGCTATCAAAAGGGCGTACTTTGTAACTCTCTCTGAATGTCCCCTTGTGTATGAGTCCCTTGCTTCAAGGGCCTGTGCAAGCCCTTTAATGGTTTCATAATATGTTCGTTGGGTCTCTTCAAAAAGCCTTGCATTTTCAATTGCAATGGCTGCTTGTGATGCAAGTGTTAGAAGTATCTGTTTCTCCTCTTCACCCATTTGGGAGGGGTCTACATTGCCAAGTTCAAAATATCCTATGATTTTATCACCTATCCTGAGGGGGACTTCGAAGGTCTTTCCATTACGCGATACAGTTACTTCATCATCGACGCTAACAAGCCTAATTCTTTCCTTAACTTCTTGAGTCTCAGAATCAATAAGCTTTATTGCTGAGACGGATGATTTTACTAGGTCATTTGTAAGCATGACTATTGATTGGAGTGTTTCTTGTAGATCAAGTGAGGATATAATAGTTTTAGAGGCTTCATATACAGCTGTGATTTCATTAATCCTTTTGTTTAGCTTTTCGTTTATTTTTTGAACTTCATTAGAATATCTGATTAGTTCCTGATTCATCTTTTCTATCTCGGAGAGGGATTTTTTTAGCATCTGATTTTTGTGTTCGAGCTCGGTGAATAATTCGGCATTATAGATCGCCGAAGAGATATAACCGGCAAAGACTGAGAAGAGGTTTAGGTCATTCTCAGAAAACTTATTAGGAATTGGCGACTCGGCATCCAGAACGCCTATTATCTCATCCCTTACAACAAGAGGGACAGAAATTTCAGATCTGCCGCCATTTACACCCTCTATATATCCGGGCTCATTTCTAATGTCTCCGATTAAGATTGGTTTGCCGTAAAGTAGAACCCTTCCTGTGATCCCCTCACCTGGCCGAATAACAAGGTTCTTTACTGTCTCCTCCTTATATCCTATTTGTGCTCTGACCCTTAATACCCCTGTTCCTCTATCAAGTAATAGTATTGCGCAATTAGAGAAATTTAGCGTCTCCTTTATCAGGTTAAGTATTTTTAATAAAAGGACGTCCAAATTAAGGATAGTGCTTACAGAGTTTGCAATGCTTGTAATGGTCTGTATCTCATTTAATCTCTTCTTCAATTCGTTATTGCTTATGACAAGTTTGTTATGGATGTCGGCATTTCTTATAGCGACGGCAACATTTGAGGCAAAGATCTTAAAAATCATGAAGTCTTCATCTGAGAAGGCATTCTCCTTCTTGCTCTCTGCATCGAGTACCCCTATGACACTATCCTCAACTATTAGAGGGACTGCCATTTCGGAACAGGCTCCACTTACGCCTTTTATGTATCTTGGGTCTTTTTGAACATTTGATATTACCACTCCCTCTTTGTGTTCAAATACCCATCCTGAGATTCCGACTCCGGGCTTGACCTTGAATGAGTTGATTATGTTTTCATCATAACCAACGGCTCTTGAAATCTTGAGGACCTTCTCGTTGTTGTCAAATAATAAAATAGCACAGTTGTCTAAGTTTAAGATCTGTTGAGCTATGCTGATCGTTTTATCAAGGACGTCCTCAAGTTTGAGGGATGTATTTAGTATCGCTGCCGACTCATAGAGCGAAGTAAGTCTTGTAAGTTTCATATTGTAGTCTATGTGTTAGACCTCCACACGGGTACTATTTGAATAGCATATAATTGGATATTTTCAAATAAAAATTGATTATAGCCCAATTCCTATGCCGATTTTGAATAAGATATAGACAGATGTATCAGATCCCTCTGCGATTCCGATAGAAGGTCCGGCTTCTAGTTGTATTGTAACATTAGTTTGGGTGTCTACCTTGATCTCTGACCCCGCTGTAAAAGCCACTGGTATACCCACGAATGCACCCTCTTTATAAAAGTAGATATGAAATGGTGCATTAAACCCGAAATTAATTATAACAGGCTCCTTTAGTGGTACTGAGAATATTAAGCCGGGTGAGAGCAGGAATCCGGCGCCCTTTGCATCTTTAGCAATTAGCATAAAACCAGGTTCTAATTTCAATGCTAGGTTAAGCTTACCTTTATGCCTTAATTCCTTTATGTATCTCGCACCCAAAAAGATCCACACATCAGCCTGGCAGTGCTCATCATCTACACACTTTCTCCTGTTTATATGTGAAAGTGGTCCATAACCAAGCCTAAATTTTAGTCCCAGGTTGGAATCTGATTCATAACCCGTATCATAAAGAAAGCTGACATCAGGATATCCTATCTCCAAATGTAGTGCGTCCTTGGATTTACCAAGAGGCTCTCCACTGCTCACTGAGAAGGCAAATACTAAAGATGGAAGACAAAAGAAAAATGTAGTGAATTTGACTACTCTAAACATACTCATTCCTCTTTCTCAGACATTAGTCTTTTTAATTCCTCTTTTATTAATTTTTCAGCAAGTTCAGGGACGACCTCCCATACCACCCTCTCAACAATCTCTTTGACTTGCTTGATAGTCTCTTCAGATAGTGGAGAAC
>JAOAFA010000103.1 GCA_026416535.1 Deltaproteobacteria bacterium
TAAAAAGACGGGGAATTATAAATATATGAACTTTCTTGAAAAACTCTCAAATAGAGTTCCCACTCTCTCCTTTGAACTTTTCCCTCCTAAAAAACCTGATGGATGGGCAACATTATATGCCACGCTCTCGGAGATTTCAAAACTTAGGCCAGATCTGGTATCGGTTACTTATGGAGCAGGTGGTTCAACACGTGAGAAGACCATAGATATAGTGACAAGGCTTAAGGACGAACTTCAAATAGATGCGATGGCACATCTAACCTGCGTTAGTCACACAAAAGATGAAATTGATGTAATTCTAAATAGACTAAGAGATTATAAGATTCAATACATACTCGCCTTAAGGGGAGATCCACATGGTACCTATGAGCTTGGAAAATCGGAGGGCAGCTTCAAATATGCATCGGAGCTTATTAGATATATTAGTTTTAGATATAAATTTATTATTGGGTGCGCTACATACCCTGAAAAACACCTTGAGTCTAACAGTATTGAGGAAGATATAAAATATTTAAAACTCAAACAAGACACAGGCGCGAGATTTGCAATTACTCAGCTATTCTTCATAAATGAAAATTTCTATAGATTCAGAGAGTTAGCTCTCAAAGAAGGTGTCAACATCCCAATAATCGCCGGGATAATGCCCATTATAGACCTCTCCCAGATTGAAAGATTCAGAAGCCTGTGCGGTTGTATTATACCTGATGATCTATTGAAAAGGCTAAATAAATACCCTGATAGAGTTATTGAAATTGGCATCGAGTATTCCCTAAACCAATGCCTCGATTTATTAAAAAACGGCGTCAGTGGCATACACTTCTTTACACTCAATAGATCTTATTCAGTAGTTAAGATTGTAGAAGAAATAAAAAAAGCTACAATCTTTGGTGTAGATTAACTATTAACTTCTGTTATAGATTTTAATCCTCCTCATTAGTTTTCTCATGGGAATAAGGTGATAATCGTGTGGTAGTTTGAGATCTCTTAAGGGTTCATCGCACTTGTTACACAGTTGAAAGAAGGGCTGGTGTTTTATTATGTTTTCTTTTTTACTCAGGATATTATTAGCACCCCCGGCTATATTAGTAAGAGTCGTCTCTCCTGTTATGTCGTGACAACATGAAAGAACATCCCCGTTTTGAGCTATGAATGTATGAAAGAGAAAGAGACTACATCCGGAGTTTTGCCTGATCTCTCTCCTTTTGAAAAGTTTTGACTCAGATAAATTTCCACCCCTCGAATGAATCCTTGTAAACCATATAGGTATACCTAATGACCCCAATATCCTCTTGTAGTATGTTATCTCTTCTCCTCTATCTGTTATGATAGTAGAAATTCTGAGTCTGCTTTTGTCTCCTACAGTAGTTGATATTATTTTGAGGGTTTCTATTACATCTCCTTGATTCAGTTTACCGTTATAGACCGTTCTAAGTACTTCGGGTTCAAGGGATGAGATAGATATTACTGTGGAATGTGGTGACGAATCGACAATCTTTTTAACATTCTCATAATTGTTTACCAGAGACGCTATATTAACTACGACCACGACCTTGAATTTATACCCTTTAAGATAATGGATAAAATCACAAAACATTGGATGTAAAAGAGGATCTCCAAGACCTGATATAGTTACCAAGGGGCTATAACGACTGAACTCACTAGCAAAAATTGATAGAGTCTCAAAACTTAAAAAACCTTTCCCTCTTGTAATTTTTTCTCTTGGACAGATAAAACAATTATTATGACATATGTTGGTGAACTCTAAATCGAACGAATGAAAAACTACTCTCTTTTCACACGGCATCTCTTATAACCTCAAGAAAGCCTTCTCCAAAATCGGCATCTGGTTCTATATAATGTCCCTCACTGTATTCATTCATCGAGGTAACAAAGAGGATCTTTTCTTTGTTATTTTCTCTATTATATTCTATAGCCATTTTTACAAAATCGGCAAATTTTTCTGGTGATTCGTTTATTACAATGGGCCAATACGGATATCTCTTTGGGATTTTATCTTTTCTGAATATACCTCTTGGAGTGGCATCCCAGCCGTTTGAGACAGCTGGATAATAGTTAAGTTCAGATTGCTCACTGAAATAATCCCACTCTGATGCCCTTTTAACTATAAGTTCTTCATAATTTTGTAAGTATTCCCCCTTCCAATCGGGTAACCATACATAGTGACTTATTGCGTTAAAGCCTGCATATTTATACGCTCTCATAAACTGAGGGGCTGGGTTAAGCGCTATTAGATAAAGATCTTCATAGCCGTTTCTCAATAGCCACCTCCTCGAATTATAAATTATCTCCTTGGCCTTTTCAGGTGTTGTATCTCTCAAGAAAAATGCAGAATCGAATATTAAAAAGATGTATCTCCCATCAATTTTAAGATAGTTTGGTCTTGAAAAATAATGTCCTGCCGCAAATTTAATTAGATTCAAAAAGTCCTCTTCATTTGTGTAAACATATCTTGAGGGATGAATTACCGGTCCCTTTATATTTTTAACAGGAAGTATTCCCCTTGGCATCCTATTTGCCCACATAATCGCAAACTTAATTTCAGTATTAGCTTTACATCCCAAAAAGGCTTCATCGAGAGGTTTATAAAGGAACCTCTTCCCAAATGACCAATAAAAACAATAGATGAATGCATCAATCTTATATTTCTTTGCAAGTGATATATGCCATTCGGATGTCTGGACAAGTGAGTCATCGTATATATGTAGGGGTCTTCTCGGTTGTCTATGGCCTTCAAAATATGGCTTTGCATTTAGTACCAACTCCCATTCATTTAGAATTTCCCCCTTATTGTTTTTTCTAAACGGTTCTTTATGCCATCCCGGATATATGTAGACTGCCTTAGTAATTTCAGTATTCATGGAAAAATTATAATCAAACTAAAAAATCTTTGACAACTTTTATTGTCGGGCAAAAACTCGTGGGTAATTTGTTTGGAAGTTATAATGGAGATTTAAATATAAATGTGAAACGAAGCATCACGACACAACTCATCTAAAACATTCTCATTCACCCCTGTTATAGAAACTTTCCCTTTCAAATACCCAACTCTTAAGTTTCCTACCTACGCCAGTAGATAATCCCCATTTAATTTCGACTTCCTGATCACATCATATATCTGGCTACAAGCCTTTGGTTATTCCATCGCTAATAAGGACCGTACTAAACTCAAAGGAATTAAGAAGTCTCTGAAAGCATCCCTTATCTCATCTCAGCATATGGGAAATAAACTATATCAACGGTAAATTCTGCTTTTATAAACAAGTCTTTAAATCGCAAAAAGCTCATTCTGCTTTTTATAAGCTTAGATAAGGAAATGGAATTAACTCATTGTTTATAGATTGAATCTTTTCAATAAATTTAAGACCATCCGCATAATGTCGTATATCAGTTTGTGTATCTTTATTATAATATATAATCAGGAGGTGGTAATTATGAAAGAGAAGATAAGGCACCTATTAATTGGAGAAGAAGGTCAAGGTATGACTGAATACATCATAATTGTTGCCCTCATTGCTATTGCAGCCATAGGTGTGATAACGGTTTTTGGTGACAATATCAGGGCCCTTTTCAAGGCCTCAACTAATGCTCTTGCTGGTGACCAAAATGTGCAGGTAGAAACCCGTAAATTCACGGGGAGTGTGAAGAAGACGCTAAAAGATTTTGCCAACAACAAGACACAATAACCTTACCTTCTAAATCTTAAATTACTTAAACTTATAAAGAGCCGAGAAAGGCTCTTTTTATTTTAATCCCTTAGTGATGTTAGATGTATTTTTTATACTTTTCTTGCAATGACAAGAATATTATTAGACACTTCTTTTATGTTGCCAAAACAGAGTATTATCGTGAGGACTAATAAAAATGGTATAAGTATTGCTTTCAAAGGTATGGTAACGAAGAATAAAAAAATCCCTCTTAATCTCATGATCCCTATAATCACCCCAGTTGAGCATAAAAAGTGGGAGATGAAAAAGATGGGACGTCAATGTCTGAAATGCCCCTCCCATCATGACGATCTCTAGTATGGCGAACTCTTTCTCTAATGCTTTTTTGAGAAAGAATTTTGTAAAATTATAATAGTGATCTGGGATATCGCGTGGAATAGATGTTTGGGGTACTAGTATGATCACTACCCCATTCTTTTTTTAGAACTCTGTTAATCTCGGTAATTACATCTATCGGCCTTAGTGTATGTTCTAGCACATGAACGTAAAGAACTGCATCAAATGATTCATCTGCAAATTCCATTCCCTCTGCGTTCCCTTCCATTGAAAAAATACTTTTAGGGAGATTGTCTGATAATGCGATCTTTTTTATCAATTACGGTATACGAATCAAATGATACATTTAATTTTAAGAACGTTTTATAAAAATCTCCACCTCCTATGTCTAAAATATTACCCCTTGAAAACTGCTTGATTTTCACTAAAAATTCCCCCTAGACAGCGTTTCTTAAAAAATACAGAAATTTTTTCAACATTTAGGATTTAAAAAATAAATATAATAGCTACTAAAGTTTTTACTTCTTCTTCCCGCCTTTCTTTGTGACTGCTTGTTGAGATTCCTGTTCAGTCGTCCCCTGCTGAGCTGCGATCATCTCCATCACCTTCTGATCAAAAAAATCCATAATTAGTTTATACGGTTCGTACATAAGCTTAGGTTTCTTCTCTGTTGCCTCCTTGTAATTATTTATGAATGCTTCAATATTTCTTTGGTCAAAAGCCATCAAGGCATTCCAGACAGCCTTTTTAAATGCTGATTGATCATAATTCAATATAATATTAGCAAGAAACTTTATTTGTTTTATGGATTCATCCGTCATCTGCTTTGAAAGAACTCTGATTGCTGCCTGCTCTGCATTACTTACAATTTTTGCCTTTGCCTTATTTTTGTCCTCCTCAGGATTCGCCTTTAGCCAATCATCATATAATTCGAATGCACGTTGGAGGTCGCCATCTTTTTCAACTTTTTCGGCCTTGTTGTATTTCGCCATCAACAGGCCGGTCTTCGCCATTGAGGCAAACTCGGATTTCTCATTGATTTTTATCGCCTCTTCATACTTAGCAATCGCTTCATCGAACTTCCCCTCCTCCCTTAATTTGTCACCCTCTTCTACCAATGTTTTTTGCTTGTTACATGTCACCAAGAACAACACCATAAAAATCACAAATAAAAATGTTTTTTTTCTACACTTCATATACAATACTCCTCGCTTAGGTTATTAATGGTCTTAATATACTATTTATCTGCAAAAATTGCAAGATATACTGCTAATTTACCTGATGCAAGTTTAATGGAATGAGGCATGGAAGAATCAAAGTATGCAGAATCACCTCTATGAAGAATCTCGGTTCTACCCATAATTTCAAATTCAATCTCTCCTTCGATCACGTAGATAAACTCTTCCCCAGGATGAGTTAGGCTTACTTTATTGTGGGCCTTAGATTCCTCTGTCAAGGTTACCAAGAATGGCTCCATTAATCGCTCTCGTTTCTCAAAACCAAGGGACAGATATTGGACACCCATATCCTCCATGTTTTTGCCTTGAAACCTTGACATATACCCCCCTTCATCTTTTCTGATGAGGGAATATGCCTTTCTAGGACCTTCTTCGAAGAATCTACCAACCTTTATGTTGAGAGCTTTGGCCAATCTTGTGAGTGTGCCTAATGGAGGGCTGATCTTGTGATTTTCTATATCGCTGATCAATTGCTCGGAGACCCCTGATTCCTTTGCTAGCATCTCGAGGCTCATATTCATCGTCTCTCTGAATTTCTTTAGCTTACTACCGACATCAATCTCAACAAGCATTTTTACACCCCTCAGGTCCTTTCTGCCTGTGACTTAAATGCATTGAGCATTTGAGGTAAGTTTACTTTTGTGAGCATATCGACAACGGAACCGGGGACCAAAAATCCAAATTTTATATCTACTTGATATATAACTTTTATTTTCCCATCTCCCAACTCTTCAACCTCCCACGAGCCTTTATTATCTTTCATCATATCCCCTCTTACAAAAGTCCATTCGATCCTATTTGGTAATCTTTTCATCTTCAACGTATATCTAATTCTCTTTATCAAATCGATTTCGTAGGTAACCTCACATTCACCCTCACCTAACTCCTTGACATCCACCGACTTGACCTCTTTTAAAAATTTAGGGTACTCTTTGAAGTTCCAAACTATATCCAAAAAATGATCCTTTGAGCACTCTATAATAATTTCACTTTTTACCATAATTCAATCTCCTTGATTTTAATATGCTAATAACTTTTATAGGTTTTGTCAAAACAAAGTTTTTATCAGAGATTCTTCTATACACCTGCTGCATTCTTTGCACTCTCAGCCCTTTTTAGTACTACATCCACTATACCTCTTAATATCCCCATATTAAATTTTGAACTTTCAATAAAACTTACTAACTCTTTATAGATTTTATAGATTTGGTCATAGACAGTTAAAAATCCCCTCCTTTCTACTATATTAAACGAGCCCTTTTTATCTTGGGAATAATCGATAATATCATCTGTATACTGAAAGAGTATACCGAAATTCTCCCCGAACCTTAATATATCCTCTTCTACAAATCTCTTCTCAGAACAGATAGCTCCAGAGAGTGAAGAGAGAATAAACATATTGGCAGTCTTAAGTTTGATCAATTTGTAATAATCAGACTCTTTAAGATGGTGACTGCTTTCGATATCTATTACCTGACCACCTATCATACCCGAAGAACCAACATACTCAGAAATCAATTTAATAATTCTGCATTTAATTTCATCTGAAAGAGAACTTGCACCTGCCACCATACCAAATGAATCTGCCAAAAGGGCATCACCGCTAAGTAATGCTAATGCCTCTGTATATTTTTTATGAACAGCCTCTTTACCCCTCCTAAAATCATCATTGTCCATGCAAGGCAGATCATCGTGTATGAGCGAAAAAGTATGTATTAACTCAATAGCACTTGCAACCGGAAGGGCCCTTTGAGAATCAGCCCCCATCTCCTCACAGAATCCAAGAAGAAGGGCTGGTCTAAGCATTTTTCCACCAGGGAAGACAGCATAATTTATGACCTCATATAGTAGTTCTGGAATACTACTCTTGCGTTCTGAATAGTACTGTTCAATATAAAAATCCACTCTACTTTTGACTGAGGATATGTAATCGTTTATATCACCTAGAGGCATATTAGTTACTCATTTACATCTTCTATTAACTCGGAAGGAATATAATAATATACGTTTTCGTTGTAGTCGTAATATTCCCAGTTCCCGTTATAGTAATATACCCACCTGCCGTTATACCACTTTTTAGGATGTCCACAAAATTCATCGTGTATATGATCGTCATGTGTGTATACGCTCTCAGCTCTTAATCCCGATGAGAATGGGACAAATACGAATCCGAAGTGTACATTAGTCCGACCCCTATGTCGAACACAGGCAAACAAAAGCAACAACAATAACAAACTCAAAAAAATTGCATTTAATTTATTCTTTTTGCTCATAGCTTTTCCACTTGTTCAACAAACGTTCTGTATACGATGATCATCTTTGCGGAATGAGTCCCCTCAAGAGGGAATAAGGTAAAGATCTTGGCATCCTCAGTATAATCTATTGAAATACCGGAGATACTCCTTTCGTCTTTAAACTTAACACTTATCCTTTGTCCACTAATATCTATCGTCTTATCACTTGGTTGCTTCAAAATGAATATCGCCTTTATTTCTGATGTAGGTATCTTAGTAGAATGACTATATGTCTCATCTGCAAATAGTTCTACCTCAATGGAGGATTCGCGGAGTTCCCTTATAATCCCTCTTCTTGCGTCTCCATCTATTGTGTGGATTGCCGCCTTCACTGCTGAATCAATCAGGACTCTATCGACTATTTGTGCTACTTTGTGCTGCTCAGGAATGGCAAAGTCAACAGGAAGTATCTCCTCAAGCGATATCGGCTGAACCTTGTCATCAAGAGATTGTTGCGTAGAGGAAGCTGTTAAGTCTTGAGGACCCGTTGCAAAGACACTCAAAAAATCGATACTGAGAGGATTTACCCCATTATCAGGTTGTTTTGGGGGCGAGGATCCATTAGGTATATTTCCTAAATCTGCAATTAATTCTTCTATGTTTATAGTTAATTGTTCTGCCTTTTTTTCTTCTTGATTCTGGGTAGTTGTATTTTGAACCAATAGTTCTTCCCTATCTACGTACGATTGAGCCATCTTATCTGTGTGTTGTTCATCTTTAACAACTCTGGGGCTCTCTACAACATACTTTGGCTCTGATTCAATTTCAAACCTCTCTGTAAAATTACTGGGTTTAGAGTCAATTGAATATTCTGTGTTGACAGTTTTATCATCGGACCTTGGGATCTCAGGTAATATATTTTCTACAACTACCTGATCCACGGTCTTTCCATACTCCTGCGGCTCTATTACATTCTCGAATACATTATTAGCCTGAGTTGAAAGTCCTTCATTATCAATTAGACCTACATCGGACAGTTTTATATCCGTATTTATATTTTCAGCTCCATCAACTGTCCTAAGTTCTGCAATTTCACTAGTCTTCTGTTCATTGCTCTGTATCACAATACTTTCCATGGCCTCATCAATAGCTTCTACCATACCAAGAACATCTTCCTTTTTTAGGTGAGAGTCTGTATCAACTTTTAACTCTCCTGGTAATACCACTTGTTCTCCCTTATTAATTTCAGATACAGCACCTGATGCAGTTTCTTTCCCAGACGATAAATCACTTACTGGCAGAGACGTTTCTGATATAATCGATGCTAGATCCTCAGCTTTAGAATCTACTATTGCGTGCTCCATGGGTTTGTCTATCTTTTGCGCATTAAGAGGTTGTAGATCTTGTTTATCATCGGAAGGTTTCTTAAATTCCGAAGAATGGACAACCTTTTTTCTCTCTTGGACCCTCATTTGTTCAAAAGATTTTATTTGTGGCAATGGAAACAGATCAAATTCTAAAAAAAACTTTAAGGCTTGATATCTGATTTCAGCTTGTGGTTCAAGCATCCCTCCTCGTTGATTTCTTCTCATCTCGAGTTCGGAGTACTCCCTTACAAGATCCATTATACTAGGCATTAAACCAATCCTCCTACATAATAATTATGGTTAATTTTATATCAATAATCTTGATTTTCAACCAAAAAATAAATAACTGTGGTTACTATTTTAAAATGTCACAGGATATTACTAATTTGAAATGTCACATGTATGATAACCTTCTTCTTAAGAGGTTTGAATATCTAAGAAGGAGATATTTTGATGAAAAACAGATAAACAACCCCCTAATCTCAAACTTACCCCTGAACTCAGAGAAAAGATACTCAATCTTAGAAGAAGTCTCTACTATGACCTCAATATCCTCCACTTTAAGGATAAATTGGAGGAAGAACATAACATAAATCTTAGTTATGAGACTATAAGAGGACTTCTCATCAAAGAAGGACTACACAAAGCGGATAAGAAGAGGAGGTTTTACAAGAGGCGCAAAAGGATGCCGAAGGCAGGTATGCTTGTTCAGATGGACTCCTCACAACATAAATGGATTGACTCTATA
>JAOAFA010000046.1 GCA_026416535.1 Deltaproteobacteria bacterium
GGGAGGTTTCATCTTTTCAGATTCATATGCGTACCTGGATTTATCATTCAACAGGAATAAAAACAGAATCCTAAAGATTCATCTCGTGCCTGAATTTGGGGAGGATTCTCTTACACTCGCCCTTTATGCCGGTAAATCCACAAAGAAGGCATATGAGAAATGGATAAGCACAAAGTGGAGTAAAAGACCTGATTTGCCACTCTACTCCTCTCCGTCCGAAGAACTTATAAGAAAACCTATATGGACTACATGGGCTCTCTATAAATGGGCGATTGACAGAGAAAAGGTGATAAACTTTGCAGATTCAATATTATCAAAAGGTCTGCCTATATCTTATCTTGAGATAGATGACAGATGGACAAAAAAGTACGGTGATCTGGATTTCGATGTGGATAGATTTCCTGACGCAAAAGGTATGATTGACTATTTACACCACAGAGGGATAAAGGTAAGTCTGTGGGTTCCACCGTTTGTGAATCAGGATGCTGAGACATTTGAAGACGGTGTAAAGAACAAGGCATTTATGGCTTCATACAACTCAAGGTATCCGGCACTTGTAGGATGGTGGAATACGGCGAATATTGAGAATGCAGGTATTATTGATTTTTTTACCGAAAGGGGGCGGGACTGGTTTGGTGCAAAGATTAGATATCTAATTGAAAAATACGGGATTGATGGTTTCAAGTATGATGCAGGGGAGGCGCAGTTTGTCCCTCTTAAACCCAGACTTGAGAGCGGACTTCATCCTAATATGTATTCAGATTATTATGCCAGATGGGGTCTTGCCCACAGAGGGGTAGAGATGAGAGCCGGATATTTCGCTCAGAATCTCCCGATTCTTTTCAGACAGTTTGATAAGGCCAGCCACTGGGGTTTCAATAACGGACTTGCATCTGTTATGACCCAGATACTTGCGATGGGTATAGTGGGGTATCCTTTCGTCCTGCCTGATATGATTGGAGGAAATGAATACCTGAATAAAGCGACAGAAGAGCTTTATATAAGATGGGTTGAACTGAATTCATTTCTCCCATATATGCAGTTTTCCATTCCTCCCTTCAGAGATGATTATTCCGGAAAGGTAATGGAAATCACGCGTAAGTATCTTGCCCTGCGTGAAAAGATAATTCCTGAGATTATTAGGGCATCAAGGGAGGCTGCCATAACACAGATACCTATTGTACGGCCGCTCTTTTTTGAATTTGAAGATGATGAATTTTCATACTCAATAGAAGATGAGTTTATGATTGGCTCTAAATACCTTGTGGCACCTGTGATTAGAGAAGGGGCATTAGATAGAAAGATATATTTTCCTCCCGCAAAGTTTAGAAGCATTCATAACACTGATGAGGTCATAGAAGGTCCGAAGATTATTGAAGATTATCCGGCTCCGCTTGATATAATTCCGGTCTTTGAGAGAATAGATTAGAGATATTCTTCCCAAATCAGAAGTCAGATAACAGAGTCATTATTTTTCCCTTTTTTCAGAAATATTAGGAGCATACTAATTGCACCCGGTGTTACGCCGGGTATTCGCATTGCCTCTTCAATTGTTTTAGGATGATGTCTTTTTAGTTTTTCCGAGACCTCTCTAGATATTCCCGGTATTTTAGAAAAATCAATATCAGCTGGCAATCTTAACTTCGAAAGCTCTCTTAATCTCTCAATCTCTCTCTTCTCCTTTTCAAGATATCCTTCAAATTTGACCATTGTCTCTACTTCTGTCTTAATACTCCTTATGATTTTCTGATGCTCATCATCCATAAACCCAATTATGTTTTCAATTCTTACCTCTGGTCTTTTAAGGAGACTCAAGGCCTTTATCTTCTCGTTCTGGCTATGCTCAATTTTCAGGTTTTCAAGATATACCATTACTTTTTCAATATCTTTCTTCTTTTTTATAAACTGGTTGTATCTTCTATCGCTTATGAGCCCTATCTCCCTACCCAATGGAGTAAGTCTCATATCCGCATTGTCCTCTCTCAGGTTTAGTCTGAATTCAGCCCGCGATGTAAACATTCTGTAGGGTTCATCAACACCTTTGGTTACAAGGTCATCAATCAATATCCCTATGTACGCATCGGTGCGTCCTAAGATAAAAGGCTCTTTACCTCTAATGATTAGTGAGGCATTTATTCCTGCTATTATTCCCTGTGCGGCTGCCTCTTCATATCCTGATGTCCCATTGATCTGCCCTGCAAAGAACAAATTTATAATCTTCTTTGACATCAATGTATGGTAAAGCTCTGTCGGGTCAAAGAAATCATACTCTATGCCATACCCGGGTCTTATTATCTCTGCCTCTTCCAACCCCTTTATTGAATGTACAATCTCCTTCTGCACATCAAACGGAAGGCTTGTAGAGATACCGTTCGGATAATATTCAACAGAGTCAAGCCCTGTTGGTTCGAGAAATATCTGATGTCTGTTATGATGTGAGAATTTTACCACTTTGTCTTCAATAGAGGGACAATACCTTGGACCAATAGATTTAATTTTACCGGTATAAAGTGGTGACCTGTCTAAATTTTCCCTTATGATTTGGTGAGTCTTTTCATTGGTGTAAGTTATATAACAAGGTAATTGTGGCAGTGGCGGCTTGATATTTTCAAAAGAGAAAGTCGGGAGGTCTTCATCACTAAACTGTCTGTCAAGTATTTCAAAATTAATTGTCTCTTTTTTTATCCTTGGACAGGTCCCTGTCTTAAGTCTTTTAATTGTAAGGTTATATTTCTTTAAATTTTCTGAGAGCATGGACGCAGGCTCACCGAGTCTTCCGCCGGAATGGTGTTGCATACCTATATGTATTACTCCGTTCAAAAATGTCCCGTTGGTTAGAATGACTACCTCAGAGAATATCTTTAATCCAGACTTTGTTATAACTCCTCTCACCCTATCGTTTTCAACAATGATATCTATTACCTCATCCATTAGAACAGAGAGATTTTCGGTATTCATTACAACTGATTTCATATATTCTTTGTACCTGTACATATCAGATTGCGCCCTTGTGGCCCTTGCAGCCGGACCCTTTGAGGTATTAAGCCTCCTAAACTGGATACCTGTATAATCTGCGGCCCTTCCCATCTCTCCACCGAGTGCATCAATCTCTTTGACAAGATGCCCTTTTGCAAGTCCACCTATGGCAGGATTACAAGACATCTGTCCTATGTTGTCAGCATTTATTGTCAAAATACATGTCTTCATCCCCAGTCGAGCAGAGGATAACGCTGCCTCTATCCCAGCATGTCCGGCACCAACGACTATTACGTCAAAATCCTTCATTTATTGATTTTCCTTTTTATAAAAGGGCTTATTTCATTTTTTAGGTATCTTTAGTATATTCCCAGGGTAAATCTTATCTCCTCTATCAAGCCCGTTTATCTCCATAAGTTCATTCAAATTTACATTGAGTCTCCTTGCTATATCATAGGGATTATCTCCCTCTTCAACAATATATTCATTTGCACTAATAGATATATTCTTGGACCTTAATCTCTTTTTCCTATTAGCCTTTGCAATTTTCTTATCATATCTCTTCTCAAGCTCTTCATCAATAATTGAAAAATTGGGAATAGTTATTTTAGTCCCTTTCGGAAGTATAGAATCAGGCTTAAGAGTCGGGTTAAAGGCAATAATAACTTCTATGGAGGCACCCTCATTTTTAGCAAGTTGCTTTAACTGAATAGTCCTATTGATTACTACTTCCCTCTTCTCAAGAAGCTTGTCTTTCGGAATTTTCGAAAAATTCTCAATGAATACCTCTTTCGAGCCTCTTGGTATTCTTATCAAGTATTCCGTATCAGGAGGGGTTATACCTCTTCTAATAGCAGGGTTGAGTGTCCATATAGTATAGTAATCTGTCATCGCCGCATTCGCAATCACCCTCAGGTCTGTTGCAGGAGGAACCATCACTTCATCAAAATCAAACTTCTCTTGATATTCTAAGTTAAGAAATCCATATTTCTCAGGATTTGCAGTGATAAGTGCAGCAGCCATCAGTTTAGGGACATACTGTCTTGTCTCCCTCTTTATGAATTTACGATTTGCTATCTCCCAAAAGTCATTTGATTTCGCCTTTGATATGGCTCTCATTATTCTCCCCTCTCCAGCATTATAACCAGCCCATGCAAGCCACCAAGAACCGAAATATTCATATAAATCTTTTAAATATGCAACAGCAGCATATGTCGACCTAACGGGGTCTCTCCGTTCATCTATCCAATAATCTATTCTAAGTCCATATTTTTTACCCGTGGACGGAATAAACTGCCATATACCTGCTGCTCCACTCCTACTCAATGCAAAAGGTGAGAACCCACTCTCAATCATTGCCAGATAAATTGTATCCTGAGGGAGTTTATTCTCCCTAATTATTGTTGTAAGGATCTCACGGTATTTCTTTGACCTTTCAAGCCACTTCTGGAAATGACCCTTCCCTCTGCCAGTGAAATATTTAATGAACTTTGCCACATCTTCATTATATATGACAGGTATATCAAAACCTTCCTTCGATTTCTTAGCCGGTTCGGTATATAAAAATGGAGGAGTATCACTAAACCCTATTCTACCTTTGTCTATAAAATAAGTCGAGAAGATATTGTTACTATTGTATTGCAGATTTAGCCTTCTACTGGTAGAGCCCTGCTCATAATATTCATAATCTTTGACATTGAAGTTTGTAATATTCTCCCTTTCAAAAAAGCTCTCAAAATCAGACAGAAAGGATGTATCATAAATCTCGTCTTCTTCAGCATATACCATGGTCACAAGGGATATTAGAATATATATACATAACACTCGAGAGACAAAAATTCCCATGATTTTAAAATATAAAACAAATAGATTTTTGTCAAATTAGCATAGACCTAAAGCCTAAACTTATTTATTCCTCTTTAAAAAATGGCGACCACGCAGGTGTAAAACATTCTCCCTTACCTGACGAGATCCTTTTCTGGTTTAGTCCATCTTTAGTCATTATATAGAGTTGCGAGGATCCACCCCTTGTTGAAGTAAAGACAATGTACTGACCATTGGGAGAAAAGGAGGGCTCCATATTATTCCCTTGGTCCTGTGTAAGTCTCTTAATATCTAGTGTTGAGACGTCAATATAAAAGATATCAAACACGTTTCTTTCATCTCTGGCAGTAAACAGTATTCTATCCCCCTTAGGTGACCATTTAGGGGTCTGGTTATATGTCCCCTTAAAAGTAATTCTCTTTTGATCCGAGCCGTCCGCATTCATTATATAAATGTGAGGATTACCACTCCTGTTTGAGACAAAGGCTATCTTTTTACCATCAGGAGACCAACTAGGAGATGAATCAATACCCCAATCTTTGGTAAGCCTTGTAAACTTATTTGTAGCGGTATCAAGTATATATATCTCAGAATTGTCATCTCTTGAAAGGGTAAGTGCTATCTTTTTGCCATCAGGTGAGTATTGTCCACCAACATTGAGGCCTGAAAAGTTTGAGACAACTCTTGAGATCTTAGATGAAAATATAAATTCAAACAGGTCTGGGTTGTGGTTAATAAACGAGGTATAGAGTATTGAAGTCCCCATAGGGTGCCACGAGGGAAGTATATTGATTGAACCATTTGATACAATCTTCTGTTCGTTGGAGCCATCTATATCAATGATATTTATACTATGTTCACCCATGTACTTCCGAACAAATACAATCTTGGTTAGGAATATCCCCTTCTCGCCAGTGTAAAATTTATAAACCTCATTTGCGAAACTGTGTGCAAGATATCTTACTTTCGCACCATCAAAATTATATACTTTGTTCATTACCATCTTTTGGGTGCCCACCTCAAAAAGCCTCATCTCTAACTTTATCTTATCACCATCTTTTATTAAAAAACCCTTTATTAATCCATCTGCACCGATATCTGCCCAGTTCTGAAACTGAATAGTCTTATCACTAAAGCCCTCTTTTACAGTATCAGCAATAAATGCCTTCGGAGATATGACCTTAAAAATGCCTGCAAGCTCAAGGTCAAAATTTAAAGCCTCATTAAACTCATTAACCTCTTCAGCATTGTCTTCTAATGGTAACACAGGTACAAATGCCAAAGGGTAAGGCTGCATGTCAGGGTTGTTGATGTCAAGATATTGCCTTGCGCCTACGATAAAAAAAAGCAGCACTGATATAGTAATGAAGTGTTTCTTCATAGACATCCACTACTAACATATAAATTTTGTTATTGTCAACATAAAGCAACTTTTAAATCGGCAGATAAACTTTAAATTCTGTTCCCTCACCTACTCTCGAATTTACCTTAATATCACCATTGTGCTCTTTAATTATCCCGAAAGATATTGAAAGTCCCAGACCAGTTCCACCCATATCTGCTTTTGTTGTAAAAAATGGCTCATAAATCTTCTGCAGATTTTCATCAGGTATCCCTTCACCATTATCCCTAATCGATACAAAAGAAAAATCCTTCTCTCTGCCCAAAGAGACAACAATAACACCGTCATTATTTCCCTTCCTCTCAATTGACTGCATAGCATTTAGCAATATATTTAGGAACACTTGTTGAAGTTGATTTGCATTTCCCATGATAGTTATTTTTTCTGAACCCACATTGTTTAACAACTTTATTTTCTTCATTGCCATTTGATGATTCACCAGCCTGATCGTATTGTTTACTACTTCGGATAGATCTAATTCAGTCTTTTGATGCCTATCCATACGAGCAAATTTCAGAAGATCTTCAAGGATCTGCTTACACCTTAGTGTCTCATTCTCAGCAATCTTGAGATAGTCAATTATCTTTTCATCCTTTTCGAATCTCCTCGCAAGCTGTATATAACCTAACACAGATGTCAAAGGGTTTTTGACTTCATGCGCAATGCCTGCAGACAATTGACCAAATGCTGACATCTTTTCAGCCTGAACTAATTTCATCTGGGATTCCTTTAGGTTCTCCTCTTTTTCTCGTAGGTCATCAACCATCTTATTGAACGCAGAGATTGCATCTCCAATTTCATCAGTTCTATGCGGCGCCTCAATCTTTTCAAAGACCCCTTTTTTAATTAATTGTGCCTTTTCTTTCAAAAGAACCATGGGTTTTGAAATCTTACCTGCTATAACATATCCAGCAGACAAAAAAACAATTAGTGTAAAGAGTCCTGCAACGAATATTCTGTATCTAAGTGAAATAATAGCCTTTTCAAACATTTCTCTCTTTATTAAATAAAGTAAGGCTATATCATTACTTCTATCGTATGAATAACCTAAGACAAAGTCAGGCGTTGTAAAAACACCAGACAAAGATGATTTAGAAAGTTGTGCAACTTTGTCTCTTAAATTTGATACACCAAGCTTAGTTATATCTCTCGTCGAATAATGCATATCTTGAAAAAATAGAATTACATCTTCAGAGTCCGACCTTTTATTAATCAATCTACCTATATTCAATCGTGATACAAATACACAATCTCCTTCCGAATTAGCGATCTCAATATAGCCATTGATAATTTTCCTCTTTGACCCATCCATACTTATATTATTCTCCGATAGATTGTACCTAATTCTTATATTATCTTTCTCATAATAAAGCTGCTCTACATACTCATTGGATGACAGATATTCCTTAACGACCTCTTCTACCCTTTTTACCCACCCACGGCTATTAGTAGTTGTTAGACACAGGCTTTTTGAGAGTAGAAGGATAGAATCTATAGAGAACGACACATGTGTCCTTAGGCTATCAGCCTTATTCTCAATAAATTCATTAATAAAATTCCTTCTGTCAATCTCTACGAGACTTATACCATACAGGTAGCTCAAAAGCATAGTCGTGCTAACAATTATGAATAGCGCAATAAATATTTTGAGTCTGAGAGTCATCGCGGATGTTCCAATCCCTCATTTAAAACAATCCTTTCGATCTCCTTTATCTCTTTATCAATTCCGTTTAAATTCTTTTCTATATCTGTAAGCTCATTGAGATACTGAACTATCACCTTAGGGTCGTTTAGTCTCATTACCTCTAAGAGTAACGAATCATGAAGAACTTTTAGCTCACCCAATATGTTACCGAGTTCATCCAGTTTATTATATAATTCTGCATAATTTTTTATTTTATCAGGATTTATACTCTTACGGGTCTCCCTTATATGTTCAATACTCGTATCTATTACTTTTTGGATATGTCTTAATCTCTCATGGACCATATCTACTTTTTTATCGTTCTCCCTCTTTGGTAATGTGATTATCTCTTCGGCCTTACCTGTAATAGTGGCGCTTAGATCTCTATTTGGTCTCATGCCAGTCCTTATTGGAGAAAGATGACCATGTTTTGATGCAATTTCGAATGAACATCTACTTGATATCTCTTTATTACCCTCAAAAAGTCCCCAGACATACTTGCCATCCTTGAGTTCAACTTTCTTATTCTCCTCCCCGTTTATCTGAACAACCATATATTCCATCTCATCTTTATAAATCCTGAGAAGACCATCTATATGGCCTCTCCACCTGAAAATAGGATATGGAATAGTAACTACTTCGTTATCACAAGGATAAAGTAATTCTACCTTCTTCCTATGATACTCTTTAGAACCATCCTCAAAACCTACCCAATTTGAATTCTGAATTAAAAATTTACTTATCTCATCAGTGATCAGTTTCCCATTATTAAACCTCTTTACTGCGATCGCTGGCGTTACATTCGTATTTTTTTCAATAGAGATATCTCCACTTAATATCACAAGTTCTATCTTTGGACCTTCCTTGGTCTTATTGGATCTCTTTTCAATCTTGATCAGAGTATCTTCGTCAATTCTCAACCTATCGCCCTCTACTTGTATTACTGCATAAGAGTTCTTGCCTGTCCTTACATAGTCCCCTATATAAAGAGGCATGCCCTCTTTCGCTGATGTCCATTCAAGAGAACTAAAATTCTTATAATAAACAACATTTTTTACCTCATTGACAACACCTATACCTTTTAGTTTCTCCTTTTCTTTTGAACAGGTACACGACACAGACACTACGACAATAAAGAAAAGGTATGAAAAATTAGACAATATCTTTTGACAGGCAGACACGATTCTTCCCATTATTTTTAGCGAAATACATGGCTGAATCTGCTATAGAAAATAGCTGTTTAAACTCACTTCCATCATCAGGGAAACAGGCAATTCCAATAGAGGCTGTAGTACACAGTATATTCCCCTCAAACTCTACTCTTAAACTTTCTATTTTTTCTCGTATTCTTTCTCCCATATTACGGGCAGATTCATAGTTGAGCTCATCTGCAAATATTAAATATTCATCTCCTCCAAAGCGAGCTATAGTATCACTCTTTCTAATCATTCCACTAAGGAGGTCCGCGACAGCCTTTATCAATGTCGACCCTGCCAGGTGCCCGTAATTATCATTAACTGCCTTAAGGGAATCCAGATCGAGCAATAAAATTGCAAACGTGCGGTTATATCTCTTTGCCCGCATAATCTCCTTCGAAATGAATTCATTCATAAAACGCATGTTATAAAGACCTGTTAAGTCATCAGATATTGATAAAGAATGCAGCTTTTTATTAAGCTCCTCAAGTTGAAAATTCTTTTGGGCAAGTTCACTTAAGAGACGTTCATTCTGTATTTTCAAATTAATAGAGTCAATGGCTCTAACTATTGATTTTTCCAAGATTTGAAGATCAGAAAACGGTTTTAAGAGAAAATCATATGCCCCGTGCTTTATAGCCTGAACAGCATCCTCAAGAGAGGCATTACCACTTATCATCAGAATCTCGAATCTCCCACCTCTATTCTTAAGTTCCCTCAAAACATCTATCCCATTACCATCAGGCAGATGAATATCCAATAGAATTATATCTGGTGAAAGCTCTTCAAATACTCCAAGGCAATCCGCTACTTTCTCCACTATCCTAACATCAATATCTGGATCTATCGTCTTAATAAAATCACACAAAAATCTACCTACATATACCTCATCATCAACTATGAGTATTTTCATTTAATAGATTACTCTAATAGATTACAGCTACATCCAAAATGAGTCTCGACCTCTCCGTCTTTTATACTAGTAGATACCCTATTCATATGTGCCTGCCTCAACTCTTTAATCTCTACTTTTACTGCTGAACTATTTTTAGCCTCGTCTTGTGCCCTTACAACTATAAATTCTACACCGGGTTTGAGCACTATTTCATTTGTGGCGGCCTTAACAAAGTTGTATCCATCATATGAGTATTCTACTAATATACTCTCCCTCGAA
Organism: Deltaproteobacteria bacterium; assembly: GCA_026416535.1. GTDB lineage: Bacteria > Myxococcota > SpSt-1050 > SpSt-1050 > SpSt-1050 > SpSt-1050. The sequence goes on from JAOAFA010000046.1 coordinate 10,257, forward strand.
GATACAATATCCATCACATCAATAAATACCTTATTTTCGTCTCTCTCAAGTCTGATCTCAGGAGGGGTATAATCTGCTAATACGAAGATGGGGTGTGAGATAGTCTTATAGGTTTCAGTACCTTTCTTTCTATACCTAATCTCCACTTTGTGCCTCGCCTCAAAGGACGTATCTAAGGTCTCAACCACTATCTCCTCTCCCGACATAAAGAACGACCACAGCCCGTTATTTACTCTAAAAGAATACTCATAATCTCTGTCAGCATTGGTAAACACTATCTTACCCCTCTCCACGGACTTCACACTTATTGAAGGAGTATATAGTGGTACAGGTGAAGACTGAAGTGCTAAATCAATGTCGGCAAAGATGTTCATAAATTTGTAATAACAGGCCGGTGCAGACTCATTAAAGTCATTGCATGATGGGTCATTGATTGCATCGTACGCCACGCTACCTGCAATACTCCTGATTTTAAGGACAAAGCCTTGTAGGTCAGGCAGCTCAAATCCTGAAAGACCGGCACCACCCAAAAGCGGACCTACAAGTGTACCGATGAGAGAACTCAGCTGCCTAGCGATATCCTCAGGTTTCTCTGCAAGCAATTCTGAATTTGAGACTACGATATTTCTGATTGCATTTGTTAGGTCTCCAAGAACTGGGACAAGTTCTACAACCCTAATACTTTTATTCGGGTCATTCGGGTCTGTTTTCTCCCTTTCTACGACGTCAAGAGCGATCGGAATTTCCAGATCAGCAGTCAGAGTAAATATCCTTGTATAACGGTCATATACAACCGCATAGAAATCAATTGACAACTGTGATATTGACAGAAGAATGAGAGGTCTAAATATCTCTTTCTTATCCCCACTGAGCCTCAACAAACCCCTTCCAATCTTTATATCAGGTGCCTTCGTAGGTCTCATTGAGATAATAACTGAGGTATTTTTCCCATCAGTTAGCTCCTTAAGAGAAGGGAGAAGCATTGAGAGCACACCACTGGTGAGCTGAGGAACTGTTGCAGAGTCAATATTGAGGCACAATACCCCTGAGTTAAATGCATCCCAGAAGAACTTTCTCAAGAAGTACTCATTTATTCCGATACCTACCATAAAAGGAATATCCGGACATACTCCATTTGTTTCATCCTTCATGCAGATTCCATACTTGCCTGAGCAGGTTGAATCAGACGGACATATCGGATTATTCGGATCACAGCTCTGGCAGATTGCTGCGCTGTTTCCTAAACTCAGAAGCGGAATAGCTCCTCCGTCAAGTTTTGGTGGTTCTGTCTCAGGTACACACATATTCCTCTCTGCATCTGTTCCGCCAATTACCTGAATATCTATTCCTTTATCCCTTACCTTCGGAGGATAAGGTGGAAAGTCTCCTGCAACGGCATAAAGATCTAAACTCGCCTTAAGACCTGGTGCGAAGTCCTTCAGGAACTCTGAGAGGTCAAGCCTGCCAATAGCACCAAGGGGCTTTGCAACACACTTGTTTGTGGAGGCCGCTACACAGTAATTTCCATCCTTATACTTTTGGCAAGTAGAGCCCTTAGGACATGGTGGATCATTCTGCTTACCACATGGTTGACAGGTTTGTTCTGCAATGACAGGAGGTATTTCTTCAGCTATCATTTTCTTAATATCAAAGAAGGAAAGAGCTATGCTTTTTATCAAATTCCAGTTTGCAATATCACATCCTATATTCCCCTTTATCTTTATATCATCTGCCTTGATTTCAACGCTTAACTTATCTGCTGGCAGATCAAAAGTCATAAAATTAGTAAATGGGTCATCAAAAAGTTTAATCTGACCACTAACATCCCTGTTCTTTATGTCAATACTAACATCACAATTAAAGAGATTCGCACACCCAAAAACAACATGCCGATCATACTTGACCCTTATATCATTTGATTTAATGTTCGTATTAATTTTGAAGTTTATCGTATCGGGAGCAACAAGGTCCAATTGAGCGGAATTCGGCGTAACAGTTACAGAACAGTTCCTATTCACACATATATAGGTTTTACAACCATTTCCATTATCACTCTCAGAATATGGGATCTCAAAAGTCAGGCTACCCGTACCACCTGTCTGTTCCTTTAACAACAATGCCAGTATATCTTTTATCCTACTTGTTAAAAAGGTGAACGTATGTGATGATATTCGAGCCTGCACAGCATTGGGAATCTTCTTGTCAGCCTTAAAGCCCATATCAGGTGGTTCACCCCCCGGAATTGGAGATAAACATGAGCATGATGAGGAAGAGCCACACCCCTTTACAAGAAGGGCACCTAAAAGACAGATGAGTAGTAAATATATCACTACATTTTTGGAAGTCATGTCAACCTCCCTAGATATTAAAAATTATATCAAAACTAGTAACCGAATGCATCAAAAATATTTTTTGGGATTAAAATTGTGATTTTTAAAAACTCTTACATATAATGATGAAACACCAGAACACCTATCATCATAGATACACTCTTTACATCTTCCTGATTTATACATGTAGCCTTCCACCAAGTTGTTAGGAGTATCATAGTATCGAATAGGGAGTACAGGTTTCCCAAAAGAGTAAATTTTACAAATATCTTTATTATTAAAGGCGCATATAGGGGGAGAACAATCACCGCCAAAGTAAGTTGTCTTTATTTTATATCTTCTCAATTTGAAATAAACATCCTGTAAAATCCTACCTGCTACCTGATAGTCCAAGCCATATTTTTTGAAAAAGTCCTCGGGAGTGCCGGGGGACAGTGTAGATAAATTTACAGAGATAGAATTCCCAAAATTTTTCAAGACGAAATCAGGTATTTCATAGAAATCCTCCATTACAAGTCTGGATAATACAAAATTGAGACAGACATAAATTCCAACGCTCATAAGGCATTTAATACCCTTTATGGCAGTTATCAGTCCGTCCTTTTTGCCTGTGAGTACAAAGTAGCTCTCATTTGTTAGGGCCGGGATCCCAACAAATGCACTCTTTACACCATTCTTTTTCAACATCACCGCTAAATCATGAGTGATGAGTGTAGCGTTTGTTTGAAGATTTATTCCACACTCCTTCGAATATGCTCCTATTGTTGATAGTAAGTCTTTAAGATCTCCCCTTATTAGAGGCTCTCCTCCTGTTATATTAACCCATATTTTGCTAAGACTTTTATATTTCAGCTCTTTACCAACTAAATCAACAATCTCATCAATTGGAGGTGAGCCAAAGTTCTCTCTTACAAAGCAAAACTTGCATCTTAAATTACAAAGCGAGGTTATTCTCAATAAAATTTCCATCTTTGACTCTTTTCTTCCATCCCATTGTAGGACCTGCACAATATTATCCGCTTTACCACTTATCATTATAAAAAATTTAGCATTTTTTTTGACAATATTCAAGAATGGTGGATAATTACTACTCGGATATGGAGAAATTTGAGGCAAAGTTCTTTTCAATGGCATTAAAATTAGGAAGGATGGAGAACATAAACTACATTCTCTACGTGACCGAAAATCTGGGCATTGTGCGAAGAAATTCAATCAAACGGCTAAAAGAAAAGTTGATCCTTGCCTCTACCCAGACTGAAAGATTAAATAACCTTACTATGAAGGGATTTAAGTGCGTAAGTCTTCCACCATTTGTATTTTCCAGACAAGAGCTTGTAAAGATTGCAATGGCATCAGCAATAACCTCGGGATTTCTCAAACCTGGCCACAAGGTCCTATGTATAGTATCTCGAAAGGCGAATGAACTTGTTGACTCTGTAATATTGAGGAGTGTGGGTGAAGGCATAGACGAAAATGTATCGTATGAATTTTTAAAAAATACGAATATTCCGGCCCAACTTATGGAAATCATGCTTGAACTAGCTGTTCAAATAGGTTTCCAAGGATATGAAGGGATAAACATTGGCACCATATTCGTTATAGGCGACACCGACAATGTAATGGCCAAAAGTAAACAGATAGTATTAAATCCTTTTCAGGGGTATAGCGAGCAGGATAGGAACCTGTACAATCCCGAATTTAGGCAGGCGATCAGGGCATTTACAATGTTAGATGGCGCTTTTGTTGTTCGTGAAGACGGCGTTGTGCTATCAGCAGGCAGATATTTGGAGACCTCAGACATTGATATTAAAGTTCCGTTGGGATTGGGCTCTAGACATTCAGCTGCCGCGGCAATTACCAAAATGACACAAAGCGTAGCAATAGTAGTTTCAGAGACCTCTGGTGCAGTCCGAATATTCAAAGATGGTCAAATGCACCTTGAGATACAAAGTAAAAATAGACTGATCTAGTTTTTACTCGCCCCTTTGTCTGGTCAGATACTGCCAAATCCTTCGATTATCCGCGAACTAAACATTCTTACAATTAAGAAATTCAAAAAAGTGAGTTCTTCGCCAATACATCACCAATATTTTACCAACATCTTGCACTCATACCTTACGTAGAACTATATCAAATATAAATCTTGTTTTAGTATAGCCAAATTAAAGTGGACAAAGAATATAAAGAGAAAGGGAGTTTAGGATTAATGGATAATAGGTATGGGAAGTTGCTGCAGTGGAACAAAAATATGTGAACTAGATTTTGCTTGAATAGGGGGTATATGTGGAATGGATTTAGATAATAGTTGTATAGGCTCAAAAGTGCCATGGGGAGATAATTGACAAAAATCACAATTAATCATAACCCACACTTTATTTTGACTTTTAGGTCCCTTCTCGCCCTACAAGGCTCCAACTTTAAATCATTATCCCCCTGGTACACAATAATAACCCGATGTACAGGTATAGCCTGATGGACATTCCTTGCCTATTATTCCACACTTTTGGCGGCATACTTTATTATTAATTGGAAAGCCAAATCCAACACACTTATAGTTTAAATCACAATCACAATCCGTCTCACATGGAGCATTATCCACACCCGTACCTTTCGAACAAGAAATAGGATTATCAATACAACAAACAGGACATGACTCTTTAAGAACCCATTTTGAACCATCCGCTGTACACTGATATATATTCTTACCGTCAGTACATTTAAGCTCACCCGGATTACACTTTGGCGGTGGTTGATCTTTACAGTGATCTATATAACAAAAAGATTTCTCTCCATACTTATCCTTACAATTTTCTACTATAGTTCCCCATTTCGTTCCGAGTTCATTACATTGTAACAAATCATCACTTCCACATTTCCCATCCGGATCAATATACTTTCCACCACAACAATGATATGAAAGAGGCTCACATATAACCTTCTCTTTAACACACCCTGTTATAGCACACCCTGTTATACAGTATTTGGTTTCCACGCCTGCATCATTTACTTCTATTATATCACATCTGACTCTACAAGACTCAATCATAATAAACTGTGTTCCATCTCCATTACACTCATACAAATCCCCTTTTATGCATTGCCTTTCTTTGGGATTACATATCTTAGGATTGCCTTTATCAAACACCACATAATCCCTAACCCCCTCCTCTAATAAAACTGTATCTTCCTCTTCAAGTATTAAGACATCCTCTTCAACAATAACATCTTCCTCTTCATAACTCTCTTCCACAACACCCTTATCAATAGGTATACATTTCTTCCCATAAGGCTTTGTCCCAATAGGACAATTCATCACATCTGGTTGAGTTGTAGTAGTTGCAGAATCAGAACAGTAAAAGGATATAAATACAAGAAAAATTACAACTAATAATGTACTTAACGAGTTGATCACTTTACTCATAGGTTTTATAATACCTCATTTCTTCTTCATTTTCAAGAGAAGTAAAATTACAAAAGACTATTTTCAAGATAGTGGTTTACCTACAAGTAAACCATTAACCACTATATATTTAATTAAATCAAAATGTTCAGATTTCTTTGGGTTAAATAGAAAACCAAAAGACTATTTCCAAAAATTCCGTCGCATACTATAAGAAGTTACTATATCAATTTACAGTTGCTACTTAAAATAAAAACTATTTAGTTGAAAAATACTGTTTTGGTGTTAATTCAAGAGAAGGAGGAAAACATGAAATTTAGCCCTTCAACAAGATTTAGTAGTTCGAGAGAAGGCATCTGGAAGAGACTTAACATCCTGATGGATGAGGCAAAGAGAAGAGGTAAAGAAATTATTAATTTGGGTATAGGTTGCCCTGACCTGAAGCCCGCACCTGTCCTGACAAAGATATTATCAGAACTTGTAAAA
>JAOAFA010000090.1 GCA_026416535.1 Deltaproteobacteria bacterium
CCCTATATCCAACCCCACATCCATGGGTATCTCAACTACCTCATCCATCCCAACATCTCTTGGAGACCTTTTTACACACACACCATTTACGCACTCTTCATCTGATCTGCACTGGGCTGTATTCTTGCAGGTTCTTATTCCACTATCACCCATAGTAGACCCATCTACCTTGTCCCCTTCTGTCTCTGAGGAACAAGTAATAAAAAGAGAAGCTAATATAAAAGCAAATAAATACCCTAATCTTCTAAACATAAGATAAACTCCATAAATACTCTAATAAAATTATTATACTCATGAACAAACATTTTTCAATTATTTTTGTATAAGCTGAGGACATTTGCAACATTCCTCTGTTTTCTAAATACTCTAATAAACTTTTGTGAAGATTTCAGAAGATGCGGTATATGTGGTATTAGAGTTATTGATGCAAGTATGCGACTCTCTCGTAGGTTGAAATAAGCGGTAATGGTAAGGTATTTATAAATCTTTATCATTCTAGTTGGAGCTTTGGGGAAGAGACTGTATAAATTGAATTAAGTTGTGGATTCGTTTGGATTAGGACCAGTAATTCTATGAAGCCTATGAATGTGAACCCATTCGGTGCCTTCTCCTTTAAAAATATGTGAGGCCCAAAGGATTAAGATATTTTTGTTTTTGTCTCAGATCAGAAGCTATATAAAATTACTTAGTTTTTTTGATTGACACTAGGCGTAAATTGTTGTTGAATTACTCCACAATTAAAGGGGAGGGTGTGTTGATAATGTAGTATAGATGTTTATGGATTCTTATTCAACTTTAATTTTTAGTAGAAGATGCCACCTAAGTATTAGGTGGTATTTTTTTAAGGAGGTGTAAATTTGTCAGCTCATGTAAAAGTCAGAGAAAGGGAAAAGTTGACTCTTGCCGAAGAGATTGAAGAGCTTACAGGTATTAATTCACTAAAGTGCTATCAGTGTGGAAAGTGTTCAGCCGGTTGTCCTGTTAGGGTATTTATGAAGGTTCCACCGAATAAGGTTGTGAGATTTGTCCAGTTGGGCCTGGAGGATGAGGCTCTAAGGTCTGAGACTATCTGGATGTGTGCTGGTTGTTTGACATGTTCGACAAGATGTCCTCAAAATTTTGATTTGGCAAAATTTATGGATGCTCTAAAAGAGATTGCAATTAAGAAGGGTGTTATTAGCAAAGATGATATTCTTAAATTCCACAAGGCATTCTTAAAGCAAGTAGAGGCAAATGGAAAGGCGTTTGAGTTTGGGTTGATAAGAGACTATAAGCTTGCAACGTTCAATATCTTTCAGGATTTGGATATTGCCCCAGAGATGTTTTTTAAGGGTAAGATTAAGTTGTTTTCCCACAGAATAAAGGATAGAGATAAGATAAAGAAGATTTTTGACAGATGTAAGGAGTGAAAAATGGATAATATAGGTTATTATCCCGGGTGTTCACTTTTGGGTACAGCAAAAGAGTATGAACAATCTATAAGACATGTATTTTCAAAACTAGGGATTAACCTTATAGAGGTAGATGATTGGTCATGTTGTGGTGCTACTTCTGCTCATGCAACTAATCATCTTTTATCCGTGGCATTGCCGATGAGAAATATTATTTTGGCAAAGAAGCAAGGCCTGAAAAGTCTATTTATCCCGTGTGCGGCGTGCTATAATAGATTTGTAGTTGCAAGGTATGAAATTGAAAATAGACCTGAGTTGAGAAAAAAGATAGAGGATGTACTTGAAGAGAAAATAGAGACGGATATAGAAATATTAAATATGATTGAGATGTTTCAAAGGATTGATAGGGAGCTATTTTTATCTAAAAGACAAAGGGACTTGAAAGGGTTGAAGGTTGCGGCCTACTATGGATGTCTGTTGGTAAGACCTAATGGTGTGACAGGGTTTGATGATCCAGAAATGCCTTCTGCTATGGAAGATGTAGTTAGGCTTACAGGTGCAGAGACAGTAGATTGGAATTTTAAGGTAGAGTGTTGTGGTGCTTCACATTCAATTACAAACATGACGGTTGTCACGACATTATCAAAGAGGATTATTGACGATGCAGTCGAAAATGGAGCCGAGGCTATTATTGTTGCTTGTCCAATGTGCCATTCGAATCTTGATATGAGGCAGAGAAACATAGCAAAAATGGATTCACAACATAAGAGTATCCCTATATTTTATTTATCTGAACTAGTAGGATTTTCGATGGGTATAGATAAAGAGGATCTGGGATTAAGTTTGCATTTTATTGACACGGAATCGGTCCTCGCCCGTTTTTCAACAGCTATTGTAGCGAAGGAGTAGCTTAAGATGATGAGGATAGGTGTTTTTGTCTGCCATTGTGGCGAAAATATAGGAAAGACTGTTGACTGTCCCAAAATTGCTAAAGAAGCTGTTAAGTTGCCTAATGTGGTTTATTCTATAGACTACAAGTATATGTGTTCTGATCCCGGTCAAAATATGATCAAACAGGCTATTTTAGAACATAAATTAAACGCTGTTGTAGTTGCATCTTGTTCTCCTCATATGCATGAAAAGACATTTAGAAAGGCATGTGCCGCGGCAGGACTTAATCCATATATGTGTGAGATTGCAAATATAAGAGAACATTGTTCGTGGGTTCATGATAATGTAGAGGAGGCAACAAAGAAGGCTCTTGATCTTATTAGGATGACAGTTGAGAGGGTAAAGTTTAACTATCCACTTTCAGAGATAAGGGTACCTGTTACTCGGAGGGCTCTTGTTATTGGAGGTGGCATCGCAGGCATTCAGGCCACACTGGATATAGCAGGTGCTGGGTTCAAAGTAATTCTCGTGGAGAAAGAACCATCAATAGGTGGGCACATGAGCCAGCTCTCTGAGACATTCCCGACGCTTGATTGTTCACAGTGTATTCTAACCCCGAGGATGGTGGAGGTGTATCAGCATCCAAATGTAAAGTTGTATACATATTCTGAGGTGGAGAATGTTGAAGGTTTTATTGGCAATTTTAAGGTTACCATTAGAAAGAAGGCTCGTTCAATTAAGGAATCTCTTTGTACTGGTTGTGGTTTGTGTGTGCAAAAGTGTCCCATAAAAAAGGCTCCGTCTGAGTTCGATGAAGGATTGGCCAATAGACCAGCGATATATGTCCCATTCCCCCAGGCAGTTCCTAATATTCCAGTAATTGATAGAACGGTGTGTACGTATTTTAAGACAGGTAAGTGTCAGTTGTGCAAAAAGGTATGTGGCAGAGATGCGATAGATTATGATCAAAAAGATGAGTTGGTTACTGAGGATGTCGGGGCTATAATTGTGGCAACGGGTTATAAATTATATAAGATTGACAAGAAGGCAAGGGATTCTCTTGTGAAGGGTTATGGTGAATATGGGTATGGCAAGTATAAAGATGTGATTGATGGCCTGCAGTTTGAGAGATTGGCTAGTGCCTCGGGTCCTACGTCTGGTGAGATATTGAGGCCTTCTGATAAGAAGCAACCCAAGAAGGTAGTATTTATTCAATGTGTGGGCTCGAGGGATCCATCAAAAGGTTTTGAGTATTGTAGCAAGATTTGCTGTATGTATACAGCAAAGCATGCCATGCTTTATAAACATAAAGTCCATGATGGGGAGGCATATGTTTTTTACATGGATATTAGGGCAGGTGGTAAGGGATATGAAGAGTTTGTGCGCAGGGCAATTGAGGAGGATCGTGTAAAGTATATCAGGGGTCGGGTATCAAGGATATATGAAAAAAGGGGGAAATACATTGTAAAAGGTGAAGATACGCTCTCAGGCGTGCCCGTGGAGATTGAGGCTGACATGGTAGTGTTAGCGACTGCTATTGTGGCTCAGCCAGAGGCGCCCAAGCTCGCCCAAACCCTAGGCATACCATATGACAAATATGGGTTTTATGCAGAGGTTCATCCAAAGCTCAGACCTGTAGAGTCATCAAGTGGTGGTATCTTTCTTGCAGGGGCGTGCCAGTCTCCAAAGGATATTCCAGAGTCTGTAGCGATGGCGTCAGCTGCTGCAAGTAAGGCGTTGGTCCTGTTTGGAAATGAGATGTTAGAGCGAGAACCAATAGTGGCAAAGGTGAATGAAAACACGTGTGTGGGCTGTTTCTATTGTAAAAAGGTATGTGCTTACAACGCTATTGAGCTAAAGGAGATAAGAGATAAAAAGGGTAATCTTGTTAAAGTAATTGCATCTGTTAATACAGGTCTGTGCCAAGGATGTGGAACGTGTAATGCTACCTGTCCATCAAAGTCTATCGAGCTTATTGGCTTTAATGATGAACAAATATATTATCAAATAAAAGCATTGTAAGGAGAGGTTGGTCGATATGTCTGATTCAAAATTTGAACCAAAGATTATGGCATTTGTATGTAATTGGTGTACTTATACGGGGGCAGATCTTGCCGGGACATCAAGAATGAAGTACCAATCAAATGTAAGGATGATTAGGGTTCCATGTACAGGAAGAATAGACCCTATGTTTATAATTAAGGCATTTGAGTCCGGTGCAGATGGAGTTCTTGTCTCTGGTTGTCATCCTGGGGATTGTCATTATACGGCAGGTAATTTTCACGCTCGGAGGAGATGGATATTATTTAGGCAGCTTCTCAAATTTGTAGGTATAGATGACGATAGGGTGTTCTTTTCGTGGGTATCTGCCTCTGAAGGTAAAAAGTGGGTGGATGTCATAAATGAAATTACAGATACGGTTAGAACCAAAGGACCTTTTGTAAATTATCAAAACCTTAATAAGGAGTTTACATTAAATGGCTGATATAATATCAATTGCAAAGAGTATCTTTGAAAACCAAAAGGCTGAAATGATTATTGGATATGCAAAAGCTACAAAAGAAGGTAGGACGAGGCCTGTGGTTGTTAGGACACTTGATGAGGTAAAAGAACTCGTCTTAAATTCGTTTTGCTTGAATAATTTATCTACATATCTAACTCGTAAGGAAAACAAGGGGAAAAGGGTAGCAATTGTTGCTAAGGGATGTGATATAAAGGCTATTGTTCAATTGATAGCTGAAAATCAGATCAGAAGGGAGAATGTATATGTTGTTGGTGTTAAGTGCAGTGGTGTTAGAAGAGGTTTTGAAGGACATGATTCCACTAAGATTGCTGAGAAGTGTATAACCTGTAATGTAAAGACCCCTCATCTTTTTGATGAGCTAGTAGAAATGAAGGGTGAGGAATTGCCCGGAACAGATGAAAAAGCAGAATCTATTGTAAAACTTGAACAGATGACGGCTAATGAGAGATTTGCTTATTGGGAAGAACAGTTTGAGAGATGTATAAAGTGTTATGCATGTCGTCAAATATGTCCCCTGTGTTATTGTGAGAGGTGTATAGCTGATAAGTCCATGCCGAGGTGGATTGAGACAAGTCCCACAAAAAGGGGAAATTTTGCATGGAACATAGTTAGGGCGTTTCATCTATCTGGTAGGTGTATTGGTTGTAATGAATGTGAAAGGGTGTGTCCAGCTGGTATACCTCTTTCACTGATTAATAGGAAGATGGCTAAAGTGGCAAAATCGGAATTTGGGTATGAATCTGGTATGGATCCTAATGCACCTACCTTAATAGGGACTTATGATGTAAAGGATAAAGAAGATTTTATTAGGTAATGGAGTCTCAAATGGAAGAATATGTCATTTCACTTGAAGGTATAAAAGGGTTATTAGAGAATCTAACAAGAGAAGGTTTTAATATATATGCCCCATCCAAAAACAACGATAGATTTGTTAAGGTCAAGGATATAGATGAAGTCGCTTTATTCCCAGACAGAAGACCTACTGATATATCGGCTAAGGAGTGTTTATTCCCTAAATGTGAGCCTGTGTTTTATTATAAGCGCGAGAAGAATAATGTAGAAATTGTGGATATAGACCCTAATGGGAATAAGGTTCTGTTTGGTCTTAAACCATGTGATGCTGCTAGTTTTACAATCATTCATAAGGTATTTAATTGGGATTACAAGGATAAATTTTACAACAAGAGATTCGATAATTCATTGATTATAGGACTTGCTTGTACTTACTTAGATGATTACTGCTTTTGTACATCTGTGGGCTTAAGTCCAGTATCTACGGTGGGCTCAGATATTTTGCTTGTAAGGTTATCAGATGTGTCCTTTGGTGTTATTGTTATAACGGACAAGGGTGGTCAGCTTGTAAAGAGATATCCACAGTTATTTGAAAAGGGAGAACCTACGAAAAGTAAGCAAGTCCTCGATTCAATTGGTGGTCCTGCAAGAAAATTTGACCATAAAAAGGTTAAAGAGTGGCTTGACAATAACTTTGAGACAGATTTCTTTAATTCGATTGGTGATATATGTGTTGGATGTGGTCAATGCACATTTGTATGTCCTACATGTCATTGTTTTGATATCGTAGATGAGGATTATTTATATTCAGAGGGTAGGAGGATGAAGAATTGGGATGGTTGTCAGTTCTACTTATTTACACTTCATGCCTCAGGGCATAATCCGAGGGATACACAGTACAAAAGGTATAGGCAGAGAGTAAATCACAAATTCAAATATTATGTGGATAGATTCCAAGAGGTCTTATGTACTGGATGTGGGAGGTGTTCGCGGGGATGTCCAGTCTCAATAGATATAGGCGATATTGTTTCAAGGATAAGCAAACTTTCGTAGAGGTATGAGCATGGAAAATATATACAAACCCTATTTGATGGAGATTAAAGAAATAATAGATGAGACTCCAGATACACGGACGCTCCGACTACAGTTTAAATCCGAGGAGGATAAAAAGAGATTTAGTTTTAAGGCAGGGCAGTTTGCTGAGTATTCGGTATTTGGGGAGGGTGAATGCACCTTTTGTATAGCGTCGCCTCCAACAAGAATGGACTTTATTGAGTGTTCGTTTAAACAAGTGGGTAAGGTTACGAATGCATTAAGAAGGCTTAATGTGGGCGATACGGTGGGTTTTAGAGGTCCTTATGGGAATTGGTTCCCTGTGGAAGAGATGAGAGGAAAGAATATAGTATTTATAGCGGGAGGGATTGGCCTGGCCCCAGTTAGGTCGGTAATTCTGAACGTGCTGGATAGAAGGAAGGAGTTTAGGGATATTACAATCATTTATGGTGCAAGGACGGTAAGTGATTTAGTATATAAGAGAGAGCTTGAGGAGTGGCAGTCGAGGAATGATATCCGGACCGTAGTTACAGTAGACCCGGGTGGTGAGACACCTGATTGGAAAGGTGAGATTGGATTTGTTCCTACAATCGTAGAGAGGATATCACCAAAAGGTGAGAATGCAGTTTCTATTATCTGTGGACCTCCTATAATGATAAAGTTTACACTTCCTATCATGATGAAACTCGGTTTTAAGGAGGATAATATAATTACGACCCTTGAAAACCGAATGAAGTGTGGGCTTGGGAAGTGTGGTAGGTGTAATATAGGTAATATTTACGTTTGTAAAGACGGTCCTGTTTTCAGCTACTCACAACTCAAAGGGTTGCCACAGGAGTATTAGTTTTGGATATAAAGTTTTTAAGGGATATTAACCATTTTATAAGGAGAGATGAACTATGAATGATAAGAAGACTATTTTAATTGTTGACGATGATGCCGATCTGGTCGAGATCATTAGGACAGTTCTTGAACAGAACGGCTATACAGTCATTTCTGCAAGTAATGGAACAGAAGGACTTACGAAGGTTGAGACACAACGCCCAGACTTGATTATTTTGGATGTTATGATGGATTCAGTTACTGAGGGGTTCCAGGTAAGTTATAAACTAAAGAATAACCCCAAATTTAGGGATATTCCTATTCTTATGCTGACATCGGTGTCTCAACACACAGGCTTCAAGTTTTCTAAAGAGAAAGATGGAGATTTTATTGCTGCAGATGAATTTTGTGAGAAACCAATACAACCTAAGGACCTGCTTAAAAAGGTTGAGAAGTTACTAAAGAAGTAAAGGAGGAGATGTATGCAGGGATATATATTGACGATGGATAGTTTAAGAAATCTTGTTCAAGAATTGATGAAGACATATAAGGTGGTTGCCCCCGTTAAAAAGGAGACTAGATTTGATTTTTGTGAGATAGAAAAATTTGATGATATAAGATTGGATTATGACACATCCATACTTCCACCAAAGAAATATCTTTCACCTCCCGTAGAGACCTTGTTAAGGTTTAAGAGATCTGAAAACAAGGCAGAACCTGTTTTTGACACTACACCAGTTGTGTTATTCGGACTCCACCCTTGTGATATAAAGGGAATTAAACACTTAGATCAGGCATTTTCGGAGAATAACAACTATGATAGACATTATTTAGCAAAGAGGGAAAATGCGCTGATAATTGGACTTGAGTGTCTCCCTTATGATTATTGTTTTTGTTCGAGTGTAGGTTCTACTTTTGCGAAGGATGGATTTGATATAATGTTGATTCCGATAGGTGATTCATATTTGGCAGAGGTAGGGAGTAAAAAAGGTGAAGAACTACTGAAAAGAATACAAGCAAAGCCATCTCAAGAGTTAGATATTAAAAAGGCAGAGGCATTTAAGTCTGAAAAAGAGAAAAAGATTGTTAGGAGGTTTAATAAGGTTAATGCCTCAACAGTGAGAGACTTGATGCAAAGAACCTGGGACCATAAACATTGGAAGGAGCTAGAAGAGAGGTGTCTTGCGTGTGGTTCTTGCAATTTAGTCTGCCCAACTTGCTTTTGTTTCGATGTTCAGGATGAGGTACACATAAATTTAGATGATGGTGAAAGGAGAAGAATTTGGGATGGATGTATGCTTGTGGATTTTGCAAAAGTCGGCTCTGGTGAGAATTTTAGAGAGCATAGGAGCCAAAGATTGAGACATCGAATAAACAGGAAGTTTAATTATCTCTACGACAGGTTCAATTCACCTACGTGTGTAGGATGTGGTAGGTGTGTGAGGGCCTGTACTGTGAAAATTGATCCCGTGGAGATAGTAAATGAATTGTCAAGATAAGGAGGGTGATATGGTAGCGAATATACAGGAGAAGAGCCTATATCTTCCAAGACTTGCAAAGATGACAAAGAAGGAACGTTTTACAGAAAAGGAGATGTTTTTTGAATTTAGATTCGACGATGGTTCGAATTTAAATCATAGACCTGGGCAGTTTGTTGAATTATCTATATACGGCATTGGTGAGGCCCCAATATCCATTAGTTCAAGTCCTACTCAGCAAGGATATTTTGAATTATGTGTTAGGGCAGTGGGGAGAGTTACAAATTACTTACATAAAAACTTAGATGTTGGGTCCTATGTGGGTATAAGAGGACCTTTTGGTAACGGATTCCCTTATGAGAAGTTTAAGGGATATGATATGCTTTTTATCTGCGGTGGACTTGGGGTAGCACCATTAAGATCCCTAATAAATTATACACTTGATAAGACTAAAAGAAATGAATTCGGTAAGGTGTATATATTGTATGGTTGTAAGAACAATCAGGAGTGGCTTTATCAAAAAGAGGTAGAGAGTTGGTTGAATAGGGCGGATGTAGAGACATATCTCACAGTGGACAAGTGTACCGATTCTAATTGGAAAGGGAATGTTGGTGTTATCACTACTCTAATACCGAAGGTAAATTTTGATGTGAATAAAACGATAGCTGTAATATGTGGTCCACCGGTAATGTATAAATTTGTCGTATTGGAACTCAAGAATAGGAATTTTAAGGAAGAGAATATTTATATGTCGTTGGAGAGAAAGATGAAGTGTGGGGTGGGTAAATGTGGTCACTGTCAGATAAATAATGTATATGTCTGTCAGTCTGGACCAGTTTTTGACTTACCAACAGTTAGAAAATTGCAGGAGGCTATATGAAACCGAGAGTAGCTTTTTTTGATTTTGCGAGTTGTGAAGGTTGTCAATTGTCAGTAATAAATATGGAAAATGAGCTTCTGGACATTGTATCTCACATTGACATAGTGAATTTTAGGGAGGCAATGACAGAGGCATCCGATGATTATGACATAGCATTTATTGAAGGATCTGTGACTCGGGAGTATGATATCCCGAGATTGAAAAAGATTCGCGAAAATGCTAAATTTGTCATTCCTATTGGTGCCTGTGCTTGTACGGGGGGAGTTAATTTCAGAAAAAATTTTTATGAACTAAATGAGATTCGTTATTACGTCTATAGAGATAGCGCCAAGTATTTTGATACCTTTGCTACAAGGCCTGTAAAAGCAGTAATACCCGTGGATTTTGAAATCCCAGGGTGTCCAATTAATGCAAAAGAGTTTTTAAGTGTAGTTAAGTCCCTTCTGATTGGGAAGAAACCTGAGATCCCGAATTATCCTGTGTGTGTAGAATGCAAACTTTTAGGGAATGTATGTATGTATGATAAGGGTGAGGTTTGCTTAGGTGCTGTAACTCGGGCAGGATGTGGGGCGTGGTGTCCGTCAAATAGTAGTGGATGTGAAGGATGTAGAGGTCTTGTAGATGAGCCAAATAAGAATTCAGAGATAGAGGTGCTTACAAAGGCAGGTCTTACCGTTGAAGATGCTATCCAAAAATTTAGAATCTTTGCAGGATATTTTGAGGAGGTAAAAAAATGAATACAAATATGAATATTAATGTCCATTACGTTACAAGGATTGAAGGCCACGGTAATATAGTTGTGGATATTAAGGATGGAAAGGTAGAGAGGTGTTTGTGGGAAGTTATAGAGGCACCAAGATTCTTTGAAGGATTTATAAGGGGTGTATATTATAAGGATGTATCTGAGATAGTGTCTCGAATTTGTGGTATCTGTTCTATAGGTCATACAACTGCATCTATAAGGGCCACTGAAGATGCATTTGGTTATGTACCGACAGAACAAACTGTAACTCTAAGGAAATTATTGCTCGATGGGGAGACACTACAATCTCATATATTGCATACATATTTTCTTGCTGCTCCAGATTTTTTAGGTGCTAAGTCAGTGTTTGCAATACTCCCAACTCATCTTGATATTGCGAAAATGGCTCTTAGACTCAAAAGAATTGCAAATGACCTTTGTGACCTTATCGGTGGGCGAACGATTCATCCAATCAGAGAGGTTGTTGGTGGATTTACAAAACTTCCTACTGAGAGGGAATTGAGAGATTTAAAAAAGACTCTTGAAACTGAGGCGCTGCCCTTACTTGATAAAACTGTGGATGTATTTGCTTCACTCTTGCCTAAGATACCAAATTTTTCAAGAGAGACAGAGTATATAGCTTTGGTCAGAGATGATGAGTATGCCTTTTACGATGGTGACTTAGGATCAACGGATGCTGGAAGGACTGATGTTCATAATTATAAAAGTTGGACAAATGAATATGTGGTTCCACATTCGTCAGCTAAATGGACCAAGAATAAGAGAGAATCGCTTGCCGTTGGGGCACT
Organism: Deltaproteobacteria bacterium; assembly: GCA_026416535.1. GTDB lineage: Bacteria > Myxococcota > SpSt-1050 > SpSt-1050 > SpSt-1050 > SpSt-1050. The sequence goes on from JAOAFA010000090.1 coordinate 11,383, forward strand.
TGCAAGATTTAATCTCAATGCAAGATTGTTGTTGCCCAAGGCAAAGGCGGCAGCTGAGAAGTTGGGCTTAAGACCAATTAATTATAATCCGTTTATGAACAATATTGCTCAGGTTGTTGAGTCGATCCACGCTGTGGAAGATGCTCTCATACAAATTGATAAACTTTTGACAAGAGGTATAAAAGAAGAAAAGGTCGATTCGATGCCACTTAAGGAAGGTCAGGGGGTAGGTGCTGTTGAGGTCCCAAGAGGTATATTGATCCATGATTATACTTATGATAGGACTGGACATATAGTACATGCTAATTGTATTATCCCGACAAATCAGAATTGTGCAAATATTGAATATGATATGAAAAAGCTTGTCCCTGAGATTATGGATAGACCTCAAGATGAGATTCAGTTGATGCTTGAGATGTTAGTCAGATCCTATGATCCTTGTGTTAGTTGTTCAGTGCATATGGTCAAAGTAAATTTTAAGTAATTACTAAATCTACTAAATCAAATAACTTGTTGGTATTTTGTGTTAAAAAGGTGTAGAAGACCTATTTTTATTCTGCATTTAGAAATTTAATTGTTGACAACCGGCTAGAATAGGAGCTTAGGTAAATTTTTTGAATCCATATTTTAGTGGTTTTTAAGAGAATTTTGCTATATATAAAAATAGCAATGGTTGAAGAGTTTATAATAAACAATACGGAGATTGTTTCTTTCCCATTATTGCGGGAGATAAAACTCAGGGTTTTAACAGAGAAATCGAGGTTTTTTTATGCTAAAGAATCAGAATTTTTAAGATTTGGAATAGTAGATCCTTTTTTTCTATTTTGCTGGCCCGGTGGTCAGGCCCTATCAAGGTTTATATTAGACAATAGTGAGTTAATAAAGGGCAAAGGCGTTTTAATTTTTGGTTCAGGATGTGGTGTAGAGGCAATAGCTTCTGTCCTTTGTGGTGCCAAATATGTTTTAGCCTCCGATATAGACCCTAATGCACTTGTGATGTCATCTATAAATATGAGGCTTAATGAGGTCGATTTTGAGCTTACTGATAGTGATTTCTTTTTGTCAGATTGTAGTGAATTTGATGTAATACTTGCGGGGGATATGTATTATGACAAGGATATGACAGAAAAGATATTTGGTTGGTTTGCAAGATTGAAAGATAGGGTGTTGGTTTTGGGTGCAGACCCGCTGAGGGGGTATGTTGATCATCAAAGGATAAAGATTTTGAAGATATATGATACGCTTAAAGATGGAGAAGTTTACACCAATAGGTTGATTAAAACCCCTGTATTTACGATTATTTAAATTTTAACGTGAAACTTTAACAATGTTTAGTAGTATATTGATATTACGTAAGATATTTCGGGGTAGTGGTGATTCGTAAATTATAATATTTTAAATTTGTCGAGTTTGGAATGCGGTGTCTGATTAATAATCTTAAGGTAAAATTTTTTTCTTCCACTGTGTTATTTTGAGTATTGTTGAGTCAACATGAGTAGTTTTGAGTTTGAACCTAAAAGGCTTAAAAGGTCCTGGGGACAACATATTCTTATTAATAGAAATGTTCTAGAAATTATTGCGTCAATAGTAAGTGAATCTGCTGATAAACAGCCTGTTATTGAGGTTGCAGCCGGTTCGGGTAACCTAACAGAATTTTTATCGAAAAGATGTAGTAAGGTCATTGCGGTAGAGATGGAAAGAGATATGGTAGATAGTTTACGAAAAAGATTTGAATCGAGTAAAAATGTTGAGATTATAGAAATGAACATGTTGAGATTTGAATTTGAAAAATATTATAGAAAGTACAATAGATTAGTGATTACAGGAAATCTCCCTTATAATCTTTCAAAATTATTTTTATTTAAACTACTTGATAATGCCGTTTATATAAAAGATGCGTTTCTCATGTTCCAGTTTGAGGTAGCAAGAAGGATTACGGCGAAACCTAATGATAGAGATTGGTCCTCAATCTCTGTTGTTACTAACATACTTACCAAGCCGGAGCTGTTGCTAAAAGTGGGGAGAGGGTCGTTTAAGCCACAGCCAAAGGTTGACTCAGCTTTTATACACCTGAGCTTTTTTGATGACACAAGTCGTTATTTGTTGTATGAGAAGTGTAATAGGATGATACAAGATATTTTTAATTATCCAAGAAAGAATCTTAGGAATATAGTGAAGTCAAGGTATGGAACCCAATACCTAGATATTGTAGGTAAAGGTATAGATCTCTCGTTAAGACCCCAGAATCTAACCATAGGAGATATTCAATATTTATGTAACACTATTTTAAGGTATGAGAGTTAAGTACACAGTTAATATATATCTTTTTCTATTTGCCTTAGTTTTGCTGTTTCCAAATTGCAAAGACTCTAAGACCAAATCAAAGGTTTTTGTTGAAGAAAGGCAAAAATCTTACTCTCGTATTAGATATCGAATAGATTCACATGCACACATCGGATATGATGGTTTCGATAGGGCTATTAGGATTATGGATTTGGCAGGTATTAGAAGGCTTGTTAACCTCAGTGGAGGTATTCCAGGCTATGATTTTGAGATTATGCAAGCACTTGCAAATACTACAAAGAATAGAATTGTTAATTTTGTTAACTTGAACTGGTATTACATAGATCATCCGGAGATCTTCCAGAGAGTAAATATAAGGAATTTGAATCGAGCGAAAGAAATGGGGGCTAAGGGTTTAAAGATATTTAAATCACTTGGGCTTGGTATACGGTTCTATGATGGAAGGCTAATGAGGGTTGATGAGGAGATATTGGATCCAATCTGGAAGGAATGTGGGAGATTAGGGTTACCCGTGGCTATTCATTCGGCAGATCCAGTGGCATTCTTCAAACCCCCGACCATAGATAATGAGAGATATATCGAACTTCTTGCCCATCCGAATTGGTCATATTATGGTAAGGATTATCCTACATTTGAAGAGCTTATACATCAATTTGAAAATCTCGTAAAAAAACATCCAGAGACCACTTTCATTGGTGTTCATTTTGGCAATTACGCAGAGAACCCTGATTTTGTTGGAGAGATGTTAGATAAGTACCCTAATTATTACATTGACATAGCCGCTAGGGTTCCCGAATTTGGGAGACACAATGCGAAGAAGATGCACGACTTTTTTATAAGGTATCAGGATAGAATATTATTTGGTACTGATATAGGGGTCTATTCAGATAGCCTTTGGCTTGGCTCCAAGGGATTTGAGCCTGAACCTAGTGATGAGGATGCAGTGGAGTTTTATAGGAAGCACTACAAGTATTTCGAGACAGGCGTGACCCAAATGGAACATATGACACCTGTTCAAGGTGATTGGAAGATAGATGCAATTGACCTACCAGATGAAGTTCTGGAAAAGTTGTATTATAGGAATGCCGAAAAGATCCTGAAAATAACGCTTTTTGGGGAGGAGTAAAAAATTTGCTAAAATTGTTTTATTTTCTATAATATATTTCCATGAGATACTTAAAATCCCTTTATTCGTTGGTAATCCTTGGGATACTTTTTATTACCCATTTATTAAGATATCCCTTTAGAAAAGAGATAAGTAGCTCGAAATTTCTTGCAAGATTTTTAGATGATAATATTAATGTAATAACTCGCGAAGAGGAGGAAATATTATATAATTCGGCTGAATGTATAAGTTGTAATATTTGTTCGGTTGGAAAATATGGGATTGAACTAGTTGATGGGGATGAAATGTGTTCGAGGGTATTAAGAGATCCTACCTATTACAAATATGTAAAAGCTCAGTTTTTTTATGGTGATTGTCCCTATAATATAGATCTTAAAAGAATTTCAAAGCTTATGTAGTTAGGTAGGAGGAATTTTGTGCTCTGCAAGAAGTGTGGAAGTTATAATCCTGAGGGAACTGAAGTATGCTCCATCTGCAAAGAACCTATTCTGACGAAATCCTTTATTTCACTTAAACAAAAAGTTGATATCGATAAACTGCTTGTTCAAGTAAAAACTACAGTAAATGAGCGCTATCTTGTAACTCGTTTTATAGGTGAGGGGACTTTTGCTCAAGTATTTTATGCTATTGATAAGGCAACTAATAGTGGAGTAGCACTGAAGATCTTCAAGCCATTTGTCTTTAAGAACGAAGATGAGATGTCTCGTCTCGTATGGGGTGTAAGAGGAATTAAGGACATATCACATCCCAATTTGGTTAGGATATTTGACTCCGATATATCACATGAGGGGTGGGTATATATCTCAATGAAATTTATATATGGTATGTCCTTAAAAAATACAATAAAACTCAGATCAGAGGTAAAAAAACCATTTAGCTTCGAGGAGATAGAACCACTTTTTTTCCAGATAGGTGAAATACTTAATGAAATTCATCCAACGATATGTCATGGTGATTTTAAACCTTCAAATATCATTATTCAACCTGATTACATAAAACTTACGGATACCACGATTTTGAATTATATCACTCTTTCAAATTGCATAACACAGATAAAAGAAGATAAGTCAAATATCTATCTTGCCCCTGAAGTTTTTGAGGGTAATGAACCATCATATAGGAGTGATATCTACTCCTGCGGAAAAATATTGCAGACACTGTTGACCGGTTCTGAAGAGACTAATATTAATAAAGTTCAGCTCTTTGAATATGATGAGACAATTGATAAGAGATTAAGAAACCTGATAATTAAAGCTACAGATGTCGATCCATTGGCGAGATATAATGACGTTAATGAGTTTAATGCCGAGTTATTTGAGATCCTTTCTATTTACAACGATCTCCCTCAGGGGATTAAGGATGAATATCACAAAAAGATATCTGCAGTTGAAACGAAATTTACTCATATAAAATCTAAGATTGAGTCCACAGGAACTGAAAGTAGGCTACAATCCTCTGGTAAGTCTTTTGGTAAGAGGGTTTATCTCTTAGTTTTATTTTTTTTATTTTCTATATTGATAGCGTTCTCTATTTTTCTCTATGACAGATATTGGGGATTACCTGTAGAAAAGAAATTGTCTACTCTGGATATTTTTGTTGAAGATATTTCTGAAGAAAGAAATGATCTCTTAGGCGGGGATATTGTAGATGTCGGATTTGAATTTGAATACGATATATATGTTGGAGATGTAGCTGGGGTTGTGGAAAAATCTGTAGATAAACCTAAAGAGAGGTTGGAAAGGGTTGTAGGTGGTAAAGGCGTTGTTTCTGTAGAAAGACAAAAAATTGATGAGAAGAGGAAAGAAGAGACGGTTAAGGACTTTGCAAAGTTGGAAAAAGAGGATACCAGAGACAATAGAACAAAGGGGTCAGAGGGATGTCCTAAGGATATGGTGTATATTAAGGCCGGTTCTTTTAGGATGGGTTCGGTCCCCGGTGATGAAGGTAGGCAGGCAGATGAACTTGCATTTGTTAGTGTAAGCACACACTCATATTGTATTGATAAATATGAATTTCCTAATAAAAAAGGTGTGATGCCAAGGACATCCGTCTCTTTTGAGGAGGCTGAAAAGCTTTGTATGGAACAGGGTAAGAGAATATGTTCTGAGGAAGAATGGGAGAGGGCGTGCAAAGGTACATCCATGCTTAAATATCCTTATGATAATATTTTTGATCCTAACGCTTGTAATGCTGAAAGTAATTTAGGTGAAGAGAAGAAAGTGGCAGTATCAGGTAGTTTTCCTAAGTGTAAGAGCACTTATGGTGTTTATGATATGTCAGGTAATGTTGCTGAGTGGGTTTTAATGAAAGGGGGTCAAAAAGGTGTTAAAGGGGGATATGTCAATAAACCTGATTGGGCAGTTAGATGTGCATCAAGAAGGGTTGAATCACCAACTAAAAGGTCGCCTTACTATGGGTTTAGATGTTGTATGGATGTAGATGAGTAGTTTAAATCTTTTTTTGATGGATTTTATCAAAAAGTTGTAATATCAGAAATACAAGGAGGTGTCTGATGAAAGAGGATATAAAAAAGTACATAGAGGAGAAGATAAGGCCCTTTTTAGTTGCTGATGGTGGAAATATTCAGTTTGTTGATTTTGACGAGACTACAGGTGTAGTTAAAGTAGAGCTTCAAGGGGCATGCGCTCACTGTGCGGGTGCGCTTATGACTCTCCAATATGGTGTCGAGGAGGCTTTGAAAGAGAAGTTCCCAAACATAGTAAAAAAAGTGACCCTCGCATAAGGCATTATTTCAGGAGGAAAGAGATGGAAAAAAGAAATTATGTGATGTACGCTTGTCCTGAGACAGATTCTAATATTTATTATGCAACCGGATTTATGGCTCCTGATCCATTTTTACTTATAGTAAAAAATGGAATAAGGTATATGGTGATGACGGATCTCGAAATTGATAGGGCTAAGAAGCAATCAAAAGCTGAAGAGGTTGTTTCACTATCAAAAATAGCATCTGAAATAGATAAAAGTTCGATGCCACCAATCGAGGTTATTTTAGAACACCTTCTGAAAAAGCTCAAAATGAGATCTTTTGAGGTCCCGGCTAATTTTCCATCTCTTATTTATTCACATTTGATACAAAAGGGATTTGATATAAAGATTGTGCCAGATCCCTTTTTTGTGGAGAGGGCCTACAAGAAGCAGGATGAGATTAAAAAGATAGCACACTCTCAGAAAATCACGGAAGAGGCGATGGCGAAGGTTGCCTATATTCTTAAAGAGGCAAATATAAGAGGGAAGAGGATATACTATGATGGGACATGTATTACAAGCGAATACTTGAAAAAAGTAATAAATATATTCCTTATGGAAAAAAACATGATAGGTGCACATACTATTGTTGCCTGTGGAAATGATGCAGTTGATCCCCACAATGAGGGTTCTGGTCCAATCAGACCCAATGAATCTATCATTGTTGATATCTTCCCACGGTCAATGGAGACACTTTATTATGGAGATATGACAAGGACATTCGTTGTTGGTAAACCGTCTGAAGCACTTTTAAAACTCTACGATGCGGTCCTGACTGCTCAAAATAAGGCACTTTCTATGATAAAAGATGGAGTGCTTCTAGCTGATGTTCATAAGGCCGTGCAGGGTGTTTTCGAACAATTGGGATATAAGACAGGGCTTATTAAAGGTAGAATGCAAGGGTTTTTCCATTCCACAGGACACGGGCTTGGATTAGATATCCACGAACCTTACAGAATATCTAATATTCCCGGTTATCTAAAGACAGGCATGGTTCAATCCGTTGAACCTGGTCTTTACTATTATGGTATAGGTGGAGTTAGAATTGAAGACTTGGTGGTTGTTCAAAAGAATGGGCTTATAAACCTTAATAAATTTCCAAAATCTATATTTCCGTGATTTTATTTTTATAACTTTTTATCATGGTATAAAAGTGCCATTCACCTGATTAATATTTTTTATTTGTCGTGGGGGGAGTGAGAGTGCTTAAATTTTTCTTTACAATTGAGCGAAGTTTAGGAAAATTTTTAATAAGTGATAGTGTACCATTTGTCCTTCATCGCTGTATAACAATAATTGTTTAGAATACTCAAAGGAGCGGATTTGCCAATTTAGTTTTGGCTTTTAAATTATTAAACTTTGTGATAAATTGAATAGCTGATGAAGACGGCCCTTTTACGGCAGATTAGTTCTCTAATAGAAGTTTCTGTTCTCCTATTAATTGATTATATTTCCATATTTATACTTTATTCAATCGCACTCTGGATAAGGGTAAAAATTCTACCTCATTTTCACAGATTGTATCAAGAATCTTTGCCAGAAAAATTCTCAACGTTTTTCTTTTTATTTATGTTTATTTACATAATTATATTTTTATTTGAAGGAATCTACACAAAAAGGATTCCATTCTGGAGGGAGTACGAGAGGTTGATTAAGGGTTCTACACTGGCAATCCTGATAATATTTTCTATTGTATCTATTGGTAAATTTAGTCCAGATGTCTCAAGAACAGTATTACTCTTGGGATATATCCTAGTTATTGTATTTCTTCCTTTGATAAAATTGCTTGTAAAACCTACTGTTTTAAGACTACTCGGACTAAAAAGGCGTATTTTTATTGTAGCGTCAATTGAGATGATGCCGGCAATTAAGAGGGCGATAGAAAATGAACCTTATCTTTCGGCTGAAATAGTTGGTGAATATCTCTTTCATGAAGGTAGTACTAATATCGATAATGAATGCGTAAAAGATATTATTAGCAATTTAAATTATGTAAAAGCAACAACATTAATAATCGGATTAAATGGTCCGCTTAGGATAAATATTACAAGTTTTATTAGGTCCTTAAAAGATTCAAATGTGGATATATTTATAATACCAGACTTATATGGGATTCCTCTCTTGGGTATTGAGTTGGATTATTTTTTTAATGAGCAACTTATGATAATAAATGTTAAAAACAGGCTCAAGAATCCGTTTTATAGAATAACCAAGAGAATTTTCGATATAGTAGTTGGGACACTTTTGCTAATTTTTTCTATGCCCCTTATGTTGTTAATTGCAATATTAATAAAGTTGGATTCAAAAGGTAGTATTATATACAAGCACAGAAGGATAGGTTATAAAGGGAGAGAATTCGATTGTCTAAAATTTAGGACTATGGTTGAGGGGGCAGATAAGATGTTGACCAAAATTATTAGTGAGAATCCTAAAATGAAAGAGGAGTGGGATAAATATAAGAAGATACCTAATGATCCAAGAATTACTCGCTTTGGGAAATTCTTACGGAAAACAAGTCTTGACGAATTACCACAACTCATTAATGTAATAAAGGGTGAGATGAGTCTTGTGGGTCCTAGACCTGTATTATATGAAGAACTTGAACTATTTAAGGAGGGTTCTGAGTATTATCTTGAGGTCAAACCAGGTATTACGGGTTTGTGGCAGATCTCAGGGAGGTCAGATCTTGATTTTCAAAAGAGAGTAGAACTTGAGAGTTGGTATGTAAAAAATTACTCTTTATGGCTTGATATAACAGTCATCATAAGGACAATAAAAGTCGTTATAACAAAGGCAGGGGCTTATTAATCTTTGTTCTCACTCTTGGTGTTTGATTGCCTGAGTCTTTGTACAAGTGATTTGATGATAGCTAGCATTATCTCATGCTCATCTATAAGAATTTCTGTGAAATCTTCTCTTGATATTTTTAGGCAGATAGTCTCTGAATCAGCCACCACTGATGCAGAGCGAGGTTCTGAGTCCAAAATAGCCATTTCTCCAAAGAAATCTTTTGGCCCTAATTTTGCAATTGTCTCCCTACCTTTTAGTATGTTTACAAATCCCTCGACAATGATAAAGAGGGAATCACCTTCATCACCTTCATTTATTATTCTTTCTCCTTTTGAAAATTCAATTTCTTTTGTGATTGTAGCTATCTTGGCAAGTCTCTCAGAAGAGATATTTCTGAATAGGCTAACCTCTTTCAAAAATAGCACCTTTTCAAGAGTAGTAATCATTCATTAACCTCCGAGTAAATCTGGGCTACTTTAGGTTCTAAATATTTTATTATATCTGATTGATAATGCTTTAGTCTTGTTATGAGTTCGTATGACAAAAGTTTTTTACTAGATTTTATTATTTTAAGTAATATGGCCTCTCTAATAATGTCATCAGATTCTTTGAATAATTTCTCAAGGTTTTTTGAGAAGTTCATCAGATATTCCGCAGAGATAACATTTATCAAGCAGAAAGAGAGCCAATAATCTTTTTGCTCAAAGATGTGTTTAAGAAATAGATCTTTCTCATTTAATTCTTTATTGTTTAATACACCCCATTGAGGCTTTTTACCATCTAAATAGATGTATTCCATTATCTGTGTAAGCTTTTTAATCTCCTGTTGTCCAAACATATTATCTATTGCCTCAATGGCATTTGCGCGTCTTGAGAGAATTGAAGAATCGAGGTTAAAAATTATTGTTGAGATCTGTTTTGCTGGGTATATTGCTTCAAGAAGTCTAAGGGAAATAAGTATATTAGTTTTTATCCTCTCTTTGATTGTCTCGGTTAGTAGTATATCATTGGATTGATTAAACATGTCATTAATTTTTAGGTATCTTGAAATAGTTTTATTAATTTCTCTAATTTTTTCAAATAATAACCTTTCATCAATTCTTAATGAGGGGTTTTCATGAACCAGTTTTGAGATATATATAGATATTTTCAGTAGTAAAAACTCCTCTTTTATATGTAAGAGATAAATAAGCTTATCAAGGGCTTTCTGTGTCTTTATACCTGCGAGTATCTTAGGTATCTTTTCTCTAATGCTCAATTTTTCTCCTTCAAATTCTGCTACTTTTCCTAATGTGTCTATAGCCTCGTCACCATAATTTGGAAGATATGTAGTTAAGACTGAGGAAAGTTGTTTGTCTTGTAGCTTGTATATTAGAGCAGGAAGAAGTTCTATACTCTTTATTTCACATGCAGCTCTTATGGCTTCTTTTTGTATTTCTATGTCAGAATCTGCCAATAATTTAAATAGAGGTTGATAAAAATTCTTGGAACCAATTATTTTTAGTGCCCGAGTAGCATATTTTCTTTCTTCATTGTCTGTTGATTCTAGCATTTTTTTGAGTTGTTCTGCTGACTTCAAGATACCATCTAGTCCACCGTATTTTATTAAACCGGCGATTGCATAAGAGCGAATCATTGGATTTTTATTTGTTAGGTATTTGCCAATTAGGTTTATAGCCCTTTCTTTCATAATTATGCATGCTGAATTTATGGCCTCTGCAACTACCTCTTCATTTTTGTCATTTAAGGCATTTATTAGATGAGATATATCAATGCCCCAGCCCCATTGAGCATATAGCATGATAGCTTTTTTTCTTATCTCCGGTTCTTGATGTGTAAGTAATTTGTTTATTGTGTTGATCCAATTGTAGTTCCTCGCATATTGTATGAGATCCATAGCGCTTATAATAGTCTCTTTATCAGAGGATTTATTAAGTATTTCCTCAAGTTGTTTAATAGTCTTCTCGTCGTTTATTGAAAAGCCAGAGTTTTCCAAGTCTATTCTCTTTTTTTGTAATGAGTCAAAGAGAACTTCCATATAGTTTTTTCTTAGTTTAAAAAGTAGGAAGATCCATGCAAGCGACATGAGAACCATTAGTCCCAGCATCAATATTTTCGGTCCTTTTAGTAAAAAGATTAGTATTAGTCCTGCCAAACCATTTGATAGCTGTTTGAAGACACCATCGATTATTGCCTTTGATGGGTTTCTCTTTTTGGGGGGTATTGGTATGTATAACATCTGGAATGTTGAATCCCAGATAGTATATCTAAACATGTAGTTGGATGCCTGTGAGATGCCAATGGCAAGTAGTGTCCCATAAAAGATAAAGATTGTGATCCCTATACCTGTAAATAAAGGTAGGGTAAATAGTGCAGCAAAAATGCCATATTTGTTTACAAACCTTCCTGTTACAAAGAACTGTATAATACATGCTATTATCCCTGTTGAGAAAACAAACATAGCGAGAAATTCTGTCAACAAGTTCTCCTTCGTAAAGTTGTTCTTTGCTAGAATCTTGAATTGATAGTCAACAGATGTAATAACGATTGCCATTACAATTACAATGAAGGCCAGCTTGCGTGTATACTCTTCTGAAAATATATTTACTATATCTTTTACAACATTTTGTTGTTGCCTCTTTGCCTCTTGTAGAGGGGAAATATTTATAATATAGGTTTTCTGGCTTATTTTGAAAATTAATCCGCTGCTTATAAGCAAAATGGATGAACATACTAATAATAGGTTTTCTGTCCCTATGGTATGGACTATGATTTTGGTTACTCCCCCAGCTACTACATTAGCAAGGACGCCACCTGCGCCGATAATACCGAATAACCTTTTTGCCTCCCTTGATGTAAATATTTCGTTGGCATATGTCCAAAATGGTACTATTATTAGACTACCAGCAATTTCCACGAAGACGTAGAGTGCCGGATATACAAAATTTGAGAGATTTAGTTTTATTGATAGCCAGAAGCAGAAGAATATGACAGAGAATAACAAATCTATGAACATTATAACAATGCTTGTCTTGAAGTTCCTAATATATCTTGAGTAAACTAAGGCTGATATAGACACAACAATGGCTACAAAGATGTACATATAAGGTAGAAAAGAGATGTTAAACCTTGAAAGGAATAATGCATCTCTTACAGCTCGTCCAATGATAAAAGTGCTGACACCCAGTAATATATATAGAAACATCAAAAATGTTTTATTGACCTCTTTGGATTGTATGTTGAAAATATTTTCTAAAATTTTATTATTATTTTCCAACTAATTAAACCTCAACGATATTACTGTAATAATATTTTTTTTATTTGCATTGTAAAGAGTTTATTTATTTGTTTTAAAAGGCATAGGATTCTGGTCTGAGTGAGAAGGTTTCAATCCATTGTTGGCTAAACAGGTTATAGAAGAACTCTTCCTGGTGAACTGCTTGAGAAAAGGGAATATGAGAGGTAGGACAACTTTCATACCATGTAGGATTCATGGTTTAGGATATTTGAGATAAATATATTTGAATCAGAGATAGAGGGAGTATTAGGGCGAACTGCGAGAAATCAATATTGGGGTAAAACCCATCCTAATCATAGTAGCTAAACAGAAATAGGTAGATAATAAGTGTTGAATTTCTATGGTAAATGAGGAGATAGAATGCTTTGTGGAGTTTCGTGTTTTTTTTCAATGGAATTGGTCAAAAAATATTGGGTGGAAGAGTTTGGAAATTTAAGATCTGTTGTTAGGTTAATTTTTTGGTCTTTTACATGGAAAGATGTTTTGTGTTGAGTAATCAGGTTATAATCTTTTTTTGTAAATTTTGGGAAAAATGTTTTTAATTTTATTTTTTTCATTGCTTTGTTATCTCAAAAATACTATATAAGCCTCAACTACTTAGATAGGAGGAATGAAAGTATGAACAACAGAGTTGGAATTATAGGAATAGGATGTACAGGGTTTAGGCCTGTTACACCAGATGTTAGTTATCGTGAACTTATATTTGAGGCTGCTCAAAAGGCTTATCTTGAGGCAGGTCTTCATCCCAAAGATATTGATACATTTGTCTCCGTAACTGAGGATTTTTATGAAGGTAACTCTATTGCGGATGAGTATGTGCCGGATCAGCTTGGTGCCGTATTGAAACCTGTTCAAACTGTCACCTCTGATTTTTTACAGGGACTCGGGATAGGATATATGTTGATTAAGACTGGACAATTTAAGACAGTTGCTATTGAGGGACGTTCTAAAATTTCTAATGTGGAGACACTGGATGAGGTTAAGGCTTTTGCGCTTGATCCAATATATATCAGGCCTCTTAAGGAAAATGCTGACTTTATTGCGGGATTGGAGATGCGAAGATTTCTTGAGAGAACAGGTAATACAGAGGAGCAGTGCGCTGCTGTAGTTGTTAAAAATAGAAGGAATGCCCTGTTTAACCCATATGCAGGATATGGAGCAATTTTTACCGAAGAAGATATACTAAAAAGTGAGCCTATATCCCTTCCATTAAAACAATTGGATAAGGCTCAAACGGCGGATGGAGCAGTTGTGTGTGTAATTGCAGATGAAGTTACTGCAAAATCTCTTTGTAAAACCCCCATATGGATAGATGGTATTATGTGGTACTCAGAAAATGCTAATGTCTGGTCAAGATGTATGAGCGAGGCAGTTTATGTAAAACTTGCTGCAAAAAAGGCATACGAGATGGCGGGCATTAAAAACCCACTAAAAGATACACAATTTGCTGAAGTATGTGATGAGTATTCATATAAGGAATTGCAGCACCTTGAGGCTTTAGGTATAGCAAAGAAGGGTGAGGCTGGTTATCTGACAGTCAGTGGCTTTACTTCTCTAGACGGGGACTATCCTGTAAACCCGTCGGGTGGTTCTTTAGGGGTTGGACATACATTTGAGTTGTCTGGTGGTATGAAGGTATTTGAGGCAGTTCTACAATTAAGAGGTGAAGCGGGTAAAAGGCAGGTAAAAAATGCCAGAAGGGGTATTGTCCAGGTTTTTAGGGGTGTGCCAACCTCAACCGGTGCTGTTGCTATTTTATCAAATGAATAAATAGGAGGATGTTTTATGGGTATGAGAAAAGTTGCTATAGTAGGTGCAGGGATGACAAAGTTTGTGAGAAGGGCACAGGAGACAGGTCCGGAGCTTGCCTATCAGGCGGCAAAAATGGCTCTTGACTCCTGTGGACTTAAATTAAAGGATATAGAGATGGTAACGCTTGGCTCTGCGCCTGATGCCTTTGATGGGATACATATGAAAGGGGAATACCTACTTGGTGGCGCAGGTGGTAATAGAAAGCCTTATATTAGAAATTTTGTCGGAGGAGGGACAGGAGTATTTGCTCCAATACATGGCTGGATGCACGTAGCATCGGGTATGTGCTGTCTCTTATACACATCT
>JAOAFA010000091.1 GCA_026416535.1 Deltaproteobacteria bacterium
AGATGTGTATAAGAGACAGGAGTATTACCGTCTGAGGAGAGATGTGATGGGAAAGATAATAACTGTGATGGAACCACGGATGAGGGATGCAATTGTATCTCTGGGAGAACTCAACCATGTGGTTCTAATATAGGTGAGTGTAGACAAGGCATTCAAACATGTCAAGAAAATGGGCAGTGGGGACCTTGTGTTGGAGCTACGAATCCTTCACCGGAGATTTGTGATAACAAGGATAACGATTGTGATGGTCAGACTGACAATGGTATATCAAGGCAATGTGGTAGTTCGAACATAGGTGCGTGCAGATATGGCATACAGTATTGTTCTTCTGGTGTGTGGGGAAATTGCATAGGTAATATCGAACCTACACCGGAGGTATGTGATAATGTCGATAACAATTGCAATGGTCAGATAGATGAGGGACTTTCAAGGGTCTGTGGGACGAATATTGGCGAATGTCAGACAGGCATAGAGGTTTGTACTAATGGGGTTTGGTCTGTTTGCACTGGTTCTATAGGTCCGAGATCTGAGATCTGTGATGGTCTTGACAACGACTGTGATGATAGTACAGATGAGGGTCTGTCAAGAGTTTGTGGTTCAAGCATTGGAGAGTGCCGAACAGGTGTTCAGACTTGTATCGGTGGGAATTGGGGGGAGTGTGTTGGGGAGGTTAAACCGACTGTTGAGCAGTGTGATGGCTTAGATAACAATTGTAATGGAACGATTGATGAAGGATGTGAATGTCAGACTGGCTCGAATAGACCTTGTGGTTATACGATGGGTATTTGTAGACAGGGGACACAGACCTGTGAAAATGGAGTATGGGGAACTTGTAATGGTGCAATATGGCCAGAACCAGAGGTATGTGATGGTCTTGATAACGATTGTAATGGAATTATTGACAACGGGATTTTTAGACCTTGTGGTACTGATGTTGGTGAATGTGTGGCAGGAACTCAACAGTGTGTAAATGGTCGATGGAGAGAATGTACTGGGTTTGTTGGACCAACTGTTGAAGTATGTGACAATAAGGATAATGATTGTGATGGGCAGATAGATGAAAGAGATGATGGTTCTCCTCTGTATATGGAATGTGGCACGGATGTTGGTGAATGTAGGAAGGGTAGAAGAATATGTACCGATGGCATTTACTCCCAGGATTGTACGGGGGCAATTCTACCTGTTACTGAGATATGTGATACAAGAGATAATAATTGCAATGGTGTTACTGATGAGGGGTGCTCTTGTATAGATGGGCAGCAGAGGGCATGTGGTATAAACATAGGGGCGTGCAAACAAGGGACTCAGTGGTGTTCTGATGGAAGGTGGGGTCAGTGTGTTGGCTCAATAGAACCACAGCAAGAGATCTGTGATGGGCAGGATAATGACTGTGATGGGACCACAGATGAGGCTGATACAGGAGGTCAACTATCAATAAAGTGTGGATCAGATGTAGGAGAATGTCGTAGCGGATTTAGGTATTGCATAGGTGGTGTATATTCTCAAGAATGTGTTGGTGAAATAAAGCCTACTCTGGAGATATGTGATGGGAAAGACAATGACTGTGATAATGCCACAGACGAAGGATGTAGTTGTATTAGTGGTCAGACAAGAAATTGTGGTTCGAGCAATAGAGGGGAGTGTAGATATGGGATTCAGACATGTGAAAATGGTCAGTGGGGATTATGTGTTGGAAATATCGAACCCACAGAGGAGATCTGTGATAACAGAGACAATGATTGTGATGGTCAGACGGATGAAGATATAACGAAGGTATGTGGGAAAAATATAGGAGTATGTACTTATGGTTATCAAAGGTGTAATGCAGGACAGTGGGGTTCATGTATTGGGGCGAATGAGCCTTCTGAGGAGATCTGTGATGGTCTTGATAATGACTGTGACGGGTTTGTGGATGAATCGCTAATTAGGAGTTGCTCAAGTAATATAGGTGTTTGCAGGGAAGGGACCCAGACATGCAATAGTGGTATCTGGGGGAGTTGTATTGGAGGCATCTTACCTCAGACAGAGGTGTGTGATGGATTAGATAATAATTGTAATGGTACTATTGATGAAGGCTGCGATTGCACCCCGGGTCAGACTCGTGCTTGTGGACTGAATGTAGGTAAGTGTCGTCAGGGATTACAAACTTGTACTGGTGGAGTGTGGGGTTCATGTGAAGGGGCAATAAGTCCCCAACCCGAGGTCTGTGATAACGAGGATAATGACTGTGATGGGAGCACAGACGAGGGATTGGTCATCGAGTGTGGTGACTATAATCTTGGTGTCTGTCGTAAGGGCTTCTCAACCTGCGTGGCAGGTCAATGGACCACGTGTATTGGAAAGGTTGACCCATCATTGGAGCTTTGCGATGGATTAGACAATGATTGTGATGGTGAGATTGATGAGGCTCTCTCAAGAGATTGTGGTTCGGCAATAGGTGAATGTAAGATTGGGACTCAGATATGCTTTAATGGTTCGTGGAGCAATTGCAATGGTGATATCAAGCCCTCTACAGAGATATGTGATAACAAAGACAATGATTGTGACGGACAGACGGATGAGTTTTTAACCAAGGTTTGTGGTTCTAATGTTGGTGAATGTAAGATGGGACTACAGACCTGTGTCTCAGGTAGTTGGGGGAATTGTGAGAATGAAATACCTCCACAGCCTGAAATATGTGATGCAAAAGATAATAACTGTGATGGAAATGTTGACAATGTGGAGGGTGGTTGCTCGTGTGTGGTCAATGGTGAACAGCGAGCTTGTGGCTCAAACGTTGGAGAGTGTAAGGCAGGTATCCAAACATGTATAGGAGGGCAGTGGAGTGCATGTGAAGGATTGCAAGGACCCTCTGTTGAACTATGCGATGGGTTGGATAATGATTGCGATGGAGAGGTTGACGAAGACCTATTCCAGGGGTGCGGCTCAGCGGTGGGGGAGTGTACACAAGGAATATCTTATTGTGTGAGGGGGAGATACACCGCTTGTACTGGAGGAAAAGGTCCTACAAATGAGATCTGTGATGGAAAAGATAACGATTGTGATGGTCTTGTAGATGAAGATCTCACTATTGTGTGTGGTTCAAATATCGGGATTTGTAGGACTGGAGTTAGGACATGTTATTTCGGTGTGTGGGGCGCCTGTGTTGGTGAGATTGGTCCGCAGCCAGAAGTTTGTGATGGACTCGATAATAACTGTGATGGGAATGTGGACGAAGGGTGTAAGTGTATTGATGGGAATACACAACTATGTGGTACTAATGTTGGTGAATGTAAACAGGGTATTCAGGTCTGTTCAAGTGGACAGTGGGGTCCTTGTATAGGAGAAGTTAAACCAACACCAGAGGTCTGCGATGGTAAAGATAATGATTGTGATGGTGAGGTAGATGAAAACCTGACAGTGCCTTGCGGTTCATCTATCGGAGAGTGCAAAGCAGGGATTAGAAAATGTATTAATGGAATTTATACAAATTGTATGAATGAAGTCGGTCCTCAAGAAGAGGTGTGTGATGGCAAAGATAATGATTGTGATGGTCTTGTGGATGAATATTTGATTAAAGATTGTGGGTCAAATGTTGGTATATGTCGAACAGGACTTCAGACATGTAAAGATGGAATCTGGGGGGATTGTATTGGGGCGATTACTCCCAAAGATGAGTTATGTGGGGATGGATTGGATAACAACTGTAATGGTTCTATTGATGAAGGGTGTGCCTGTAACATTGGTGAAACACAGAGTTGCGGAACCGATGAAGGAGAGTGTCAAAAGGGAACGCAGACATGTGAAAATGGTCAATGGGGTATATGTGCTGGCTCAATAAATCCCTCAGTGGAGATTTGTGATAATAAAGATAATGACTGCGATGGCGAGACCGATGAAAATCTCTATGCAAGGTGTGGTTCTGATATAGGTGAGTGCAAGAGTGGTATCAGAGTGTGTAAGAGTGGGGTATGGGGAGAGTGCCTGGGAGAGGTGAAGTCAACGGCTGAAATCTGTGATAGCAAAGATAATAATTGTAATGGAGAGTTTGATGAGAATATAACAGTTCCGTGTGGGACAAGTGTTGGCGAGTGTAGAATGGGTATTGCTATATGTATAGGTGGGAAGATTGGTGAATGCGTTGGAGCAATCGACCCAGTCCCAGAGGTCTGTGACGGCAAGGATAATGACTGTAATGGTCTAACAGATGATAATCTACCAAATTGCACTATTGCTACTGATGGAGGGGTTGATGTTGCAGAGGACGTGCTCTTGTCGGATATTAAGCAGGATGTCATGGAGCAAGATGTAGAGGAAGATGTGGTTGTATCAGATGTTACTATTGATGTAGAACCAACAGGAGATGTTGGGGGTGATGCTGAGAGAGACGCCATGGCAGATGTGATTCTGGATGTGCCAATAGATGTATCAGATACCCTTTCGTTGGATGGAGGCACGAATTTGGATGTAATGATTAATATGGATGTGAGCCAGAGGCCGGAACTCATTGGAAGGGTTATGGGAGGCGGTTGCCAGTGCTCTGTAATGGATGAAACTGAGATTAATGATAGTGATTCTGTAAATATTATAGTACTCCTTGTCCTCTTTGGCTCTATTGTATTCATTAGGATTAAGAGATGGAGGTTTCTTTGGCTTTTAGTATTTTTGGTCATAGCGGCCCCGCTTTACGCGCAGACTGTGAATCCAAACAGGTTAATCTCGACAATAGATGCCAAAGGGATAGTAATTACTGAATCAGGTGAGATAGCAGAAAGTAACAATCTTAATTTGGGTTTCTACCTGTTTTATGTAAAAAATCCATTAATATTTACTGATGAAAACCGTAAAAAGATAGATGACCTTGTGGATTACAGGCTTGATGCGGATCTATATGCAAGTTATTCCTTTGCACCGTTTTTTGAGGCTGGATTGGTCTTGCCCATGGCTCTTTTTCAAAGTGGGAAAAGCGGCTTGTATGAGGGTTCGAGGACCGAACTTTCCCAAGGAGGACTCGGTGATATATGGCTAATCCCAAAACTCAGATTTCTCTCGCAGACTGAGAAGGTCTTTGGTAAGAAGACATATCCTGTTTCGTTTGGATTTGTACCAGCTATCATTATACCATCAGGAGATGAAAAGAACATGCTTGGTGAACCCAATCTTGCTTTTTCTCCAAGATTCACACTTTCAAGGGTCTTCCCATTCAAGTTGATGGTGGCTCTCAATTTAGGATACACATTTCGAGAGAAGACACGGTTAGGTGAGAAGTTGTATCAAATATACGATGATGAGATTATTTATAATCTTGGGTTTTCCTATCCTTTATTGATAGGAGGAAAAGATTTGGTTTTGGGATTAGATTTCTCTGGGGCGACCAGTGCCGTCTATCCGTTTCAATATGAGGAGCAAAACCCGCTTGAGTGGCTTTTATCCTCTAAGTATTTCTTTTCAAATGGAGTTGGCGTTGTTGGAGGGATAGGGGGAGGAATCCTACCTGGTTATGGATCACCCCTTGTAAGGGCTATGGTGGGGATACTATTTGCTACAGATAGAGTGACTCCCTCAAAGCCTCAAGTGCAAGTCATAGAAAAGGTTGTTGAGAGGCCAAAGGCAACTGAGCCTCCCAAACAGGTTATTACGACAGGAATAATCAAGGGTTTTGTATATGATGAAGATACAAAAGAACCGATTGGAAATGCTATTGTGAACGTAGAGAATGCAGGTATTTCAGATATAGCAACAAAGCAAAAGACTGGTGAATTTGTCACACCACCCATTAATGCTGGACTTTATAACATAGTAATAGGTAAAGATGGTTATCATGAGAAGCGGATTAGCGCGCAGGTTTCTAAGGGAGGATCGACTAACATAAATGTTTATTTAAAGAAAAAGATTGTTCAAGGAACCCTGATAGTGCAGGTGTTGGATGAAAGAAAGAAGAATATAAATGATGCCGAAGTGATAGCTATAAGTGGAGATAAGCAGGTGGACATAAAAAGAACCTCAGATGGTATATACTCGGCTAAATTGGTTATAGGCAAATGGTATGTCGTGGCGAGAGCACCTGATAAACTTTCTGTTGGTAAGGTAACAGATGTAGTGGAGGATGTTGACGCAACAGTCGAACTAGTACTTAAAGATAAACCTAAAGAGACCTTAATCGTTGTCGAACAAAATAAGATCACCCTTAAAAAGAAGATTCAATTTGCACTCAACTCCGCTAGAATTGATAAGAATTCAGAGATAATCCTTGATATGATTGCAGATGTAATAAATGCAAATCCGAAGATAAAGAAGGTTAAAATTGAGGGACATACAGATGATTTAGGTCAGAGAGATAAGAATATAAAATTGTCCCAAGATAGGGCGAATGCCGTCAGAGATTATCTAATTAAAGTTGGTATAAGACCTGAACTGCTTGAGGCAAAAGGTTATGGCCCAGATAGACCTCTTGTCCCGAATACTTCAAAGAAGAACAGAGAGATTAATAGAAGGGTAGAATTCCTGATAGAAGAGTAAGATAATAGATTCAAGAGAGTTTAAATCTCAAAAAATTATACCTAGGTTACAGTGCTATGATTTTCTTTCAATAATCTAATGGTGTTTTGGGGGTGTTTGGATTATAGTGAATATGGTGAATATGGTTTTAAACGATTTTACGTGTAACGGATATTACCAACCTTTTAAATATATAAAGGCCCGACGGAAGTCCCAAAAGGGTGGAGGGGATACCCTAAGGAATGGTAGGTTCGTCGGGCCTAATTGGCACCTTCAAAACCCCTGTAACTGCTGCTCAAGGCGGGGGGGGAAACCTTTCGCAAATCAGTTACTGGGGTAAACTTTTCTCAAAGAGCTACCCTGAGAAAATAAATTTTTAAATAAGTCAGATTCAATTAGATCTTCAATAGCAGATGTGTCATCATTAGGCTTTTCAATCAATACCACCCTGCTTTCTGGAGAAATAAACATCATCTCTTCAATCAATTCCCTCCCCGTTATATCGGGTAGCACAGCATCACATATAATAATGTCAAAGAACTCTCTTGAAGCTAATTCTTTTGCAGCAAGTCCACTATTGACAGCACATGACTCAATCCCAATCTCCTCAAAAGCCTCTTTCATTCGCAATCCCTCTGATTGCTTTGAAAGCACTATCATAGTTTTCTTTTTTAATGCATATACCATCTGTCTAATTCCTTACAAGTTGTTATAAATATGTGTGCAACTTTCATGCCAAATTTAAAAATTTATCATATTGATATTATTTGATTTTTAAAATTTTAATGTGTAAAAAAAATTTACAGTTATATGTTTTAAAATAAAAGGTGGTAGTTAATTTTAAAAAATACAGCGTAAAATCAGTGAGATAATACCACCAGGGTTTGTGTATAATTTTTTTACAACAAAGAATAAAGGATTACTTTGTATTGAAGTTCAGAGGTTTTGGGGTGTAATAAATGAAGATGGTACCAGGTCCTAGTGTTGAGAGATTATATGACAGATATTTTCTAGAAACTCTTTATCTTCTTTGCTGAAGGCGTCTAACAGGTGGGAATCAATGTCAAGTTCACCTATGAATTCTCCATTTTTAAAAATTGGTACTACGATTTCTGATTTTACCTTAATAGAACAAGATAGGTAATTTTCTTCCTTTGCAACATCTGGTACAATAAGAGTTTTCTTAGTGAGGGCTACCTGGCCACAAATTCCTACCCCATATTTTATCTTGGTATGTATGGTCGGTTCACCTACGTATTCATCTAGGATGAGGCTTTCTTTTCCATCTGAAAGGTAAAAGCCGACCCAATTGTAATAGGGTATATTTTCTTTGAGTATTCTACAGATCTCTTTTCTTAATAGTTTTGCCCCCTTTGCTTTTGAGATTTTGTGTATCTCTTTGAGACATTTGGCAAACAATTTGCTCTTTCTGGTAGGGCTCATTTATTAAATCTCTTCCTTAGTATTGTGTATAGTTTGAATACATCAAATAGGTTTTTTAATGGATCTAAATTGTTGATTATTATAGAACCTATTGAATATAGATTTTTATAGACAGTATCTCCATAAATGTCTATGGGCATAAAATTCTCATCGGTTTTAATTCCGCAACTAAATATATTGTGTTTGCCCCAAATGTTTTCCTCGGTAAAATAAGAGATATCATTTTTTGAATTATTGAAAAATACAGGTAGGTTAAAGATAGGTTCTACTACTCTATTTTCTCTTATTGTAAGCCCTTCTTCGACGAATCTTTCAGATATAAGGACTACAACTTCAGGACATATCTCAAAATTATCAGTTGTTATTGTTGTAATAATATCGTTCTCTTTATTTATCTTTCTTATCTTATCATAAATGACTTTTAATCCTTCACGTTCTATGTATCTTTTCAAGATATGATAAAACCTATTGGATATGATGCTGTTATTAAATGTGATTGCCTCGAACACCTTGCACCCAGTTGATTCTGTTATAAAAGCTATGATCTTATCACTGGTTGATACTCCTAAGATAGGGGGTAGTACAATATTATATGCCCTTGGACTTATATTTTTCTTTATTTCTGCCGAAAGATCTTTCAATCCTTCAATGTTATTTTCAAGAATATATGCTAATTCGTGGGCAGGATAGACCCTCCCTTTGTCTAGCACCCTCAAATTAAATAATGCAAAACCGGAGACTGACCCTACTGATGGTCTATCTGCGCCCTCCATATTTTCC
>JAOAFA010000123.1 GCA_026416535.1 Deltaproteobacteria bacterium
AGACCCTTATCTGAGAGAGCAAAGACCCCATATGGTGAAAATCTTACGGACTTCAGATTAGGATAAGGCATTTTATCCCCTTTGCCAACCCATCTTATATTTTTGCCGTCATAGATTGCAAAGCTATCTTTTGATGAGGCCCGAAACGAACCAGCCGGACCGCAATCAATAGCATTAAATGTCCCTTCAACTATCAGTGATATATTCTTAAATTCCGTGTCCGCTTTTATTATACTGTCAGGTGTCACGACAAAATAATAATCCCCTGATGAACATATATCTCTTATTTTGTATTCAGACTCCTTTACAGAAAAATTATTGTTTTCAAATATTATCAAAGATTGCTCAGAGTCACCGAATACAACCCTGTCCTCACTAGACGATGCAAAGGCAATAGGATTTTCGACCTCTCTTGAGCCACCAATCGTATTCAAATCGCCAATCTCCACCCTCTTTTCCTTTATTATTACAAGATAATCCTGAAAAACAAGCACTCTCTTAATCTCATCATCTCCGTAAATACTGACTTTATTAAAATCTCCATTCTCAAAAATAAAGAGTCCATCACTGCGGCCTACAATAATCCTGTCTTTGTATTCCACAAGCGAGTTGACTCTCTCATTCGTATCATGAAGCACTGATTCATATTGCAGAAATGGTCTGTCTTCATAGATATACCTGTATCCTTTGTCACCTGACACATCTGATACAATATCAGGTGAAATATCCTTTATCTCTACAACATCGTAAATAATATCCAAATTGGCATCTGAATTTTTTTCTAAATCACATCCCAAAAGAAACAATAGAATTGAGACATAAAAAATTAAGTAATAATACCTCTTAATGTATTTCACTGTCATTTCCCAGGAAGAATTCACCAGAAAGATTAGCGGTATTTAAAGGATTTCTCAAAGAAAAATAGAACATCCTATCCACCAACAAAACAAATAAATTGATTCCCTCCGAGAATATCATTTACCTCTTCTGCTTCCAGGAGAACTCCGCCTTTCTTAATCTATCCATAATCGCCCTTCCGATGCCGACCTCTGCAACAGGCTCTGCAATAATAACCTCTATGTCATTATCATCTTCAAATCTGTGCATTGCCTCATACATATTCACTGCATAATCCCTTAAATCACACCTGTCTGAGACCTTTATTACCTTTCTAAAACCTTCCTCCATATTACCAGTAAATGAGATTAACCCCGCTTTTGATTTATCAATCGCAATGCTGTGGTCACTAGCTACCAGAAACATCTTTCTAGGACTATAATGTGACTTCATCATCCCCGGGGCTGATATCTTGTCTATATGAGTTGTGGGATCCATCGGAATAATTTCTTCAATCTCTTCCTGCGTAATTGCCCCATATCTAAGTATTTGAAAACCGTATTCCGTAAGTCTTATGACTGTAGACTCTATTCCTATATCTGTCTTTCCTCCATCAAGGATATAATCGACCTCAGGAAGCTGTTTTCTTACGTGGTCTGCTGTTGTGGGGCTGATGTGCCCAAATTTATTTGCACTTGGCGCTGCTATAGGGCAACCAGCCCTACGGATTAATTCCAAGGCTATCCTGTGATCTGGCATCCTAATACCAACAGTCGGTAACCCTGATGAGACAATATCCGGAACTTTCTCACTTTTAGGCAAAACTATTGTTAGCGGACCCGGCCAGAATTTATGTGCCAATTTCATCGTTCTTTCATCAATCCTTGAAACAAGCAACTTCAATTGTGCTAAATCAGCTATGTGAACAATGAGCGGGTCAAAAGATGGTCGTTCTTTAATCTCAAAAATTCTTGCAACTGCATACGGATTAAATGCATTTGCCCCCAAACCATAAACTGTCTCGGTAGGAAAGGCTACCAGTTTGCCCTCGCGAATTAGTCTTGCGGCGAATTCTATATTTTTTAACAATTCTATATTATCCATAGATGATCGGTTATCTCTTCAAAAGCTAAATTCACAATCAGATAAAAAAAA
This sequence comes from Deltaproteobacteria bacterium, assembly GCA_026416535.1. Classification (GTDB taxonomy): domain Bacteria; phylum Myxococcota; class SpSt-1050; order SpSt-1050; family SpSt-1050; genus SpSt-1050. Next base: position 1,993 of record JAOAFA010000123.1, read on the forward strand.
TAATTCTAATATCTTACGGACACAATCCCTCCAGTACCGTATAGAAGCTATATTTGATATCATCATTCATACCTTCTACAACAATAAGAAGAGAATCACCAGTATTACAAAATATATTTCCAATCTCTACATCTGTGGAGTATCCAGGATAAAGAACAGGAGGCGAATAGAATAGCTTAGTGGTTGACCAACAACCGTTTTGATACGTAATCACCCTATATATAGAACCTTCAAAGGTAGGTTTGACTCTAATTACAACCTCATCATAATCTCCCTTTCTAATCTCATCCAAAGTAAGAATCTGCTTTCCTCTATAGAATACATCTGACACTGGTATGTCTTTGAATGTTATTGTACTCATTACAGGAATGCCCTTTTCTTTTACAAACATTGATATTGTATAATTACCAGCAGGGACAGGTCCATCTTCGTCAAGTAGCCATACATCTTCGTATCCTAAAAGAAACTCTGGTATTTCATAATATGTTCTCTTGAATTCGGAGCCATCTGGTCTTACAACTCTATACCCATGGAGCTCAAAATTACCTTTATTAAGCCATTTAGCCCAGAGATGATTCCCCGAATTTTCTGCGGGACATACATTTCTATAAATACTAAAACCATAAAATGGTCTAGTATCCTGAATACACTGATAACTCTCGCATACCTCTTTCTCACCACAATTTTTTCCGCACTCGCCACAATTTTTGTTATCAGTAGATAGATCTATCTCACATCCATCTGCCTTATCTAAATTACAGTCAGCGAAGCCCTTTTTACACTCACACTTGAAATTGGAGCAAGCACTGCTCTGACCACACTTGCCACAAGTACCACCACATCCATCACTTCCACATTCCTTACCATTGCAATCGGGGATACAGACATCTTTCGAGATATCACCTATGACATCCGCTCCTATATCTAAAGTTATGTCAATCATATCTTCACTTTTAATATCCTCAATCATATCTGCCTTCGTTATGTCTGATATTACATCAAACATAATGTCTTCTACATCAAAAGAGGGTGTATCCCCTTTACAACAGTCAAAAAATTCAGTATCCTTCTGAATCTCTGTATCATATATTACATAGTCTTTTAAACCAGTGTCCCGAGATATATCCTCGGTCATGCTGGTATCGGAAGGTAAAATGTCCTTACTTATATCACCTCCATTACCTCCACAATTAACTATTACATAGCTCGGACTGAGTAAAAAGAGGTATATCACCACTAGCTTAGCTTTTCTCTTCATTTTGCCTCCTAAAAATATTTGCACCGCTTTCATCTTAACATGTACATTATAACTGTCAATAAGATTCATAAAACTGCTATTTTTGTATTTTCTTGGAATGTGTGTAAAATTGAAAACAATAAACCATATTGTCCATATATGACCACCTCTTGTCTTTGAATCCCAAACATCATTCCCCTTTAGGCATAATATCACCTCGTTAATAAAATAATTGTCCTAAATCACATCATTTTATGTATGTTTGCGCTTTACATGATGTAAAGACACTCTTAATAAAAGATATCTAAAAGTGTTTCATGATCTAATGTAAACTGAACACTTTTCTTATATTCAATTTTTTTGAATCACAAAAGGACTGTGAAATAAAGAGATCCCAGTTTATGAATTAAGTATTTACACAGCATGAAATTAATAATATCTGGACCTAACACTGGACATCTCGTAGATTAATGCTATGGGTTCCATCGTCATGACTAGCAGTTCGTAGCCTACAAAGAATACTCTACCTATAGATTAAAAGTAGAACATGTTTGGACTTAAATTTCCCTTACTACCATTCTCATGCACATTTCACCCTTATTTTATAAAGTTTTATCAATCTAAGTAGAGTAATCAAACCATATTATCGCCATATGATGATTACATGAAAGACAAACCTCTCCTACATCACAGCCGATGGTGGAGGAGGCTCATCAGGCGAACCTGCATTCTTAACTGGGAAGTATATGAGGATGAAGGCGATAATACCAAAAATGAGTAGGCTTATTAGATAAGTTGGACTCTCAAATAGGACAGGGACTTTTACATCAAAGAATGCAAGTCCAGCAAAAATTAACCCCATTAAAGCCTCTCCCGCTATAAGCCCTGATGCGAGGAGGACACCAACGTTGGAACTTCTGATCTTTTGAGCATCATTGAATTTTTTATGTTCGGTCACCATATCATATACACCTCTGATAAGCCCGCCAACAAAGATAGCAGCTGTTGTCTCAAAAGGTAGATACATACCTACACAAACTAGCATGGGGGACTTAACCTGGACAAGTATTAGTCCGATAGCCATTAACATTCCTACTATTATTAGAGGCCAGGTCATCGAACCGCCTACGATTCCCTGAGCGAGAAGAGCCATGAGTCCAGCCTGCGGTGCGGGTAGTGCCTTGCCCCCGAAGCCGGTTCCACCCATTTTTATATCTCCTACGTGAAGGATTAAGAGAGGGATGAACATTACCGCTGCTGCCACTATTACACCTATTATGTCGCCAATCTGCATTTTATAAGGGGTTCCACCGAGGATATGCCCAACTTTTAAATCTTGGAGCATTTCACCTGCAACCGCCGCTGAGACACAAATAACTGCTGCAACACCTAGGACAGCTGCAACACCTTGAGTACCTTGCATCCCAAGAACTACCATTAAGAGTGCCGCTATTATCAGGGTAGAGATCGTTAAACCTGATATTGGATTGTTGGATGAACCAATCATACCTACGAGGTAACCTGATACTGCTGCAAAGAAGAAACCAGCAATCACCATTACTATAGCAGCAACAAGTGCAGCACCGAATGATTGGGAGAAGTAGTAATATAATGCCAACGTTAATAATGTTGATAATAGAAGAGCGGGTAGTACATATTTTAAACTTATGTCCTTTTCAGTCCTTTGTATCTCTGTTTGAGTCTGAGCTGATTTTTTCAAATCTGATATAGAGCGTTTTATCCCATTTATCAATGATGTCCTCATCCTATAAAGGGTAAAGGCAGCACTAACAAGCATTCCTCCAATAGCAATAGGTCTTACAATAGACTTCCAAACGGCATATGATATACTTGTCCAGTCAGCATTTTTACCCTGGCTAATAAGACCTAATTCTATTTTATCACCCACGAAATAGAGCATAAGAGGGACAAATAAGCCCCATGCTAAAAGCCCCCCAGAGAAATTTAGGGCAGCTAGTCTAGGCCCTATTATATAACCAACACCTATATATGCAGGGGAGACGCCGGGAGTAGTAAATAAGGCACCGCCACCGCCTTGGACATCTGCACCTGAGACCTTGACGGTGGATTTTGAAAAGATGATAAACTTTTCATAAATAGCAGGGAACACGTTAAGTTTTCCAAGGAATTGAATAAAAGCACCAACTCCGAGTGCACCAAATAAAAACTTAGCACCCGTCCCGCCACTCCTACCTGCTTTATGTATTTCAGCAGCAGCCACGGACTCGGGGAAAGGAAGGTCTCTGTCCTCTACCATCACCCTTCTTAACATTGTGACAAACAGGATTCCAATTATACCTCCGATCGCCATGATGGCCGAAGATTCCCAGTAGTGTGACATATCAAATTCGGGCCAAATCTTCGCAATGTAAAATGCTGGTATAGTAAAGATCGCACCAGCAGCAACCGACTCACCAATTGAGCCGACGGTTCTGGCCATGTTCTCTTCTAAAAGAGTTCCCCTAAATAACCTTAATACCGCCATGCCGATAACAGCGGCTGGATAGGTAGCGGCTATCGTCATACCAGCCTTAAGCCCGAGATAGGCATTTGCAGCACCCAAGACTACACAAAGTACAAGTCCAATAACCAATGCCCTAAGGGTAAATTCTTTTACATTCTCTAATGGATCATTGTGTGGGGTCTTGTTCTCTGACATCAAATTACCTCCTGATTTGAAATCCCCTTATATTAATTAACTTTTGATATTTCAAGAAAAAGCGAAGCTATATTTTACTTCTTCTTTTCTTTAAAAAGCTTTTCAATCTCCTGTGCTCTCTTCTCTATACTACTCCTTTTTATGGAAAGCTCTTCATAGATCTTTTTCAACAATTCTATCTTTTCTCTTAATTCATCCGGGTTCATACTTCCAAGATCTATGTCTATCAGAAACGACTTATCCTTCCCAATATTCATTTGATTAATAATTCCACTTTTCTCGTATGTTACCTCGATTCTTATTTTGATATCCTGGGGTGATGTATTGGTCGACGAATAAGTTGTAGTTGTACTCAGATCTCCACTAATATTTGTGTCATATCCAGATTTATCCTCTTTGCCACTAATCGGTATATGAGATGAACCCTCGGCAACACCTTTGACATTTTTCCTTACGACAGATATGACCGAATCTTCATCGAATAGAGACTGCTCTCTAATGAAGGCCTGAGATTCTTCCCTAAGCCTCATCCTTTTCTCTATCGCCTCTAATTTCTGAATCTCTCTGAGGAGTCTGTTTTCTCTGTCCTTAAGTATAAGGACCTTCTCTCGGAGTTCGGCAGGTCCTTCAAGCTGGTTTGCCTCTAATATTCTGAGCTTTAATACATCCTGGTTACTTCTATTTATGTCAAAACCTTGTTGTCTCAATATTTCATTAATCTTTTCGAGTTCATCATACTTTTTCTCAATTTGCACAGATATGCTTTGAGCCTGAGCCATTAAACTTAAAAGCTCTGCCTCTTCAAGTATACTTAATCCCTTTTTGGACTTGAGTCTGCTAATTTTATCAGTAATATCTCGATACTGCCTATCCAAGGTGATCAAATGAGATTCAATGCTTTCTCTCTCCTTCCTCAAATTATCTATCTCTTTCTCGTCAGCACCCAAAAATTCTGGATCTATTAAAAGTAGGATAAGTATGTATAATAAAAGTCGATTGCCTAACTTCAAATTTCTACCCATGGTAAAAATCAAGCCGAAAATATACTACTCAAGTTCTATACCACATACAAGGAAAAATTCTACAATGATATCAAGTAAATATACAAAGCAAAGATTATTATCTCTAAGATATGTCAAATACATCCCAAATTTATTTACCTAAGTTTATCTCTACCTGTCACTCTTTCTATCAAGAATCTATCAACAAAGAATAACGCATCAATGGTATATTGTTCCATAGGGAGTGATTTTATCTTCAACCTGACCTTTTTACCCCTTTTAATGTCATCAACAAGGTCATCGCTATCAATGAGGTATGATATTGAGATACTAATCTTTCCAATGTCCCTTTCTATAATACTTTCCAATGGATTGCCATTAACGTTGTATTCAGGAAATATAATCAATACAGCATTATTAGGATCTGATAAAATAATTTTAATTTTATATGCTCTCTTCTCGGGTTCACATAAAATATAGGAAATCTTCTCTAATGAAATAATGGCAGTACACAGATTGTTATTTTCAGGTTTTATTCCAAGCTTATCAAACGCATTGCTTATTAGATATGTCCTTTCAACGCATCCACATATGGGTATTAGAAGGTATAACAAGATTAAAACAATGGGAGTGTAAGTCTTTTTAACTCTGGTTAGCATATTATACCCGTCTTAATGCCTCTTGCCATCTGTATTTTATTTCTTTTATTGGAAGTGATTTTAGAGAAGGAGTAAATTCTTTGTCCACTTTGAACCTTTTTTTCAATGTCTTTGTATCTTTGACAAGTCCTACTCCAAGGGCTGAGAGCATGGCCGCGCCCATAGCAGTTGTTTCGGTTATCTGAGGACGAATTACCTTTTTGTTTGATATTGTAGCCTGAAAAGATAGGAGGTAGTCATTCTTTGCGGCTCCTCCATCAACCTTTAAGTTTTTAATTTTCTTACCCATGTCCTTTTCCATTGCCTCTATAATATCGTTTGACTGGAGGGCAATAGATTCAATTGAAGCCTTTGCAATATGGGCATCTGAAGTGCCTCTGGTAATTCCCCAGATTAGTCCTTTAGCTTCTTTCTTCCAATGAGGGGCACCTAATCCAACAAATGCGGGGACTACTACTACACCACCGGAATCAGGGACAGAATCTGCAAGCTTTTCAACATCTTTGGAACTCTTGATAATCTTTAGTCCATCCCGCAACCATTGAATTACTGCACCAGCAATAAATACGGAACCCTCAATGGCGTATGTAACCCTGTCACCTATCTGCCATGCTATTGTTGTGAGTAATCCATATCTTGATGCCTTTATCTTATCGCCTGTGTTAGTAAGAAGGAACGCCCCAGTACCATAAGTTATTTTTGCCTCCCCTTCATCAAAACAGCACTGACCAAAAAGGGCCGCCTGTTGATCCCCTGCAATCCCCGATATCGGGATTCCATCCGGTAGGAAATCTAGCCCTTTGGTATAACCAAATACTCCTGCAGATGGCATAACCTTTGGTAAAATTGCAGCCGGTATTTTAAATAACTTTAATATTTCGGTGTCCCAGCTTAAATCTCTAATATTGAACAACATTGTTCTTGAGGCATTAGATACATCAGTTGCATGGATATCTCCCGATGTAAGTCTTGATAGGACGAATGTATCTGACGTCCCAAATACAATCTTTCCCTTTTCTGCTAATACCCTAATCTCCGGGATGTTTTTCAGCAGCCATATAATCTTGGTAGAACTAAAATAGGGATCCACAACAAGCCCTGTCTTTTTCTTAATTCTATCTTCCAGACCCTGTTTAATGAGTCTATTGCAGATATCTGAACTCCTTCTACATTGCCACACAATTGCATTATATACAGGTTTTAGACCTTCTTTTTCCCAAAAAAATGACGTCTCTCTTTGATTAGTTATCCCTATAGCCGCTATCTCCTTACTATCGATCTTACCATTTGCGAGCGCTTCTAAGACTGAGACTCTTATACTTTCCCATATCTCATCTGGGTTATGTTCCACCCACCCGGGCTTTGGATATATTTGGTTAAACTCTTTTTGTCCAATGCTTACTATATTAAAGTTGGTGTCAAATATAATAGCCCTAGAACTTGTGGTTCCCTGATCAATTGATAAAATATACTTTTTCTCCATAATACCTCCAGTCATTGTTTGATAAATTCAAATATCTTCTCAAAAACTTTAATATTCTCATCTTCTAAGGTTATGAGATGCCCCATTTTTTCTACTATTAAAATATACACATCTCTACTACCAATCATTGATGCCATTACGGATAGATTTCCTATACTTACATCTCTATCTGACTTTGAATAAATAAACATAGTACTCTGGCGAACATCCTTTATACTCTTCTTCGCACTCTGCATAAGCTTATAAAACTCATAAGAGGCGGCTGTTGGAACCTTTCTATAAGATGGATTTTTGCTCCATATCTTTTTATATCTATCATCCCGAGGTTCTGGTTTTTTTACTGCTCTAACCAACATTCTAAAAATAGGAACTCTGCACGCGTTAACAAATAGGGCATTTCCCCCTTTGAGGTAGAAAGGAGAGGCAATAACAATGAGCTTTTTTATTTCTTTGTGAACTGCCGCAAGTTTGATAGCTATTAGTCCACCCATGGATAGTCCCAATACATGGACATTTTTGACTTCTCTACTAAGGGTGCCTAGTGCTCTTTCTGCTGAATTTATCCAGTCATAGAATCTGCACTTGTTCAAATCTTCTTCAGTTGTGCCATGACCTGCCAACTTTGGGCAAAGCACAGTAAAGCCTTTATGATAAAGAAATTCACCAACAGGTCGCATCTCATATGGTGTCCCTGTAAATCCATGTAAAAGTAGTATCCCATCTTCTTGACCACATATTAATTTGAAACCTTCCCTAATATCCTCGTTATTCATATTTCAAATAAATTCTGAATGTTGTGCCCTTATCAACTTCGCTCTCTACTTCAATCTTCCCGTTATGGGCACTTATCGCATTTTTAACTATTGTGAGACCAAGTCCAACCCCCCCATTAAGCTTCCTTGTTGAGAAAAAGGGCTCAAATATCTTGTTCTTAATATCCTCTGGTATTCCTTTACCTGTATCGCCTATTGATACTACCACCATATCATCTTCCGATCTCCCATCTATTGTTAATCTACCACCCTCCTCCATTGCCTGAATAGCGTTTGTAATTAGATTTACGATCGCTTGAGAAAGCTGATTGGGGTAGCAAGTGATGAATATGCTTTGATCCACAGTTATAGCGGTTTCTATCCTATTTTTTTCGATCAGATATTGACAAAAGTAGAGTGCCTGATTAATCAGATTGGCTAGTTTTACCCTTTCTCTATTTTCTGAAAAAGGTCTTGCATAATTGACAATAGACTTTACAAAATACTGAATCCTGTCTATTGTGGTCTCAATTCTATCAATCTTTTCAGATATATCTGAGAGATCAAAATTTCCGGAGCCAATTTTCTTTTTTACATATTCTGTGTAAACTTTTATTGAGGTGATTGGGTTATTCAACTCGTGTGAAATCTGAGATGCAAACTCTCCTATAGTAGCAAGCTTTCTCGCATCTTCATACTGGTTTTTTAGGTCCAAAAATTCTGTGACATCCATCCCAATAGCCACTATATACTGCAACTCACCCGATGTATCTCGTAGAGGCGTAAGTGTCATATTCATATTAAACTCCATATCACCTTGCTTAAATAAGAGTGAAAGATTTGTCTTGTTAATTTTTTCACTCTTGAGTCGTAGGAAGGCCCTATGGAGCTTCAAACGCTCTGAGGCAGGGAAAAAACTTATTACAGGGTGCCCTATTATATCCTTAAACTCCCTCCCTATCTTTTCTTTGAAGAATCTATTTATTAGAATTATTCTGCCGTCAGAATCCACAACTGAGATTAATACCCCGGCATTATCAATAATCCCGTAGAGAAAGTTTCGGTAAGTCTCTGTCCTATTTAGCAGCCTGATATTATTTACAGAGACGGCTAATTGGTTTGCAAATAGAATCATAAGCAGCTTATCCTCTTGTCTTAATGCGCCACTCGAACTCTCTAAATTTATGAGCCCTAGTAACTCACCTTTATAAACGATGGGTGTCCCTGTCCCATCGGAGGTCTCCTTGAAGATATTGTGATACTTTTCTGTGAATTCAATAATGCCTTTAAAGTAGTGCGAGTCCTTATAGACCCCCATTTTCTTCGCAGTAGATTCTTTAATTTTTATAATAGGTAATTCAGAATGAATTATAGGTCCTTCAGCTATGGTCGATGTTATCTTTCCCTCCCTCTCAGAAAAAAGTCTAATACAATAATGATAATCTCGAAATAAAGCTTTTAAGGTATTAGCTGTGATTCTTATGAGTTGTTCTTCATTATATACGGAGATTATACCTTTTGAAAATTCTTCAAAGCTTATGAGTTCCGGAGATGTGAGAAAATTCATATTTTACTCCTTATCCTCTCCACCCTCGTTTATATCAATGATTCTGGCTGATCCAACATACTCTTTTGTTTTATATCTTGTGATATTTCCTATATTCTTTATAATCTGTGCCATCCTTTCACACTCTTGATTTATTGTTGTAAGATACTTGTGTTCTAAAGTGCCCTCTTTGACTCTTCTCATTAGTAACTCGACATATCCCATAATCGACTGTAGTGGTTGATTCATTTCGTGGGCAGCTGTCCCTGCTAGGGCCGCTGTAAACGCCTTTTTACGGGCTATCTCGAGATTTTCAGTGAGCTCCACCAACTTCTCTTGGGCATTGATTAATTCCCGCATATCAACAAACTGCCAGATTATTCCAAGAAAGTCCTTACTCTTACCTATTAATTTAGCATTTAACATAACAGGGATTGATTCTTTTTTCTTACCTATGAGGAGTTTCTTCCCCATTGAAACTATAGCCCTTGAACCAAACCTTTTGTTGTTGAATTCCTCAATAATATCCTCTGAATAATCCTGTGGCAACAAATCCTGTATTCTCATCTTTTCAACAACCTCAACACTAGAATATCCCAGGACCTTCTCAGTTGTTTTGTTAAATACAAGTATATTGCCGTCTATGTTGGTAATAATGATTCCTTCAATGGCGTCTTGAATCAAGTCATTTAGAAAATCTCTGTCTTCCCTTAATTTTGACAGAGTAAACTCCATCGATTTAATTTCTGATGCCATATCCCTAGATATAGACTTCATCTCGTTTAAGAATTTTGAATTGTTGAAGAATATTCCTATTATTTCTCCCACTAGTGTCATGAAATCAAGTTCTATTGCAGATAGATGTCTCTCTCTATTATCCCTAATGAAAATCACACCTAAAAATTCGTTGATATCATTAATAGGGATAAGACATATGTATCGTATCCCAGCCTCCTTGAGCTCTCTATTAAATTCTTTTAGTATAAATGAGTTCTCTACATCGCTTATTTCGAAAGGTCTTCTTGTCTTTATTATCTCCTTTATCTCGGGGTACTTATCAAGCTTAAGAGGCATCTTAAAAAGTCTGTCGTTATCTGATGTGGAAATCATTATAAATTCTTTTTCATCATCCGGGACAACTATAATAGAGCAGCGCATAACACCTAAGTATTTAGCGATTCTTTTAGCAACCAAATGGACTGTGTCATAAAAGTTGTCTGCACGGGCAAGTTTATTTGCAATCTCAGAGAGGAGTTCGAACTGATCTGTCTTACTAATTCCACCCTCTAACAACCTAAGTAACCTGAGATTTAATTTTATTTTATATAAAAGATGGTGGGGTTTAAATGGTTTGTTGAGATAGTCATCGTAGTATCCGTATTCATTTTCAAGAATGTAGAGTTGGTCCACCTGAACTAATATGAGTATCCTTGCGAATTTGGAGGCTCCCCTTATTCTTCTAACAAGTTTACTAGCTTCTTCTCTATTGCCTGAAAAATCCACTATTAAAAGGTTATATCCTGCTATTTTATCTAAATTCTCAATTGCCTCATCATTTAAAACTATAAGTTCTACTCCTTCTAATTCCAATTCCTCTTTTATATTCCTGACTATGCCATCTGGTACATAGACAAAGGCAACCTTTATCTTATCTAACATTTGGTCGTTTCTCCAGAACTAAAGTAGGCAGTGATAATTCTATTAAGGACCTCTTTCAGAGGAATCCCTGTTTCTCTAGCAATCCTTGCTGCATCTTCGTACTCTGGCTGTACATTTATGATATCAGTGCCAGCCCTTGCAATCTTTATTCTTACAATACCAAACTCTGTTTTAATGTTTTGTTCCTCACGGCTTAGTTTCACACGGTTTATTGGATTGTATCTAATACCTATGGTAGTACTCTCTAAAAAAAGAATTCCGAGTATATCATTCATTTTTTTAGGTTCAACAATGACTGTGACATTATGCGCGGGTCTTCCCTTCTTCATTAATACAGGTGTAATAAATACATCACTAGCCCCTACCTCAAATAGTCTTTCTACAAGGTAAGAATATATCTGGGGATTCATATCATCAATGGTTGCCTCTACTTGAATATCAGTAAACAGCTTTGCATCTGAAAAGTACTCGGCGTCGTATACAATGAGTGCGGGGAAATAACCCTTCCTCCTTGTGGTCCCGAAACCATACCCTCTAGCTTTGATTATTAAGGGGGGTATATCATTAGTAAATTTCGCAATGGATGTTATGATAGCTGCACCCGTGGGGGTTATCATCTCATATCCTCTGTTTTCAAATTTTACAGTGATTCCTTTAAGAAGCTCTACAACTGAAGGGGCTGGTAGCGGGATAGTCCCATGACGGCCCTTAACAGAGCCTGTGGACAAGATGGGTGTAGTGGCTATGATTTCTTCACAATTAAGGTAATTTATGCATACGGCTGAGGCTACTATATCAACGATTGAATCTATTGAACCCACTTCATGAAATTCAACCTCATCTGGCTTGACAGAATGAACAACAGATTCTGCATTAGCAAGTCTTGTAAATATGTCAATGGCTATTCGCTTTGCACCATCGCTGATATGTGAATCGAGTATTAATTTTTTTATCTCAGAAAATTTTCTGTGGGTCTTATCATTTTTTTTAACCTCGATATTAATAGAACAACCTTTTATACCTGCCACTGTCTCTTCTTTAATCACAAACTTATAACCTCTTAGTTTCAATAGCGGTAGTTCGCATTCAATCACATCCCTTGGAATCCCCATATTGACCAGGGCAGCAACGAACATATCACCCGAGATCCCGTTTGAAAGATCTATAAATAAAACTCTTCCCATTATTTACCTCTTTTATAATTTTTATGATTTATTAGTGATGCAATACACGCTGCCCCAAAGCCATTTCCAATATTTACAGCACACACATTTGGAGAGCAAGAAGAGAGCATTCCTAAAAGAGCCGCGAATCCACCATATGACACACCGTAACCTATTGGTGTTGGCACTGCTATGACAGGGACATTGACGATTCCTCCAATTAGGGAGGGTAGCGCACCTTCCATTCCGGCCACAACTATCACAGCACTTGACCTTTTAAGGGTTTTTAAATAGGGGATTATTCTATGGACACCTGCTACACCCACATCGGATATCTTTGCATAGTTGTTCCCAAGAAAGTTCAGTGTTAGACATGCCTCTTCAAGGAACAGTCTGTCAGAGGTCCCAGCACTTACAACACTTACGAGCCCTACCCTCTTCCTTTTCTTATGTGGCATATAAACAATCTGGGCCTCTGGGACATATATGAGTCCATCAATATGACTTAGAATAAAATCTGCCTTCTCTGCGTTTACCCGGGTAAAAAATAAAGGGGCCTTTCTTCTTATCAAAGCCTTTGCAATATCCAAAAGGACCTCAGGTTCCTTATACTCTGAATATACTGCCTCAATTATACCTGTCCTCTCTCTCCTTCGGATATCAAGTGCTGAATGAGAGATATATTCAACAAACGCTTTAAGTTCTTTAGAGCGCATAAGCCCTGTCCTCATCTAAATGTTTTCAAGCACGGGCATAGATATTATAAACGTGGTTCCTTTGTCGGAAGAACTTTCAAAATTTATCTCTCCTCTATGTTCATCGACAATCTTCTTTACTATAGCAAGACCAAGGCCTGTACCAGTCTCTTTACCAAATGTAACAAATGCCTTCTTGAGAAGTTTATCTTTTATCTTTTCCGGGATACCACTGCCTGAGTCAGAAACTTTAAAAATCAATTTATTTTCCAGCTTTTCACTCGTAATTATAAGTCTACCACCCCCTGGCATTGCTTCTATGGCATTTCGTGCTAGATTAATTAAGACTCTCTTTATCTTTATATCGTCAAATCTGGCAGGTCCATCATATTTTATGTCAATTACCAGCTCAATATTTTTACCAGAAATTTCCGGTACAAGTAGCTCTTTTACTTCATTGAGAAAATTACCCACAAACACCTTTCTTATCAAGATCTGCGAATCACCTTTGGCAAAGGATAACACCTCCCTAATCATATTGTTTAAGATCTCGAACTGTTTCATTAAAAGATCTGAAAATGCCATTCTCTTTGCCCTGTCCTCTTCCATCGCAATAAGCTGAGAATATCCAGATATGATTGTCATAGGAGTCTTGAAGTCATGTAGTAAACTTGAAAGCATCTGACCAATAAGGGCAAGGCGAGAATTTCGCTCTCTTTCTTCTCTATTTTGAAACATATCTACAGCTCTGCTAACCTGCCCTGAAAAAAGTGTGAGCATCTTGAGGTCATTTTCATTAAAGTCAAACATATTGGATTTGTTTAATAGTTCAAATGCACCAATTACTTTGTCACCATACATAAGAGGGACGCAAATGATATTCCTAGGAAAGTAATTGATACTTTCAGCTATGGATCTTAGGTGTCTATCATCATTCTGGGGATTATTTGATATTACAGGGGTCTTATTCGATACAACCCATCCTGCTATTCCTTCTGTGGCTTTAAATCTTATTCTTTTAAGTTCTTCACCTTTTTCTCCAATAGCATCTTTAAAATAGAGATTTACTCCATCCTCGTCCAAAAGCAAGACTGAACCTGCCTCTGCACCTATTACCGACATAGCCTTGACTATTATAGCATTGAGAAGTTCGTCGAGTGATTGTGCCTGAGATATATTTTTTTCAATGTCGTATAGGAGATCAAGCTCAAAATACTTTTTTTGTAGTTCATCCGACAGCCTTACGAGTTCAACATTCTTCTCAAGAAGCCTCTGATAGAGTTTGTTGTTTTCTATTGCTACTACTATCTGAGAACCTAGAGCCCTTAAAAGCGAGAGATCTGACTCGTCAAAGCTACCGTCTTTCTTATTCAAAACCTGCAATACACCTGTAAGTTCCTTTGATTTATTAATTAACGGAATACAGATTACTGATTGAGTCTTAAAACCAGTAATCTTGTCTATTTTATCATTAAATCTCTCATCCTTATAGGCATCATTTACAATGACTGGCTCACAAGTCTGCGCAACATAACCGGCGATTCCCTCTCCCAACTTCAATCTTATCTCCTTGATTGTAATTCCCTGAGCTAATTTACTAAAAAGTTCTCCTGACTCGCTATCGATTAGAAAGAGTGTAGAACGCTCGGCTTTCATAATATCCGTGACCTTCCTCATTATTATTTCCAACAGTATATCTAAATCAACCACAGAGGACATAGCTATTCCTATATCCGCCATTGCCCTAACCTTTTTCTCCTCGCCCTCGAGCCGCTGTATATATGACACTGTATCTTCCATATAACCCCCTATATGATATTCTTTTTTAACTCCTCAAGGAGTGCCTTAAGCTCAGCCTGGAAAAAAACATCACGATTCTCTACATTCTCTGGGATCTTACTATCATAAGCCTTTTTAAGTTCCATAAATACTGGATTATATTTCTTCTGGAATGTACCATCCTTAAGTGATGCTATCATATCATCCCAATATCTCAGTTTTAAGTTGGAGATAATAGTTTTTGCAAGCATTTGAGGTGTTATAGTCTCAGATGTTGTTGATGGTTTGGGAGATTTTAGGGATTTGAGTTCTTCTAATTCTTTTATTTTGTTTGCTAATGATTCTTCAAGCTCTTTTATCCTGTCATCTCTTTGGGCTAGTTCTATCTGAAGATTAACAAGTTCAGATGAAAGTCTCCTTATCTCTTCGTCATTAGAAGGAACTGATTTATCGGCAAGTTCAGCTCTCAATGCGGCTACTTCGGTTTTAAGTTTATTAATCTCTTCCTCGCTTGATTTTTTGAGCTCCCCAAGTTCCCTTTCTTTTATACCAAGATTGGTCTGTAGTTCTTCAGCCTCTGCACGGCATGCGAGCATCTCCTCTTGAATCTTAGAATTTTCTTCGAGAAGGCGGTTTTTCTCCTCCTCAACAGCCTTAAACTTAGATTCTAAGACCGTCAGTTTGTCTGTAAGTCCTCTTCTTTCAATAGATAGCTTTTCCTTTTCAGTATCCGAATGTTTTAGCCTTGCCTTTAACTCATCAACCTCTGTAACCTTTATAGCAAGTAGCGACTCTTTGTCCTGAATAAGCCTCTCTTTCTCTATTAAGTCTCTTTCTAAACTCGAAATCTTTTGGTTCATCTCCTCTATCTTTTTATTATTCTCCTCAAGAGTTCTCTTAGTATCTTCATACTTGGCACGTATAGTCTCCACATCACTTCCCTTTTTGACAATTTCCTCATAAGCAGATTTCATTTTAGTCAGTTTTTCCGATAAATTTTGGTTTTCTTCCTTCAGGGAGTTGTATGCTGATTGAATCTGTTCAAAAAACTGTTGAAAAGATATGTATTCCCTCTTTAAATCCGATATTTTCAGGGTGAAAAACTGAGAGGCCTGCTCAATTTCGCCAACCATTTTCTGCACCAAATCCCCTTTTTCAAAGATACTCACAAAATCAATTATTGGCGTCTTGATCCTTACTGTGCTATCCGACGAGGGTTGCCTTTCTTCAACAAGCTCACTTAACTCTTCGATATCCTCTTCTTTTAGTGTGCCTACTGATTTATCTTCTGCCTTCGGTGTGGAGATAGAAGGCATCTTGTCATCTTCTTCTATTGGAGGATTAATAATCACACTGCTTTCCGCTATCTGAACGCCCGCTGGTCTGAAGACTTCCACAATTTCAAATGCATCTTCAATATTTCTCTTACCCCCTATCTTTTCATAATCTACTTGATGTTTTTTAAGACTCTCCTTTACAACAAATCTTACCGCTGAGATAAATGGCAATATATCTGAAAGGTCTCCCGAAAAGAATTTTAAATTTGAAACATTAACTTTTTTGTTCAATTCTTCAATAGATATATCTGACTCAAACTTATTGTAAAAAATTGCTACCGGGACTGAATATTCACGTGGACCAAAATGTGTTATAAACTCCTGCATTTTGTGCAAAAACTCTGTTATTTGTGTAATGTATTCTTTCCTTGCTCTGCACAAAAATATCAGACCGTCTATATCTTTAAATATAGATTGCCAGACTATACCATCACCTTTTTTATCTCTTGCACTCATTATCTTGACTTGAAGATTTATATTTTCAGAATAGACAGATTTAATAATTGGGACAAAGGAGAATACATCACCGTTATCGTCAGAGAACAATTGGAGGTTCCCCTGAGTAGAGGTGACCTTGCACATACTCTGTAGAAATGAATATTTTCCAGATTTTGGAGTTCCGAAAATACCGATCTTGAGACGTATACCTCTCAGATTTAAATTTATGCTACCCATCGGTTTTTCCTCCAGTTAATTTGAAACCTTTGTCTTGTAAAATTTCTATTTTTTCCAACTGATTACTTATCATTTCAGCAAGTTTTTTAACTGCTACATGAACCTCCTCAGAGATCTCTTCCTTAAATTCAATCTGATCCTCGATCTCTATGCCATAGATCTCTATATCGACTGGTATTTTGAGTCCGAGGCTTCTTCCCAATTCGATCGAGGTCATTAGGTCAAAATCATGGAAGCTTGAAATCCGCCTTGAAAATTGTATTTGTCTTGGATCAATCTTAACTATATCCCCCTTATTAAATCTCCCCGTACAGATTGTATCAAGGATTATTGCAGAGTCATACCCTTCAATGCTCTCCATGATTTCGAATCCGGTCGAGCAACATTTCTTAAAATCTACAAATCGGTAAGAGGTCTTGCTCAGCATATCTATAACTTTTAAACACGCTGAATCATCTCCCATTAATTCGCTTCCAAGTCCTACGACGACAAGCCTCATCTCTAAATCCTCTTCACCCCCAAACTATTTTAAAGTTTGTATTTATACCAATATAAAGAATAATGCAATACAAAAGAGGTTTATTCAATATGCTGACAGATGCTCATTTTTTTATCTATTATCTCAGATTCAATTAATGCACAATCCAATAGTGAATGAAAAAGATTGTCGTGACTGATATATTTATCCTTATTCTCTTTTAATCTTTCAAACAAATTAGGATGCCTTCTTTTGTATTCATCAGATACAAACACAAACCATGCTATAGATCTCTGCTCTATTCTGTTTGTGTGTTCTACCCAATGTGTATATATATTATCTTCACCTAGTGACTCTCCATGGTCAGAGACGAAGAAAACGATGGCATTCTTGTTACTTGTCATCTTCATTATTTCACTTACTACCCAATCTGTGTATAAGAGAGAATTGTCATAACTATTATAAAGTTCCTCTTTAGTGCATTTTTGGGCAAACTTCGATTTGCATACGGGTGTAAACTTTCTAAATCTTTCTGTATAATGATGTTCATAATACCAATGACTCCCGATGAGATGTATTACAAAAAAGGCTTTCTCTAAATTTTGTGAGACAATCCTCTTAAAGACAGGTAGTATATTTTCATCTAGGACATCCTTATCTTCAAATGCACCACTTATGTTCACAAATATCTTGTTATCACTCTCATTAATCACAGGAGTTATAGGAGTTTCATGCTCACCCATGACACCTTGGTTAGAGATCCAAAATGTCTTAAATCCCAAGCTTTTGAATATGCTTATAACTGACTTTTCTTTCTTCGAAATATCCTGGTTACCAAATGTTGCCCTCGTTAGCATACAGGGTATTGATACCCTTGTAATGGTTCCACAAGAATATGCGTTTTTGTATGATATAGCCTCCAATGCTTTCAAATTTGGATCAGTCTCCCTTTCATATCCATTTGATGAATAATTAAGTCCTCTCTCTGCCTCTCCGATGATCAACACAACCACAAGATCACTATTCTTATACGAAAACTTGTATTTTTTAGAGAGATCAATCCTTTTTTGTGACATTTTTATGGACCTTTTCTTCTCTCCAATGTATTGTTTACTGTAAATATATAGATCGTTGGGAATTCCTCTAAATTTGAATGAGAAAAATTTCATAATGGGAAAATTAATGAAAAATGTTTGCAAGATAACAAAGTAAATGACAACTTTGTAGGGAATATCCTTTATAAACTTTCTATAGATAAAAATTAAAACAAGGCTAAGTAGAAAGGCTATTAGGACCACACATATCATTTCACTGCCTGCAACTCCAGAGGCCTCGTGAATATTTGTTTCAAATACAAGGGCTACCGAATTCATGTTGATCTTTACCTTAAAGTTTACCACAAGAAACGCCACAATCGAAGAAAACACAAAGAGCACAACTATAGAAATATAAAATAAAGGCCTTATTAAGGATATACATAGAAAGACAACGTAGTTTAGAAGAGTCGTAAGAAAATAAGAAATGATAAGATATTCACTGCTAAAAAATGATTCGCTTCTATAAATATAGTAGATTGGGAGATTAAATATGGTTGTATAAAGAACACACAAAAACAGGTTAAATATAAAATAGCTATTTCCGTAGATAGTCTTAAAAAAATCTATTGGTGATAAATACAACTTTTTGGTTATAGTAACTAAGATCTTCTTGATAATAGTTGTCATAACCAAGGAAGGCTAACACCCTTTTAGTTGAAAATCAACAGAGCTAAAGGCATCGTTCTCATAACGATAGTCTATGGGATGTGTTATTTTTCGACTATTTCTTGGAAAATTATATCCCCGTTGGTGGATAATTTGAAAAATCTAAGACCTTCCAAGAGTAATATATAAGTATGATCATCAAAAAGCTTTAGAACGGCCGTTTGTGAATCTTTGAAAACCTTTTTCCATTTATAACCCTCACTGAGATTGACATTATAGACTGAGATCAGGTAATCTTCTGTCCTGTCGTCATTTGCCAAAATCATTATATTATCCTCATGCAATAGTCCTGAGAGTACATTAAAGCATGTCTTCATTTTCTATCGTTGTTATGATTTTTGATGATTTTACCTCTCCTTCGTCACTAACATCAGCGGCATGCAACCTATTGAAGGTTTCGTCTTTGAGAAAAGAGCACCGGTAAATGAGTTATAACCTAGGAC